>NZLD01000096.1 GCA_002694095.1 Micrococcales bacterium | reverse complement strand
TGTGATGTGAGGGCCTTCTCTACTCGGTTGAAGACCTCGTTCTCTAATTTTGAAATTCTGGTAACCAACTCGTTTCTTGAGGTCCCTCCCTCCTTCCATACCGGAACCATGGATGTCCAAACGCCCTCTCCCTTGACCCTGGACCACATTGCGGCACCGACATGCACAGCAATCAGTACATAGCTCAGTGAGGCTGATATCTCGTGCAAAGCGAGAGCGAAGTCCTGCAAAGGCCCGTCCTTTACTCCCTGTGTGAACAAACCGGCTATCAAAAGCCCCGAAAGCGGCAGCATAGCTAGGCATAGGTACATCGATGTATGAATCCCCTTGGCCAGATAGCGATGTGCGAGGGGGACTGGTTCAGTGGCGCCCATGAAGGTCTCGAACCTTCTCATGTAGGAGTACCGAATCATCACAATACCGAGGAATACTGCAGCGAAGGCGACCTCGAAGGCTAGCAACGCGGAGTCCTCGAGCTCCTCCAACTCATCGATCTGCTTGAGGATACCATATGCGTAAAGGATTATGAAGCCCCAGTGAAAAGTCTTCCCGAGAACAGAATGTTGCCTGGCCTCCCCTGCCTGTTCCATGGCATCTCCAGATGATTGGTAGAGTTAACCTTCTCGTGTTTCGCATTCAGTACTCTACCGGAACTGGGTCCAGAGACCTCCAAAGGAACCAGCAAGCAGCACTCCGGTATGGTCTCCAGGCTTCTGCCACCGCCTGCATCTCGCTCTTGGATTGGGCCTGTGGGTCGAGCATCCTGATTCCCTTGACAACCCCCAAGTCGCCCAAGCTCAGAACGTCGGGCCTCATAAGCGAGAATATGAGCATCATCTCCGCGGTCCAGGGCCCGATTCCCTTGAATTTCACGAGATGCCTGATTAGGGATTCATCGTCCAATTCCTCGTAATCGTCTGGGAGAAGGGGGGTTTCATCGTTGGCAATACCGAGAATGTACTGGCTCTTCTGCCTGGAAAGTCCGCAGGATAGTAACGCGTCGAGAGGTAGGGCACCAAGTTCCTCCCTGGTAATCTTGCCACCGCTCATCTCCTCCAAGCGACCGTGTACTGCATCGGCAGCCTTCACGGAAATCTGCTGACCGACTATGCTCCTGACCAGGGTCTGGAATAGTTCCCCCCTTCCGGACAGGCCCTCCCCATCGAATTTCTTTACGATGCCGCCGATCAGCGGATCTCGGGATAGGTGAGCGGTGGCGTCATCCCACCAATCTGGCCTTCCTATCTGCACGGGCAACCAATAGTGCTGACGCTATATGAGTTTACGCAGAACGGATGCTGCCTAGTTGCCACACCCACAACCTGGGTTATCGCATGATGAATCTGCCTTCTCGGCTCTCTTCTTCTTTGGCCTCATTCTCTTGACCATCTGGCTGACCTTCCTCTGGCCCTTCTGTGTTCTTGGGTTCATAATACGTTCTGGCGTTCGACACTATTGAAGATTCCTAGTCTTTCGTGGTGCAATCGGGCTTCATCATCCGCCTGAGGAGACGACCACCAGTTCCAACGTAGCATCATCCTTGATGATGGATGTGTGCGGAAGGATGGTCTGGCCTTGTACGGCAAGGACGGTGGAAGGGGGAATCTCCAACTTCTCCAGGACCTCGCTAATGGTAATCGGCTTGCTAGACTCCACCTCTAGTGATTCGCCCTCGTGCTGGATCTCGACTCTCACGGGTCACGGGGGGCCGGGTCATCCTTATGTCAGATTCGCAGGTGGGAAGTCCGCTGCCGAGATCGCATAGCCCGGTATTGCGGTGGATTCGAAATCCACTGTCCATTGGACGCGGGGGTTCAAATCCCTCTCTCGGCGCCATCTCCGTTTCATCTTGATTTAGGAGTTAGGCTTTTGAGCGCGGGTTATTCGGTCGGACTATGGAAATTGAGAGCGAGTATGGCCCAGCGTTTACTATGATGACAGCGAATCTTGCACCCGGAGAGAAGATCAAGGTCGAGCCCGGAGCGATGGTAGCACAGTCCGAGGGTCTGGAGATGAAGACCGGAATGGGCAGCGGAGGAGGTCTTGGCGGCTTCATGAAGAGCATGATGAAGAGTGCCTTCGGGGGCGAGTCATTCTTCGTGAACACGTACACTGCAGGACCTTCTGGAGGATGGATATCCCTGGCCCCCTCTTCACCTGGAGATATTGAGACATTCGACATGGAGCCCGGCCAGAGTTTCTACATGCAAGGAGGTGCTTTCATGGCCTCGACTATCAATGTGGATACATCGACGAAGTTCCAGGGAGCAAAATCCCTATTCTCCAGGGAAGGGGCTTTCTTCCTGCGTGCAGAGGCTTCTGATGTCCCAGGCAAGGTTTTCTTCACATCTTACGGGGCTATGAAGGAGATAGAGGTCACCCCAGACAAGCCGATAAAGATAGACAACGGTCACGTGGTAGCTTTCTCCGAGGGACTGAATTACCATATCTCCAAGGTCAAGGGACTGGGTTCCTTCTTCTTCGGTGGGGAGGGCTTCACATTGGACTTCCATGGTTCGGGCTCAGTCTGGATTCAGACTAGGAACATCCAATCTCTGGCCAACCAGCTGATTCCATTCTTGCCCACTCGAAGCCAGTAGAGTCAGAACCCTGGCGTATCAGGCGAGTGCTTGAGAATAACGACCCTAGCACCGGGGCCTATCCTCACCTGGGGGCGTCCGGCCCATTCGCCCACCTCGCCGTTCAGTATTGCGATCTCGTCCCCTCTCGAAATTGCTGCTGCAGAGACCGGCACGAACTGTTTGAACGCAACCGAGGCTGCCGAGCCAGTCTTGTCCATCAGTGTGATCGACCAGCGGTTCACATCAACACCGTTAGGGTAGGCGTCTATCGACCAGACCCTGCCCACGACGCTTACCCTGGTCTCAACCTCTACCACAGGGGAAGAGTCACCCTCCGAGGCCATTGATACGGAAGAGTTCCCATCCAAGTCTATCTGCAACTGGCCTCGCCATAGGGAGGGCATACCATCGTCGATCCTGACGCGCGAGCCCTCTGAGATATTCCGAGTCACCTGGGTCGGGTTCCCCTGTCTGGAGGGTCTAACTCGTGCCCTGTCGTAGCCATCCTGGAGAGTGAACTCCAGGCTTATTGAGCCGTCTTCGAGAATCTCGGGCCCTTGGAGGCCCACGACTTCCCCTGTGACGCTCGCACGGGTCTCTATCTCGCCTATCGGGGTGATGGGCCATGCATGGCCGAACCTCTCCACCCTAGTCTCCAGGGGGAGTGCGATGTCGTGGTCCGAGCCATCGCAAATACCCCTGTAGTCGCATCTGGTGCATCTGGCCCTCTCATCAGCATGGACAGGGATATCGGCGGGAACCCCTCCCCTCTCGAAGAAACGTAGTGGAGAGGGTTCGGGCGGGCATTCTTCGATTGAAGGGTCCCTAGAGTGAATCTTCCCGTATAGCCCCTCCAACTCTGAGTCCAGGGCAGCCATCTCTTCCTCCGAGGGGAGGGTGACTTGCTTCACAGTCCCTGTCCCGAGGTACCAGATTTCCAAGCCCTCTACCTGCTCCTCCCTGTCGTGGGTCTCCCACCACAGCCACGCGTACATCCGCAGTTGATCGAGGTAGTCGCCTGAACGGTCGCCCTTTCCGATCGAGGCCTTGAGGTCGACGATCTTGGGAGTCCCGCTCCATCGGTAAACCATGTCGTACTCCCCCTGGAACCACTCTCCTGGGTGAGCGCTTGTCTGGGTGAAGGACTTAGCATCGGGGTCCACGAACCAAGGTCTGGCGACCTCCCATGCCTCAGCCCATGTTATTGGGCCGCTCCCTGCAGCCGGGTGAGGTTTGTCCCATTGACGAGGGAAACCATCGGGAGCGGGCCAGTCTTCCCTTTTGCCTGATCTCCAATCGTCCAGAGTCGGGCCTCCTCCCGACTCCATGCATGATTGGACCTCATCGAGATGCAGGTTTATCGCAGCCTCGACCATGTCCCTTCCCTCCTGCTTGTCTATGTCGTCTGCTGAACCTATCTTATTCGGGCTGGACTCCCAGTCCGCTATCGCAGACTCCCAGCACCTATCGAAGTGTGCTTCAGACCTGGACGAGGCCCAGGAGTGTAGGGATTCTCGATCATCCGGGACCGATGACGAGTCTAGTGGGGAGAGGCCGGGTCCTATCCAGAAGTCCTGGCTATCCCAGTCCGGGGAGCCGTCTTCTGCTAGAGGCGAGGTCATTGAGGAGCGTGAGTCGGCGGCCATCAGAGTTGGAGACTCCCTCAGGACCCTGCATACGCACTCTTCTACTGCGTTTCCTCTCAGAATCTGGGGGGGAAGGGGCGATTTTAGTCTGGCCATCCAGCCGTAGTACCACAGCCTGGGACACTTCCTCCATGCATTGACCTGGGATGCGGAGAGCCTCCGGTACGGGTTCACCTTGGGGTTCTCGGGGTCTGGCCTCCTAACCGGCACGGTGCCGTTTCGGAGTCGGGGACCTATCAACTTGAGGAGAGTTCACAGGCCGAAAAGCCACCTAGGCTGTGCGAAGATCCAGCTCATCCGGGACTTGCATGCATCGAAGAGGTTCACCCTGTGGCGACCGACTCGAACAAGCTCCACCCCCGCTGACCGAAACCTTGCCTCCCAATCTTCCCTGATATCTGACGGGAATGCGCGGGAGAACCTCTCGGGGGTCGCCATTGCCTTCCATTTGCGTCTGCCTCGGAGAGCTTCCAGGACCTCGGTCCTAGCTCCTTCCGAGCTCAGGTGCTTTATCTCCACCATCACCATCTCTGGAGAATCGCCGAGCTCCTCGCAGACCTCCGAGAAGAGAGGGATGGAAATCCCTCGCTGCGAACCCGCCCTCTTGATCTCCGAGAATGGCATCTGTGAGATCTCGGACTGTTTTCCACCTACGTCTATGGTATCGTCGTGGAAGACGAAGACGGTTCCGTCCGAGGACTCCCTTATGTCGAACTCCCAGTACCTGAATCCCCTCATCTCTGGCTTTGCCGAGGATTCACGATATCCCTCAAGGGTGTTCTCGGAAGTGGTTCCTGACGCCCCTAGCCGGTGTCCGGAGTTCTTCATTGGCCCTACCCCTCTTCGAAACCGTTCAGCCTTACTGCCGTGACCTCGGTCCTCTCGTGAGTGGGTAGCACCTCGATCATGAAGACGGGGTCTTCTATCTCCTCGGCTATGTCCTCGGCTATGACCAGGGGCATCTCGATCCTCTCGTTCTCGTCGTCCCAGAGGAGGAACCTCCGAGGCAGTCCAGTCTCCTGGGCTATCTCAGATATCCAATCGTCCTTCGAACTCTCATCGGCGTCGATTGCCCCGAAAATCAGAGTTCCGTCCTCGGTCAGGACCTCATGAGGGGATATCGTGGACTCACCTCTTCGGAGGAACCTGCGCCTAAGTTGTCCAGCGTCCTTGAAGACGGCGGTACAGAACTTAAGGTGGAATCCGTACGATTCCCTGACACCGCCGTCCAATGGGTCCGGCAGACCCTGCTCTGCGGCGCTTACTCGTGACTTCATGTCCAGCGCCAGCTCATTTGATCCAGAGGCTCCGGCGGTGATCTCAGTGGAGAGGTTGAAGCCCCTCAACTCCATGTTCTCGTGGTTGCCCACTGTGATCTCCAGTTCGTTGAGGTTCAGGAACGAGATGTCGAAGGATCTCAATTCCTCCAGTAGGGAGAGTAGCTCTTCCCTCTTGTCTGGTTCGCAGGGTATCTCAACCCCGGTTAGAATACCTGAATCTGAGCATGCCGAAATCGTCGAACGGTCCCTCTCGGCATCCAAGCCCAGGAGGTGGAAGCGAATCTCATCGAGACCGGCATCTGCAAACTCCCTGGCCAGTTCTGGATTGAATGGTATGCTTGTGTACATGTGAAGATGGAAGCCCGGGCCGAACTCGGACTTCAATCGGGATATCCCCTCGAGTGTTCTCTCCCTGGCCATGAGAGGGTCGCCACCGGTTATTCCGGCCCCCGTGGCCCTCATCGCCTTAGCCTCCTCGATGACCTCTTCGAAGGTCTCGCACCTCCTCTCGTTGGCGAACATCCAGTCGATGTCCCTCCGAGTCTCCGAAAGGGGGCAGTAGTCGCACTGCCAATGGCAGTTCCCGGTTATGAAGAGAACCAGTTTGCTGCCCATCTGGCATTGGATGCACCCCTCCGTGTCCGAGAGGTCGGGCGCCTC
>NZLD01000095.1 GCA_002694095.1 Micrococcales bacterium | reverse complement strand
GGGCTGCGGGTTCGCGAGGGCGTGATCGCTGACGAGGTCGAGTGCCCGCAGAGCGCCGTGCTCGATCTCGTGGACCGGGGACTAGTGGAGGCCGAACCCGCACACGAGCCGGCGGCCCGGATCGTGCTTACCCGGCGGGGTCGCCTCCTTGCGGACGCTGTCGCTCGAGAATTGGCCGTCATCAGCGAGGCATCCTCAGCACCAGACGCAGGACCGGTCGCAGGACCGGACGCAGGACCGGACGCGCCCACGGCGAAACAGGCCGATCCGACGTAGACTTGGCACTCTGGACATGCGAGTGCTAGAGATACCGACGGGAGGTGCCGTGCTCGAAGACCGCCGACTGGCCGTGCTGCGCGCCATCGTCGAGGACTACGTCGCCACGCACGAGCCCGTAGGTTCGAAGGCGCTGGTGGAACGGCACCACCTGGGTGTCTCTCCCGCCACGATCCGCAACGACATGGCGGCCCTGGAAGAAGAGGGCTACATCACCCACCCGCATACGTCGGCGGGGCGGATCCCTACCGATCGCGGGTATCGGTTGTTCGTCGACCAGATCTCGACCGTGAAGCCAATGAGTGCGCCCGAGCGCAAGGCCATCGAGAGATTCCTCGGGGATGCCGTCGACCTCGACGACGTGATGGGCCGGACCGTCCGCTTGCTCGCGCAGATCACTCAGCAGGTTGCGCTCGTGCAGTACCCGTCATTGGAACGAAGCAGCGTCCGCCACGTCGAGCTGATCGCGGTCAGCGACACCCGCTTGATGCTGGTGGTCATTATGGACACCGGTCGCGTCGAGCAGCGGGTCATCGAATGCGCCGCGCCGCTGTCGGAGCAAGTCCTGGGAGATCTCCGGGCGCGCCTGAACGCCGCAGTCGCCGATAAGCCGTTCGCTTTCGTCTCCGATGCGCTGAAGGACCTCGACAAGGGGTTCGACGCGAGCGACCAGCGACTCGTGCAGGCGGTGATGGCGGCGGTTCTGGAGGCTGTCACTGAACGTATCGAGGAGCGCGTGGTGCTGGGCGGAACCGCGCACCTGGCGCGTTACCAACAGTCGTTCCCGATGGCGATACAGCCCGTTCTCGAAGCCCTTGAGGAGCAGGTTGTTCTGCTGCGCCTTCTCGGAGAACTGTCTATCGAGTCACCGGTGACGGTTCGCATCGGTCAAGAGAACGATGTCCACGGGCTCGAATCAACGTCGGTCGTCACCGCTGGGTACGGCCGGACCGATGAGCCGGTCGCGTCGCTGGGTGTCGTCGGACCCACCCACATGGACTACGCCGGGACGATGAGTGCGGTGCACGCCGTCGCGCAGTACGTCAGCAAGATTTTGAAGGGACAGTAGGTGGCTGTGGCAACGGACTATTACTCGATGCTCGGCGTATCGCGGGACGCTTCTGCAGAGGAGATCAAGAAGGCGTACCGGCGTTTGGCGCGGGAACTGCACCCGGACGTCAACCCGGATCCCAAGCACCAGGAGCGGTTCAAGCAGGTCACCGCGGCGTACGAAGTGCTTTCTGATCCCGAGAAGCGACAGATGTATGACATGGGTGGAGACCCGCTGAGTCAATCCGGAGGATTCGGAGGATTCGGCGCGACTGGTTTCGACTTCGGCGACATCATGGATGCGTTCTTCGGTGGTGGCGGAGGCGGTCGCCAGCGGGGACCCCGCAGCCGGGCGCAACGCGGGCAGGACGCCCTGGTGCGGGTGCAGATCGATCTGGCGACGGCGGTATTCGGCGGCGAGCAGGACATCACGGTGGACACCGCGACCGCGTGCGCGACGTGCACCGGTTCGGGAATGGCCGAGGGAAGCGAACTGGAGACCTGCGTGATGTGTAAGGGCGCGGGCGAGATCCAATCGGTGCAGCGGTCGTTTCTCGGGCAGGTGATGACCTCGCGTCCGTGTCCGCAATGCCAAGGATTCGGCACGACCATTCCCTATCCCTGCCCGGAGTGCTCGGGTGAAGGTCGCGTGCGTAGTCGTCGCACACTCACCATCAAAGTGCCACCGGGTGTGGACACCGGAACGCGCATCCAACTGCAGGGAGAGGGCGAGGTCGGCCCCAACGGCGGATCCGTGGGCGACTTGTTCGTCGAGGTCGTCGTGGCCCCGGACCCGGTGTTCGAGCGTCACGGAGATGAGCTGCACTGCGTGGTGAAGATCCCGATGTCCGCTGCGGCACTCGGTACCAGCGTGCACCTCGACACCCTTGACGGTCCGGAGGAGCTGATGGTGCCGGCAGGGACCCAAGCGGGAGCAACGATCACGTTGCGGGGCAAGGGTGCCTCGCGGCTACGCGGCGGGTCACGAGGTGATCTCTTCGTCCACGTGGACGTCGAGGTTCCGTCGAAATTGGATGCCCGTCAATCGGAGTTGCTCCGGGAGTTCGCAGAAATTCGTGGGGAGAACACCACGCACGCGGTGTCCACGCGAACAAGCGCGGATAACGGTAGCCTCTTTGGTCGCTTGAAAGACGCCTTCTCGTCGCGGTGAGCCCACCGGTTTTTCTCCTCGATCCCGACCGCGCCGCCGAGGTGCGGGTCGGTGGCGAGTTTGTGTTGGACGGGCCGGAAGGCCGGCACGCGGTGGCCGTCCAACGTGTTCGCGCCGGTGAGATGATCCAGTGCGTCGATGGCTGTGGCCGACGCATCACCGGATCCGTCACCACGGTGCACCCGTCAGATTCCGCAACGATCACGGTCACGGCGGTGACCGACGAGCCCGAACCGATGCCGCAGATCACCGCAGTGCAGGCAATCGCCAAAGGTGATCGCGGCGAACGCGCGGTGCAGATGCTGACCGAAGCTGGAATCGACGCGATCGTGCCGTGGCAAGCCGAGAAGAGCGTTGCGCGATGGGATGAGACGAAAGCAACCAAGAATCGAGGCAAGTGGGCGGCCACCGCTCGAGAGGCGACCAAGCAGGCGCGACGCTCTCGGGTCCCGCGCGTGGATCCGGTGACGACGTCCGGGGGTGTCGCGGAACTGATTGCCGCGTCGGGCGTGGCCCTGGTCTTGGATGAGCAAGCGTCCGTGCAGTTGACCTCCATCGCCGCGGAAGCGGCCCGCGACATCATGCTCGTCATCGGCCCGGAAGGGGGACTCAGCGACAACGAGCGAGGACAGTTCACGGATGCGGGGGCCCATCTCGTGCAACTAGGTCCGTCGGTCCTGCGTACGTCCACCGCCGGGATAGCAGCGTTGAGCGTCCTGTCGGCTCAGATAGGGCGCTGGTAGCCCCGTGATCGCCGTGAAAGAATGACGTGATGGCCGACTGCCTGTTCTGCTCGATAGTCGCGGAGGAAATCCCCGCGGACATCGTGCTGTCCAACGACGACATCGTCGCTTTCCGGGACATTGCTCCGCAGGCGCCCGTGCACGTGTTGGTCGTGCCGCGTGACCACTACGCGAACGTCGGCGAACTCGCCACTGCTGCTCCCGCCACGACCGCAACGTTGCTACAGGCGGCGCAGGAGGTGGCGGCTGACGAAGGCGTGGGCGATGCCTACCGTGTCGTGTTCAACACCGGCGCCGGCGCTGGACAAACGGTGTTCCACGTCCACGCCCACGTGGTCGGTGGCCGAAACCTCGAATGGCCTCCCGGATGAGCAACGCAGCGAGCGACTCCGATGCACGAATGACTATCGAGATCCCCAACTCTCAACCGATGGTCGCCCTCTTGGGATCCAACGACGAGTATCTCCGCCTGATCGAGAACGCGTTTCCGTCGGTGAGCGTGCTCGTGCGGGGCAACGAAATACGACTCGACGGCCCGGCGGAGGAGAGCGCAATTATCGACTCCTTGATCGCTGAGATGCTCGCGATGCTTCGTACCGGCCAGGCCCTGTCGACGGAGTCCGTCGAGCGTTCCATCGGCATGCTGCGCAGCGGCACGCGCCCATCCGACGTTCTCACCGCCAACATCCTGAGCAACCGTGGGCGCACGATTCGACCCAAGACCCTTAATCAGAAGCGGTACGTCGATGCGATCGACAAGAACACCGTGGTGTTCGGAATTGGCCCGGCCGGCACCGGCAAGACCTACTTGGCGGTGGCCAAGGCGGTGCAGGCGCTGCAGGCCAAGCAGGTGAACCGCATCGTGCTCACCCGTCCCGCTGTCGAAGCGGGGGAGCGCTTGGGTTTCCTTCCCGGAACTCTGAGCGAAAAGATCGATCCCTACCTGCGCCCCTTGTATGACGCGCTGCACGACATGATCGACCCGGAGTCGATTCCGCGGCTCATCACGTCCGGCACGATCGAAATCGCCCCCCTGGCCTACATGCGCGGACGTACCTTGAACGACGCCTTCGTCATCTTGGACGAGGCCCAGAACACATCGGCTGAGCAAATGAAGATGTTCTTGACTCGATTGGGATTCGGATCGACCATGGTCGTCACCGGCGACATCACGCAGGTGGACCTTCCTGGAGGGACGCAGAGCGGGCTGCGTGTGGTCGGGGAGATCTTGGACGGACTCGAGGACGTTGGCTTCTGCCGCTTGACGGCGCACGACGTTGTCCGCCACAAACTCGTCGGCAAGATCGTGGAGGCCTACGACCGGTATGACGCGAGGCGCCAACCATGACCCTGCCGAGTATCTCGGTCGACGACGACGCCGGCTCGCCGATCGACCTGAACGCGCTCAGCGACCTCGCCGGCCATGTCTACTCGACGATGCATATCCATCCCGATTCTGAACTCGGAATAACGCTGGTGGATATCGACCGGATCACCTCGCTGCACGAAGACTGGATGAACGAGCCCGGCCCCACCGACGTGGTGAGTTTCCCCATCGATGAGCTGGTGCCCGGCACCTCGGAGGCCTTGTCCGGCCCGGGGATGCTGGGGGATATCGTCATCTGCCCGGAGTTCGCCCAGGCGGATGCCGCCGCTGCCGAGCGCAGCCTGGACGAACACGTGCAGTTCCTTACCGTCCACGGGCTGCTTCATCTGCTGGGATACAACCACGCGACGGAAGAGGAATACGCGAGGATGTTCGCCCTGCAAGATGAACTACTTGATAGCTGGGGTGCGGCACGATGAATCTCTGGCTGGTGTTGATCGCCATCGCCTTAATCGTCGTGTCGGGGCTGCTGATCGCCGCTGAGACGGCAATGACCCGTGTGTCCAAGACTCGGATCGATGAGCTCCGCAAGGAAGGCAACGGCAACGAGAAGCGGGCGGAATTGCTGCTTGGCGTTTTGCAGGATCGGGCGCGGTACGTAAACGTACTGTTCCTGCTGTCGACAATCGCGACCATCACGTCGATCACGCTGATCAGTTACGTGGAAGTGCGAGCGCTGACCTCGGGTGACGGCTGGTCGACGTGGATTGCACTCGTCGTCGTGATCGCCGCCTTGGTTGTCATGGCCTACATCGGCCTGGGTGTGGCGCCACGGACCTT
>NZLD01000094.1 GCA_002694095.1 Micrococcales bacterium | reverse complement strand
GTCGGCTCGCCGCACACGGGGCACTCGGTGAGGGTGGGATCGGTCATCTTCTGCACGATGTCGTGCGTGGTGTCGCACGATGAGCACGCGTATTCGTAGGTGGGCACCGAACCTCCTTGTCCCGGCGAGATTAGCACTCGATACCAACGAGTGCTAATTCATGCGGGTGCATCGCTACCCTCGGAGGATGCGTTTATGGCTGGCGATCGGGGTAGGCGGTGCTCTGGGAGCCCTGGCTCGCTGGTCCATCGGTGAACTCGTTCTAGCGGTGGCGGATTCCCCGACGTTCCCGTGGGGAACCCTCATTGCCAACGTGGTCGGGTGCTTCGCGATCGGTGTTCTCGCCCCGATTGCTGTTCGGCATGCCCCCTGGGTGAGCGGCCTGGTCATCACCGGAGTCCTCGGCGGATTCACGACCTACTCGGCCTTCGCGGAAGAAGCGTTCGCTCTGGTGGACCGCGGTGATGCGGTAGGTGTCGGTCTCGCCGCGGTCTACGTCCTCGTGACCATTGCGGCGACGGCGATCGCGGTTGCCCTCGGTAGTCGGCTAGCGCGTGTGCGCTCGACAGGAGGAGCGGCATGACGTGGTCCCTCGCGCTCGCCGTCGCCCTTGGTGGAGCGATTGGCGCACCGACGCGCTATCTGATCGATAGTCGGATCTCCCGCGCAGCTCAGCAGCGCGGGTACGGGTTTTTCCCGTGGGGCTTGCTGGTGGTCAATGTGATCGGATCATTCGTCATCGGCATCGCCTACGTCAGCCTCGAAGGCCCCATGCGTGCGCTGCTGGCAACGGGGGCGTGTGGCGCCCTCACCACGTATTCGAGCTATGCGCTGTTCGTCAATCGTGTGTGGAGTGAGAAGCGATCCAGCGCCTGGGCGGCCATCATCGTGATGCCGATTGCCTGCATAGGCGCGTGTGGCATCGCGGTGGCGGTCACCCGCGCTGTGATCGGGGCCTAATGAGACGTGGTGCGCGAGGTGCGGCGATGGGTCCGCGTTCTCGGGGCTGTTGTGGTGATCATTGCGTTGACTCCCCAGGAGAACTAGTCCGGCATCGACAGCCAGCGCACACGTTCCGGCGTCACGACGACATCTACTCGTTGATCGTGGGCTTCGTGCGGGACGTGCATAACTGATTCGTCCTCGAAGATCACGGCGATCACCAGGGTGTTGTCGTCTGACGGACGCTGGGCAAGAGATCGGTCGTAGAACCCACCACCTTGACCGAGTCGATAGCCGTCGGCATCGACCGCTAAGGCTGGAATGATCCACACGGCCGGCGGTGTCGACATCGGGGGGCCTTGCGGTTCATCGATACCCCACGTGTTGGTGACCATGCGCGTGTTGTCGGTCATCTCGACCCAGACCAGGTCGTCGTCGCTGATCCGCGGCAACGCAACCCTGCCTCCGGCACGCCGCACGTCATCGATCACGTCCCGGGTCGGTGGCTCGTCGTCTCGCGCGAGATAGCACGCGATCACTTCCTGGCGATCGCACGCCGATCGCACGTCTTCCAGATCCATGATGTGTTCGCTGATGCGCGTCGATTCATCAGCGCCAGCGTCCCGGTTCTGCCGCTGATGGCGCACCTGCCGTCGAAGATCGGCCTTCCCCAACACCGAGTCCATAGCCTCACTGTGCCGCACCCGGAGGCCATCGGGAGGTAATGGCGATCCGCCGAGACTCCCGAGAGGTTCGTCGGACAGGGGGTAGACCGCGTAGTCTCAGGCCCCATGACAGGCGTCACTGCTGCAGTCATCCCCGCGGCGGGGCTGGGAACACGGTTCCTGCCCGCAACGAAAGCGATGCCGAAGGAAATGCTGCCCATCGTCGACAAGCCAGCGATCCAGTTTGTCGTCGAAGAAGCCGTTGCCGCTGGGCTCAATGACCTGCTGTTCATCACCAGCCGCGGCAAGCGCGCGTTGGAAGACCACTTCGACCAGAACATCGAGTTGGAGGCCGCGCTTACGGCGAAGAACGACAACGCGAGGCTCGCGCTCGCGCAGGAGTCCAACGATCTCGCCCACATCCACTACGTGCGGCAGGGACAAGCGCTGGGCCTTGGGCATGCGGTCCTAATGGCGGAGCATCACGTCGGTGATCAACCATTCGCCGTCTTGCTCGGTGATGACTTGATCGACGAGCGCGATCCAATCGTGCCGCGCATGATTGAGGTGCGCGAAAGGCTTGGCGGTTCGGTGTTGTGCCTGATGCGTGTCCCGCATGAAGATATTTCGCTTTACGGGTGCGTTGCGGTGTCGGACACCGACAGCGATGACGTCGTCCAGGTAACCGATCTCATCGAGAAGCCGTCCGTCGACGAGGCGCCGAGCGACTACGCGATTATCGGCCGCTACATCCTCGACCCCGCGGTGTTCGAGATTCTCCACAACACTGCACCGGGGCGCGGTGGAGAAATCCAACTCACCGACGCGCTCGTGGAGTTGGCCCGTCGCCCCGCGAGCGAGGGCGGGGGCGTGCACGGAGTCGTCTTCGATGGTCGTCGATACGACACCGGAGACAAGCTCAGTTACCTCAAGGCGGTCATTCAGCTTGCAATGGAGCGGGATGACATCGGAGATGACCTACGCGAGTGGATCTCCGAGCAGGAGCTTTAGCTATGTCGTGGCGGTCGGACGTTGCGCCGACCTTGAATGAGGGTGACGTTCGGTTGCGCCCTCTGAAGGCGAGTGACGCCAGGGCCTGGCAAGAAGTTCGACGACGCAATCAGGCCTGGCTTGGCCCCTGGGACGCGACGGTTCCCGATGAAGGAGTTCGTGCCGGAGAGGTTCCGCCGAGTTTCCACGCGATGACCCGGCGGCTTCGGGCCGAAGCGCGCGCAGGTCGAGTGTTGCCGTGGGCAACCGAGTTTCGCGGCCGACTGGTGGGGCAGATAACGATGGGCGGAATCGCGTATGGCTCTCTGCGCAGCGCCTACATCGGGTATTGGATCGATCAGGAGTTCGCCGGTAGGGGCGTTACCTCGATGGGCGTGGCGATGGCGACCGATTACGCCTTCGACGTGCTCCGCCTGCACCGAATGGAGTTGAACATTCGCCCTGAAAACACCTCCTCGCGTGCGGTTGCCGAGAAGCTGGGCTATCGCGAGGAAGGCTTTCGTGAGAAATATCTGCATATCAACGGAGACTGGCGCGATCACGTGACCTACGTCTTGCTCGCGGGCGATCTCCCCGCCGGGGTAGTGGCTGGCCTCCGTGCGGCGACTCGTCATTGATCCGAGGCAGGTGTTTCGAAGGCCTCGACGTGAGAGTGGGTGTGCGACACGTTGACTCCGGCGGGTCAAATTTGCGCAAGAAGCCGGCCGAAAGCACCTAATCTTCCCACTGTGACAGGGTTCATCTACGCAGTAATCGTGGCGCTGTGGGCTGCTGTCCTAATCCCTATTTGGCTCAAGCGGCATGATCAGATAAGTGAAGTGAGATCAAGCGCCCGCTTCTCGTCCGCAATGCATTCGCTTGGCGAGCAGGCGACCGGCGAGGAACGTTCGGGGCGTCCACCGTCTCGTACCCGACACTCCTCGCCTGCGGAGGAGCAGCGATCGAAACGACGGATGGTCGTAACCGGGATCCTCAGTATCGCCCTTGCTGCGGTTCTCGGGTTAGCCATTGTGGGCCTAGTTCCGCGTTGGGCTCCGATCATCCTTGCAGGTCTGGTCCTGGCTTATGTCGTGGTTGCTGCCCGACCCTCCTCTCGGCACTCGGCTACTGCGGATGAGTCAGTCGAGTACCGTGTTGACGAATACGATGATGAACTCAACGAGGACTACCGGGCAGTCGCGTACGCAGACCGAGTGGCGGACGTCGCCTATCCCCGATCCCGTGGGACTCGTCCGACGAGCAAGCGCGCCCGAGAGGCCCAGATGGCAGCGGCGATGGACGACTTTCTGTCCTGGGATCCCTGGGAGGGAGAGCGAAACGGGGAAGAGTGGTCTGCGGTCCCGACAACGCTGCCCACATACGTCGATGCTCCCCGAGCCACCCGCGTGCGTCGCCCCATCGAGCGGGACCGTGACTGGTCCGGTGAGGCAATGGTCGAAGTGGCCCGCACGATGCGCCGTCCGCGCATCACCGTGGACGACCTAGAGGATGACCGATACGAGTTGCGGTCAACTCCGCGCGACGTGGCGTCGAGCGAGGACACCGCCGAGCTGCCGTCCCTGGGGTATGAAGAAACCCGACGGGCAGCCGGCGAGTAACCCTGCTGCTAGCCTTACGTGCTTTCCGGGGCTGTGGCGCAGTTGGTAGCGCGTCTCGTTCGCAATGAGAAGGTCAGGGGTTCGAATCCCCTCAGCTCCACCAGTGTTTCCTTTCTCTAATGTTGTCGCGTGACGCGCTTCGCCCTGGATCGGCTCCAATTCGCTTTCGCGGTCGTCAATGCCATCGCGGCTGTTGTGACAGCTTTTCTGGTCGTTATTGATGATCGAACGATCCTCGGTGAACCGCTGTGGATGAAGCCCTTCAAGTTCTTCATCTCCGCCGCATTGTTGTCGCTGAGCCTTTCGTACCTCGTGCCGCGCATCAGCAAAGCCCCTCGGACCACGCGAATCGCCAGTATCACCATCGTTGTTTGTCTCACCGTCGAACTTGTCTTGATCACCTCGGCCGCGGCTGCCGAAACGACGAGTCACTTCAACGTCAGTTCACCAGCGGCAACGGCGGTATGGAGTGCGATGGCGTGGTTCATCACCGTCGTGTGGTTCGCGACCATGGTGCTTACCGTGATGTTCATCCGCAGTCCCGGTGTCGATCAGGTGATGAAGCGCGCATTTACCTGGGGCCTCGTCGTATCCATCGCCGGTATGGGTGTTGCCTTTTTGATGACGGGTCCCACGGCGGAACAACTTGCTGACTTCCAAGGAGTAGCCGGAGCACACACCGTCGGATCAGAGGATGGCGGCCCCGGTATCCCGCTGTTCGGATGGTCGACCGTCGCGGGAGATCTACGTGTCCCGCACTTCGTCGGGCTTCACGCCTTGCAATTGATCCCGCTCGCGGTCTTCTTCCTTCGGACGAAGATTTCGGTCACTGGAGTGGACTTCATCGGCGTTGGCTACCTGATCGTGGTCGGATTGCTCACCGCGCAGGCGCTGGCCGGGCAGTCGGTTGTAGCGCCATCACCAGCCTTCGCCCTGGGAATCATCGCGGCGATCGCCGTACCGCTGACCGCCGCTGTGATTCGTGGCCCGCGGTCTGAGACTGACGTCGATAGTGAGCGGCCCGCACCCTCGTAAATCTGCCGTACTGAGAGGCGCTAGATCCAGGTGGGCAGCCACATGCGTGCTCGCCAGGCATCGTAGGTGATCACTTCTGCCGACCAGATCGGGTAAAACCACCACGCTGCCAGCACCACCGCGAGGACGTAACCACCGATCAGCAACGCTGGAACCCAGCGCGGCCTGTTCCGCAGCCCCCGCGCGATGGCCCCGAGGGTGAGTGTCACCGCCATCACCACAAAGGGCACGTATACGACGGTGTAGAACGTGAAGATCGTGCGGTCGAGGTAGAGCATCCACGGCAACCAGCCGGCAGCGATGCCGACTATGACGGCGCCGGAGCGCCAGTCCTTCGCGGCTATCCACCGCCACAACTGATAGGGAACAGCCAGCACGGCAGCCCACCAAATGATCGGATTTCCGACGGCGAGCACGGTGGATGAGCAACTATCGGCGCCGCACCCGTCCGGTGATTCGTAGTAGAACGAGGTCGGTCGGGTCATGAACGGCCACGACAGCGGACTGCTGGCGTAGTTGTGTTCGGCGTCGAGGTTCGTGTGGAAATTCCACATCTCCGAGTGGTAGTGCCACAGGGATCGAAGGGGATCGGGTACGACAGAGGCCCCTTGACCGGCTGCCCAGGTCCGGCTCCACCCGGTGCCGGTTGCGAACCAGCCCGTCCAGGTGAGCAGGTAGACCCCGATGCCGATGACCAGAGTTGAGGCGGCTGCGAGGGGAAGGTCACGTGCGAAGGCCGCGGACCATGGGTGGTCCACCCCGATCGCCCGTCGCGACAGCGCATCCCAGACCAGCGACATCGCCATGAACGCTGCGAGAAACCAGATACCGGACCACTTGGTGCCGCAGGCCAGTCCGAAGACGACGATCGCGGCGATTCGCCACGGTCGCCACCCGAGAAACGGACCTAGACCGGCCGCCACCCGATCCGCACCGTGTCGGCGGACATCGTCGGCCAGGCGTAGTCGCGTTCGGTCTCGGTCCACGAGAAGCAAGCCGAATCCGG
>NZLD01000093.1 GCA_002694095.1 Micrococcales bacterium | reverse complement strand
GATGGTGCCGTCCTCGAGGGCATCCATGGCTGCCTGCTCACGATCAAACACACGCGCCACCCCCTCGAAGACCTCCACGGGAACACCGGCGTTCTTCACCACTGCCCCTTCGGGAGCGAGCGAGCCGCCGAGGATCGTGATCCCACCGGTAGACCCGAGCGGTGACGAGATCTGTCGAACGACGGTGCCGTCAGGTTCGGGAATCTCAATATCCGCGAGGTTCTCGGCCATCGTCCGGCCGGTCACCGTCAGACAATCACCGTGCAGCAAGCCCGCTTCCAGTAGGGCCTTCAGCACAACGGGAACACCCCCGACCTTGTCGAGGTCAAACATCAAGTACTCACCGAACGGCTTGAGATCCGCGACGTGCGGCACGCGGGCTCCGATCCGGTGGAAATCGTCCATTCCCAAATCGACCCCGACTTCGTGCGCGATCGCCGGAAGGTGCAGGACAGCATTCGTCGAGCCACCGAGGGCCATCACGATGGCTATCGCGTTCTCCAGGGACTGCTTGGTGATGATGTCTCGTGCGGTGATGTCTTGTCGCAACATCTCGATAACCGCTTCACCGCTGCGCCGCGCCAAGGTGTCCCGTCGCGAATCGACCGCGGGGGGTGAAGATGAACCAGGAAGTGCCAGGCCCATCGCTTCAGCCGCACTCGCCATCGTGTTGGCGGTATACATGCCGCCGCACGTTCCCGCGCTCGGACATACCGCTCGCTCGATTCGATCGACGTCTTCATCGTTCATCAAGCCGCGAGCGCGAGCACCGACCGCCTCGAACGCTGTCACGATGTTGACGGTCTCTTCCGTGCCGTCGGTCAGACGCACGTGTCCGGGAAGTAGCGAGCCCGCGTACAAGAGCACGGATGCGATATCAAGTCGGCCGGCCGCCATCATCATGGCTGGAATGGACTTATCGCATCCCGCCAGCGTGACCATGCCATCAAGACGTTCGGCCTGAACGACGGTTTCTACCGAGTCCGCGATCACCTCTCGGCTCACAAGCGAGAAGTGCATTCCCTCGTGGCCCATCGAGATAACGTCCGACACCGTGATCGTCCCGAACTCCATCGGGAAGCCACCCCCGGCTTCGACACCTTGCGCAACCGACACGGCAACATCGCGCAACGACATATTGCAAGGCGTGATGCGGTTATAGCTGTTGGCGATTCCGATCTGAGGCTTGGTGAAGTCGTCGTCGTCCATCCCCAGCGCACGCAACATTCCCCGGTTCGGCGCTCGGTCGGGTCCGTCGGTCACCAGAAAGCTGCGGGGTTTCATGCGCACGGGAGAGGCCATGCTCGTAGTCTAGGAAGGGACATCATCGGGGGCACTGCCATCAACGAGGAAAGGGTAGGAACGTCCACGTGTCATTCCAGACGTTGATCACCGCATCCGAGCTCGATCACCTGTGTCGCACCGAAACCGACGTGGTCATCCTCGATGCCCGCTTCCATCTCGACGACGAAGACTGGGGGGATCGGGCGTTCGCCGAGTCACATATTCCCGGAGCTCAGCGAGCCAGCCTGGCAACCGACCTGAGCGGTCCGATCATCGAGGGCGTTACCGGCCGTCGGCCCTTTCCCGCGTCCGCAGACTTCGAGCGCACTGTTCGATCGTGGGGCATCGGACCGTCCACTCAGGTGGTGGTCTACGACGCCGATCGCGGGTTGATGGCGGCATCTCGTGTGTGGCTGATGATGCGTTGGATCGGTCACGACGCGGTGGCTGTTCTCGATGGCGGCCTGCCGGCCTGGGAAGGTTCCGGATATCCGATGACGGCTGAGGCGACCTCACCCCCCGCACCGGAGCAGACCTTTGTCGCGTCGGTGCGTCCTCATATGCTGGCCGAGGTCGACGAGGTCGACCGCGTTCGCGTCGATACGCCCACACGCGTCTTCGACTCTCGAGGACCCGAGGGCTACCACGGGCAAGGCAAGTACTACGACCCCGTCCGCGGACACATCAAGGGAGCGGGCCTCGCCGATCGAGCCGAGACACTCGACGACGACGGCACCTTCAAGAGCCCCGAGGATCTGCGAGTCCACTACGACGCCCTCCGCAACGGTCAGGACGCAGACGACATCATCTTCTACTGCGGTTCTGGCGTCACGGCCGCTCAAAACGTCCTCGCCATGGAGCACGCCGGATTGCCGGGAGCCCGCATGTACGTCGGCTCGTGGAGTGAATGGATCATCGACCCGGACCGTGAGGTGGAGTTGTGAGCCATCCCTATCGTTTCGCTCTGATCGGCTGTGGTTTCTTCGCCCAAAACCACCTGCAGGCGTGGGCGGAGATGTCCGACGTCGAACTCGTCGCCACCTGCGACATCAATCCCGACAGCGCCGCCGCAGCGGCCGAAACGTTCGGCGGAACCCCGTACACCGACGCCGCCGAATTATTCGCCAAGGAAGAGTTCGACTTCGTCGACATCGCCACCACCCCACCGACGCACCGCATGATGGTCGAGCTCGCCGCACAGCACAAAGTGGCCGCCATTTGCCAAAAGCCACTCGCCTGGGACATGAATGATGCCAAGGCCATGGTTCGCGCCATGGCCGATGCGGATCTACCGTTCATGGTTCACGAGAATTTCCGATTCCAATATCCGATGCGCAAGGTCAAAGAGGTGCTCGATAGCGGGGTTATCGGTCGTCCGTTCTTCGGCCGCATAAGTTTTCGGACCGCACACGACGTTTACTCCGCGCAACCATGGTGCATGGATGCCGAACGCATGATCATCGCGGACGTGTCGGTTCATCAGTTCGACCTCACTCGCTTCTTCCTCGGCGAGCCCGACCGCCTGTTCACCGAAGCCATCAGGGTCAACCAAAAGATCAAGGGCGAGGACGTAGCCACCATCGTTCTCGGCCTTCCCGGCGCCACGTGCATCGTCGATACGAGTTACGAATCCTCCTCCGATCACAGCACGTACCCGCAAACGTTCGTGACCATCGAAGGCACCGATGGGACCGTCACCCTGGGTCCGGACTACCACCTGCAGGTGGTCTCCCCCGCTGGAATCCACGAAGAACAGCTCGTCATCCCCGAGCATTCGTGGGCATCCGAGCCGTGGAACTGCATTCAAGACAGCGTGGTGAACGTTCAGCACCACTGGATCCACTGCCTGGAAACCGGCCAGACCCCGGAAACCAGCGGTGCCGACACCCTTCGGGTTCTCGACCTCACCCTCGGCGCCTACCAGTCCCTCGACACCGGGGAGCCGTACCGGGTCGGAAGCATGCTGTGACACCACCGCAGACCGTTCGAGTCAGCGACGTCACCGTCACCATCGACGGGGCAGATCTGCGCGACATTCGCTGGCAGGGCCACGAAGCGATCCGGCGCATCTATCCGGTCTTCCAGGACCGCAACTGGACCAATCGACTCTTCACCATAACTGGAACCGAGCTCACCGAGAGCGACGACGCGATTGACTTCACCGCCCACGGCACCGGCTCGTTTGACGCCGAACCCCTCGAGTGGACCGTGGTGGCACGAATCACCGATCGGGCAGTCTCCTATCGATTCCACGCCCACACACGGGCCCCCTTCTGGCGAAATCGACTGGGCATGTGCGTCCTGCACCCGATGCTCGCGGCAGGCTCCGCCGTTGTTGTTGAACACACGGATGGCACAACGACCAACGCGCACCTACCCACAGAAATCTCCGCGCACCAGCCCTTCGTGGATATGCGATACATCACCCACGAACTCCCCGGTGGAGGCCACGCGCGTGTTCGCTTCGATGGCGAAGTCTTCGAGATGGAAGATCACCGCAATTGGACCGATGCGTCTTTCAAGACCTACTGCACGCCGATTTCATTACCCTTCCCCGTCGAGGTCGTACCCGGTCAGGACATCGATCAGGAAATCGTGGTCGACTTCGACGCCGGTCCACAACCATCGGCGCCTGCGTCTTCCATCGCCGATGACGTCGTCGAGATCCGACGAACCGGCGAGGTCACGGATATTCCGCGCCTGGGGTTGTCATGGGTGCCCGACTCCCCACCGATCACCGACGCCGACATCACAGCCCTCGCGTCATTGCGGCTCGACCACCTGCGCGTTGCTGTTTCCGTGCCGGACAGCACGGGGCCGGCGCACCTGATCGAGGCGGCATCGATCGCCGACCGCATCGGTGCACGGCTGCGCATCGCCTCGGTCAGCCGTGCACCCGAGGAACTAGTCGCCTTCGCAGAACTCCCCGTTGACGTGATCGGCGCCATCGACTGCTGGTACGTCTTCAGTGAGCAGGACAAAGTCACTCCCGACGACTGGGCCTCGCGCGCACGGGAAGCCCTCGGCGAGCGGTACTCCGACGTGGCCCTCGGTGGCGGGACGGATCTGTATTTCACCGAACTCAACCGCGAGCCTCCCGATCCGTCGATGTTTGACGTTCTCAACTTCTCGATGAATCCGCAGGTCCATGCATTCGACACCCGCACGCTCATCCAAAACGCCATGACCCAATCCGCCGTCGCCGCCAACGCACCCCGACTTACCCGAGCGACGCCCGTGTCGGTGTCACCCATTTCGCTGCGTCCCCGGTTCAACCCGAATGCCACCGAACCCGATCTCGACGTGAGCAACACGCCCCTGCCGAGCGATGTCGACGCCCGTCAGATGACCTACGTCGCGGCGCACTGGACCGCAATGAGCATCAAGTACCTCGCTCAGGCTGGATCCATCGGCCACGCCACGTACTTCGAAGCCGTGGGGTGGAAGGGAATCATCGAAAGTGCCGCTGGTTCATCGGATCCGGTGAACTTTCCCTCCACTCCCGGTCAGCGGTTCCCGGTGTGGGATGTCTTCGCCGGCCTTGCCGGGATGACGCGCGCACACACCGCCCAATCCTCCGAACCCGAGGAGGCAGACGCACTGATCGTGGACAACGGGGCCAAGGAGCGAGCACTCGTCGTCAATTGGAGCGAAAAACCCCGCGTGGTTCGCATCGACGACAATCCACCGACCACGATTCCCCCGACCGCGATGGTGATCCTCGATCTCCCACACACCCACTGAAAGGCCCGTGATGAAACCCGCACCCTTCCTCCCTGCCACCGCCGACCTCTTCCGCATGGACGGCATGCGCATCCTGTTGACCGGGGCCGGTGGCGCCATCGGGACGGTGCTCGCACGGGCCTTCGCCGATCTCGGAGCCACCGTGGCGTTGCACGACATCTCTGAAACCAAGGTCGCTGCCTTGGCCGCCGAGATCAACGACGGTGGCGGCTCGGCGTTAACGTTCGCCGCGGACATTTCCGAGCCGGACCAATGCGCGGGGCTCATCGAGGCGGCCGCCGCCGCCATGGGAGGCCTCGACGTTCTCGTCAACGGGGCTGGGATCAATCGCCGCAAGCCCATCGTGGAGGTGACGGTCGACGACTTCGATGCGATTACCGCGGTCAATATGCGGGCGGTCTACCTGCTGAGCCAAGCCGCACACCCGCATCTCGCCGCATCCCCGCACGGAGCGATCGTCAATCTTTCCTCGCTGAGCGCGCGCTACAGCTTCAACACCATCTCGGTCTATGCCGCGACCAAGGCCGCCGTGTCGGGCATGACGCGCAGCTTTGCTCGCGAGTGGGTAGCCGACGGAATTCGCGTGAACTGCATCGAGCCGGCCGTAGTGCAAACCGAGTTCACCAAACCGCTCTGGGGAGAGGAGCACCGTGCCCGTTGGTTCGCCGACACTACGCCGATAGGGCGGCTGGCCCAGGCAGATGAATTGGTCGGTGCGGTCGTCTTCCTGGCAACCCCCGCCTCGAGCTACATCACCGGTCAATCCATCGTCGTTGAGGGTGGGATCCTCTCCGGTGGTGACTGGGACTCCTACGCTGACGCAACTTCCTGACGCTGTTCACCAAGACCGGTGATTCCCAGCGTCATCACGTCTCCGGGAGACAGATAGCCCGGTTCGGCCATTCCCATCGCGACCCCGGGTGGTGTTCCCGTGTTCACCAAATCGCCTGGCTCGAGCACCATGAACTGACTGACGTGATGGATGACCGTCGCGATGTCGAAGATCATGTCGTGAGTCGATCCCGTCTGGCGCCGTTCCCCGTTTACGTCGAGCCATAGGTCGAGTCCGCCATCGAGATCAACCTCATCGGTGGTCGCCAGATACGGGCCGCACGGGTTGAAGGTCTCGCAGGACTTGCCCTTGATCCACTGACCGCCGCCGCGCTCGAGCTGGAACGTTCGCTCGGACACGTCGTTCGCGATAGTGAAACCAGCGAGGTGGTCCATTGCCTGCTCGGGCGATTCGAGGTATCGACACTGGCGTCCGATCACCACCACTAGTTCTACTTCGTAGTCGACCGTGGTGGCTCCGCGGGGAGTCAGAACATCGTCATACGGCCCGACCAGGCAGTTGGGTGCCTTGGTAAACAGAATCGGTTCCTCGGGGACCTTCATGCTCGACTCGTTGGCGTGGTCGACGTAGTTCAGGCCGACACACAAAATCAGGCTCGGCTTTGCGATCGGCGCGCCGATCCGGCCTTCCACCGACGGCAGCGCGGATAGATCACTCGATCGCAAGCGCTCGATGCCGTCACCGGCGAAGAATTCGGGCGTGAAGTCAGACACCACACTCGACACGTCTCGATGAACCCCGTCCCGACCAAGGACCGCCGGTACTTCGCGACCGCGCTCACCGATTCTCGCCAGCTTCATTCCGATTCCTTCTGTTGTTGTGCGGTGGATGGACGTCGACTTTCCTGACCGTGCAGGGACTATCCGGTCACCGCACCGTTCGATGCGCTGGCAACCAACTTGGCGTACTTCGCGAGCACGCCTCGGTCATAGCGCGGAGGTAACGGTTCGAACGACGCACGGCGTTCGCTCATCTCTGCCGAATCGACGAGT
>NZLD01000092.1 GCA_002694095.1 Micrococcales bacterium | reverse complement strand
GTCGGCCATTTCCAGATGACCATGCGGAACGGCTGGCGCTGCAGCAGCGCAACCGCGTTCCTGAAGCCGGCGAGAGGCAGGTCGAACCTGCAGATATTCACCGGCGCGAAAACCCTCGGACTGGTTATGGAAGGGCGTCGCGCAGCCGGCATACGCGTGCGGCGCGGCAATGAAGAGATCGAGGCGCGGGCAAGGCGCGAAGTGGTGTTGTCCGCAGGCTCGCTCGGCTCGCCGCACATCCTAATGCTGTCCGGGATTGGCGCCGGCGCGGAACTTTCAGCTCAAGGTATCGAGGTTATTCACGACCTGGCCGGCGTCGGCAAGAACCTGCAGGACCATCTGCAGGCGCGCCCGGTCTACAAGACGATGACGAGCACCATCAACAGCGAGACACGGCACCCGCTGCAATATGTCGGCATCGCGCTGGAATATGCGCTGAAACGTTCCGGGCCGATGGCCATGGCGGCGAGCCTTGGCACGGCGTTCCTGAAGACCCGGCCGGAACTCGAGACGCCGGATATCCAGTTCCATCTCCAGCCTTTCAGCGCCGACAAGCCCGGAGAGGGCACGCATCCCTTCTCGGCCTTCACCGCTTCGGTGCTGCAGCTCCGCCCGGAAAGCACCGGCCATATCGAACTGAAATCATCATCGCCGGACGATTATGTGGCGATCCATCCGAACTATCTGGCGACGAAGACCGATTGCGACACGATCGTCGCCGGTGTCCGGATCGCCCGTGCCGTATGCCGGGCGGAACCGGTCAGCAGCATGATCATCGAGGAATATGCGCCTGGCCAGGCAGTGGATGACATGGATGATGAAGCCATCCTCGAATGGGTCCGCAACACCGCGACGACGATCTATCACCCCACCGGCACCTGCAAGATGGGACCGGACAGGATGGCGGTGGTGGATTCAAGGCTCCGCGTCCATGGCATCGAGGGTTTGCGGGTCGCAGACGCCTCGATCATGCCCGTCATCACTTCGGGCAACACCAATGCGCCAAGCATCATGATCGGCGAGAAAGCGTCCGACCTCATCATGGAGGACGCGGCATGATCAGGCTGGTTTCATCCCTGTTTCGCAGGGGTACAGGAATTCCCGGAAAGGTCGAAAAGCCCGGATTCACCGGTGCGGTCCTTCGGGAACAGGGATCTGGCATTCAACCGGATGCCGGGGGGCCTTCAGTGGCTTCCGGGTCAGATCACATCAATGAAGGCACCATAATGACAAGGGAGGAATCCATGTCAAAACTCACCAAACTGACCTCGGCCTTTGCCGCGGCCGGCGTCGGTCTCGCCATGATGGCGACTCCGATCGTGGCCCAGGCCAAGGAAGTTCACATCAAGGTCCAGGCCGTCATCGGCGTGCAGACCACCGAAGTGAAGATGCTTCGCGATTTCATGGACGACGTTACTGCCCTGACCGGCGGCGAGGTTACCTTTGAAGTCCTGCCGGCCGGCGCTGTTGTCGGCGTCAAGGAGACCCTCGACGCTGTTGACGCGGGCCTTGTTGACGGCGGTTTCGCCTGGACCCACTACTGGTCGGGCAAGCATCCGGCAGCCATGCTGTTCGGCTCGCCTGTTGCCGGTGCCGGTGTCGGTATCGACAACATCGCGTTTGTTTCCTGGTTCCACTTCGGTGGTGGCAAGGAGCTTTATGACCGTCTCTGGGACGAGATGGGCATGAATGTAAAGGGCTTCATGCTGCAGCCGGTCGGCCCCGAGGCCCTTGGCTGGTTCAAAGAGCCGATCAACTCGATGGAAGACTTCCGCAAGTACCGCTTCCGCACGCCTCCGGGCCTGCCGGGCCAGACCTACAAGGACATCGGTGTCGCATCGGTTGCCATGGGTGGCGGCGACATCCTGCCGGCTCTGGAAAAGGGCACGATCGACGCGGCCGAATGGTGCTGCCCGAAGCCTGACATGGATTTCGGCTTCCACAAGGTACTGAAGCACTACTATCTTCAGGGCCTGCACCAGGTCGTGGTTAACGCCGACATGTATCTGAACAAGGACGTCTACAACTCGCTGACGGACCATCAGAAGAAGGCCTTCGAGGTTGCCGCGAACGCATCTCTCATCAAGGGCATGTCCGCGCGTATCTATGACAACGGCCAGGCGCTCCACGAGCTGACCACCAAGCATGGCGTGATCCTTCAGGACACTCCGGCAGACTACTTCCCGGCATACATGAATGCCGCGAACGCGCTGCTCGAGAAGAACTCCGCAGAAAACGAGTTCTTTGCCGAGGTTTGGCAGTCGCAGAAGGATTTCGCACGTATCGCGGTTCCGTTCTGGTCGGGTGCACAGAGCTCGAACGCTCAGCTTGGCATGGCATATGCCAACAGCCTGAAGTAAATTATCATGGCGTGAACCGCGGCTTGCTGCGGTTCACGTCCTTTTTGGTCACTTTTACAACCATCCAGAACCGGCAGCGCGGCGGGGGCATCCCATGGCACAGGAACCAGAGATCGAAAAGCTCGAGATTGCAGACGAGCTGATCGCCGAACGTCGCAGCGGCAATGTCGGCGACACGCCCGCGGACATGCATCCCCTGATGCGTCTGATCGTCGGCAATATCGACATTCTGAACAACTGGGTCGGCAAGCTGACCTGCCTGATGCTTGTTCCGGTTATCTTCGCGATGATCTACGAGGTCGTCGCGCGGAAGGTCTTTATCGCGCCGACCGACTGGGCCTACGACACAAGCCGGATGTTCTCCGGCGCGATGTTCATGCTGGGCGCCGGTTATGCGCTGATGCGCGGGGTCCATATCCGCGCCGATTTCCTGTTCCGCAACTGGTCGCCCCGGACCCAGGCGCTGGTTGATGGTGCGCTCTACCTTCTCTTCTATTTCCCGGCGATGCTGTTCTTCTTCTGGGTCTCGACGGAATACACCATCAAGGCATGGGTGACGTGGGAACGATCCATGGATACGGCGCTGATGGCGCCGCTCGCGCCGGCCCGAACGGCGATGCCTGTCGGTGCCCTGCTTCTGCTGCTTCAGGGCGTGGCGGAATTCCTGCGCGCCTATCACCAGCTTGGTGCCGGATCCATCCAGAAATGGGTGCTTCGCCTGCTTCCCGTCTATGTGGTCGTGCTCGGGATGATCTTCTGCAACAGCCTGTTCCCGGGGTTTTTCAACTTTGAAATGATCTTCGGCGAGTCGTTCGACGGCGGCCTCAAGGGCGCCGGCGGCGTGTCGCCACCGATGATCGGCGTCATCATGATCGCGGTGATGCTGTTCTCGATTTTCATCGGCTTCCCGATTTCCTTCACGCTGATTTTCCTGTCCTTCGCCTTCGGGGCGTGGGGCTTCGGCGGCAAGATGGTGTTCTACCTGCAAACCCTGCAATTCAACAATGTGATGCTCGAGCAGACGCTGGCCGCGGTGCCGCTGTTCGTATTCATGGGGATCATGATGGAGCAGGCCGGCCTGATGGAACGCCTGTTCACTTCGGTGCAGCTGATGCTCTCGCGCACCCGCGGCGCGCTTTACCTCGCGGTGCTGTTCGTATCGACCATCTTCGCCGCGGCCACCGGCATCGTCGGCGCCTCGGTGACGATCCTCGGCATCATGGCGGCGAAAACGATGAACCGGTCCGGCTACGACGTAAGGCTGGCAGCCGGAACAATCACCGCCGGCGGCACGCTCGGCATCCTGATACCGCCCTCGATCATGCTTGTCGTGATGGGGCCGGTGCTGCAGATTCCGGTGACCGACCTGTTCGCTGCGGCGATTATTCCCGGCATCATGCTCGCCGGCATGTATGCCGCCTACGCACTGATCCGGTGCTGGCTGAACCCGTCGCTCGGCCCGACCCTGCGCGAGGAAGACCAGCCCTTGACCTCGGACCATTACTGGCTCGAGGCCATTCTGGTGATCGGTTCGATCGTGACCTTCTTCACATTGATCGTGATGGCGTTCTCCGGATCGCTTGCCGGGTATCTTCCGTTCTCGTCGCTGGTCATTCCGCTGGCCTGGATGGCGGTCATGTTCTTCGGATCGCGCTGGGTTCGTGACAACAAGCCGTCGGGATTCTTTTTCTCCGACCTCTGGTACGAATTTTTCATGGGGCTGGTTCCGCCCTCGGCGCTGGTCGCCTTCGCGCTAGGCTCGATCCTGTTCGGCTGGGCCACCCCGACCGAGGGTGCCGGTTGCGGGGCGTTCGGCGCGCTGCTGCTGACCATTGCCTATCGCAAGCTGTCGGCGAAGATGTTCTATGACGCGCTGATCAAGACCCTCGAGATCACCGTCCTGATCCTGTTCCTCGTCGCCGCGTCCAACTTCTTCGGCGCCGTGTTCTCGCGCCTTGGAACGCCGATGCTGCTGACCGAATTCCTGCTGTCGTGGGATATTTCGGTCACCTGGGTCCTGCTGATCATCATGGCGCTGATCTTCCTGCTCGGCTGGCCGCTGGAGTGGGTGCCGATCGTGCTGATCATCGTGCCGATCCTGATCCCGGTCCTGATCAAGCTCGACGTCAACCTTGTCTGGTTCGGCATCCTTGTCGCGGTCAACCTGCAGACGGCATGGCTCAGCCCGCCGGTGGCGCTATCCGCCTATTTCCTGAAAGGGGTGGTGCCCGAATGGGATCTGAAGGATATCTATCTCGGCATGATGCAGTTCATGGTCATTCAGGTAATCGGCCTGGTCCTGATCTTCGTCTTCCCGCAAATTGCCCTGTGGCTTCCAACTTTGATTTACGGAGAATAAATCCGACATGGCCGTGACCTATCTGAAACGCGCTGACAAGACCCCTCAGACCGGAACCGACGAGACCCGCGAGATTGTCCAGGCGATGCTTGCGAAGATCGAGGCAGGAGGCGAGGACGCCGCCATCGCTTATGGCCGCGACCTCGATGGATATCACAGCGATATCGTTGTGCCGGCCGATACAATAGCGGCTGCCGGTGACGAGATTTCCCAGCAGCTAAAGGACGATATCCGTTTTGCCCATGACCGGGTGACCACCTTTGCCGAAGCGCAAAAAAAGTCAATCACCGAATTCGAGACCGAGTTGTCGCCAGGTCTTTGGGCCGGCCAGAAGCTGATCCCGATCGAAACGGCAGGCTGCTATGTTCCGGGCGGGCGCTATGCGCATGTGGCCTCGGCCATCATGTCGATCGCCACGGCGCGGGTGGCCGGTGTCGAGCATATCGTCGCCTGTACTGCACCGCGCGGTGATGCCGGGCCGAACCCGGCCATCCT
>NZLD01000091.1 GCA_002694095.1 Micrococcales bacterium | reverse complement strand
TCTTTAAGGACAACTTCGGTGATTGTCAGATCGACTGGCTGGCGGTTCAACGAAGCGAACGCCGTCACGCGGATGAGCGCGCCCTCGAGCTCTCGGATGTTGGTGGTGATCTTCGACGCGATGTATTCCAACACTTCGGGCGGTGCGACGAGACGCTCTTGCTTCGTCTTCTTTCTCAAGATCGCGATACGGGTCTCGAGGTCTGGTGGCTGGATGTCGGTGATCAACCCCCACTCGAACCGCGAGCGCATACGGTCCTCGAACTCCTGCAACTGCTTGGGCGGCAAGTCGGAGGTGATGACGATCTGCTTGTTGGCGTTGTGCAGTGTGTTGAAAGTATGAAAAAACTCCTCCTGCGTCTGGACTTTCCCGCTGAGGAACTGAATGTCATCGACGAGCAGAACGTCGGTTTCTCGGTAGCGCCGTTGGAAAGCTGAGGCCTTGTCGTCGCGGATGGAGTTGATGAATTCGTTGGTGAATTCTTCGGAGCTCACGTAACGGACGTGCGTTCCTTTGTAGAGCGTGCGGGTGTAGTGGCCGATGGCGTGCAGGAGGTGAGTCTTGCCCAACCCGGAGCCGCCGTAGATGAACAGAGGGTTGTAAGCACGAGCAGGCTGTTCGGCGACCGCGACGGCCGCTGCGTGTGCGAATCGGTTACTGGAGCCGATGACGAACGTGTCGAAGATGTACTTGTCGTTGAGCCGGCCGTCTCCCGATCGAGTGTCGGGAGACCCCGTTCCCGGACGCGTCGCTGCTTCGTCGCGCACGGGCTGGGCTTCGTTGTTCTCGGCCACGACGCTAGGAGCATCGTCGGCGTAGGTGGCGTCCGCCATCTGATCGGTCACGTCATCGTCGACGGGCGGAGTCAAGGACGGGTCGACGGTGACGGCGAGCCGGATATCTTGCCCGATGGTGTCGGTGAGGGCCCGAACGACGATGGGCCGGAGGCGGGTCTCGAGGACGTCCTTGGTGAAGTCATTAGGGGCGGCAACCAGGGCGGTGTCACCCACGAGTCCGAGGGGCTGGGTAAGGGTGACGAAGGCACGCTGCTGGGCGGGCAACTCTTCCTCGGTAAGGCTGGCCAGGGCGGTGTCCCAGTAGGGGGTGAGGTCGTTTTCCTCTGCCACAGCGCCCACTCTCCCCAACTATCAGCAACTTGTCCACATAGTTATCCACAGGTGTGGATGTGGAACCGAAACACTAATGCGCTTCGGTCATGGGCACAAGATCAATGGGGAAATTCGCTGGGCCAGGTGCCAGTGGATGTCGGGTCGTCTACCCCGGTTTGACCGCCCTGAGGAGCAGGTCGTAACCTAAGCCGCTCGTTTCATCACTTTCTGGGAGCACGAACCATGAAGCGCACTTTCCAGCCCAACAATCGTCGTCGGGCACGCAAGCACGGGTTCCGTGCCCGGATGCGGACCCGCGCGGGGCGATCCATCATCGCCAACCGCCGTTCCAAGGGCCGCTCCCGCCTGACTGCCTAGGCGGTTGGCTCCGCAGGCGCTCGACCACGTAGGAGCTGTCGCGCCATGTTGCCCAAAGCCCACCGGCTCACGAATTCTGAGGATTTCCGGCGGACGATCAGGTCCGGCCAACGGTCTGTGACCCCGACGGTGGTCGTGCACAGCACCTTCGACGGTGGTGACGACCCAGCCCGTTTCGGGGTCACCGTCAGTAAGTCGGTGGGAGGATCGGTGGTGCGCCACCGGGTGGCCCGCCAAATCCGACACGGGATCCTCGGTAAATTAGTGGATGTCCCTTCGGGGTCACGGTGGGTGATTCGGGCGCTGCCGGCTGCAGGAGCGCGGCGCTCGGGAGAGGCGCCTTCGCCGGGAACGGATGTCCAGGCGGGGATCGAGTTGGCGCTGCGGGGTGCGAGCAGATGACGTGGCCGATCAGGAAATGCGTATGAATTCGCGTATGGATTCAGAGCAGGGGTGGCTGTCGTCGGCTCGAGCTGTGAGCCGGTCGGTGTTGTGGGTGTGGGATCACAGCATCGGGTGGGTCGTGCGTGGAATCTTTCTCGTTCTCATTGTGGGCTACCAACGGCTGATCTCTCCCCTATTGCCCGCTAGTTGTCGGTACCACCCCAGTTGTTCGGCGTACGGTTTCGAGGCGATCAGCGTGCATGGATCCGCCAAGGGCTTGGTGCTCACCGCGTGGCGTCTACTACGGTGCAACCCGTGGAGTAAGGGGGGAGTGGACCCGGTTCCCGATAAGGACCGGTGGCTACCCAACATCCACCCGGACGGTTCAACACGAACCGGACCCGACACGAGTACGCAGTTGACGATGCCTGAACGGAGTACGACGTAACCGATGGCGATCTTGGAGATTCTCGACGTCCCCGTCAGTTGGGTTCTCGTTCAGTTCTACTCATTCTTCAGTTTGTTCATGGACCCGTACAGCGGGTGGACGTGGGCTGCGTCGATCGTCGGACTGGTGATCTTGATGCGGATCATCCTGATTCCGTTGTTCGTCAAGCAGATCAAGGCCCAGCGAGGCCTGCAGATCATTCAGCCGCAGATGAAGGAAATTCAGAAGAAGTACGCGGGAGATCGCGAGCGGCAGTCGCAAGAAATGATGAAGCTCTACCGGGAGACGGGCACGAACCCACTGGCGTCGTGTCTACCGATCCTGCTGCAAGCCCCCATTTTCTTCGGCTTGTTCCGCGTTTTGCAGTACGGCATCGCGCAGGAACAACCGATCGGCGTTTTCGGTTGGACGCAGTACCAAGACTTGGTGAGCATCGCGCACGACGCGACCATTTTCGACGTTCCGTTGTGGGCGACGTTCTGGCTGGCGAATGAAGTCGAGGCCGAGACAGGAACCAGTGCGCTCACCGTGCGCATCCTTGCGGCGATCTTGATCGTCGCGATGAGTTCCACGACGTTCCTCACGCAACGTCAACTCATCGTGAAGAACACCGCGCCAGACAACCCGATGGTTCGGCAACAGAAGATCTTGCTATACGTCTTCCCGTTGGTGTTCGCGATCGGTGGTGTGAACTTCCCGATCGGTGTCTTGATCTACTGGTTCACCACCAACTTGTGGTCGATGGGCCAACAGTTCTATGTGATCAGGAACAACCCCCAGCCAGGCACACCCGCATTCGAGGCCAAGGAAGCTCGTAAGAAAGAGAAGGCGGCGAAAAAGGCCACCCGCAAGAGTGGTGGGTCGGAGGCGGACGCGACCGAGGAGGAGTCGGAAGTTACCGACACTCCGTCGGCAAGACAACAACCCAAGAAGACGTCGCGCAGCAAGCGCAAGAAGAAGAAGTAGCCTCGGCCACCCTCCGCGGAGGCCGAGCACTGTGAGGAGCAGAACGTGGGTTCAGAGGAAGAAAGCACCGACGCCGTGACGGAGGAGTCTGCCGCGGGCGATGACCAGACCAAGAGTGCGAGCCCGGAGAGCGAAGGAGAAGCCGCGGCCGACTACCTCGAGGGCCTACTCGACATCATCGACGCCGACGGGGATATCGATATCGATATGGAAGGCGAACGGACACGGGGGTCAGTGATCGAAGTCAACGAGGGAGACCTCGCCCCGCTTGTGGGGCCGGACGGTGAAGTGCTCGCCGCTCTGCAAGACCTGACGCGCTTGGCTGCCTCGCAGGAAACCGGTGAGAGGTCACGGCTCATGGTGGACATCGCTGGGCACCGGGCTAAGCAGAAAGAGGCGCTGCAGAAGGCCGCCGAGGCTGCCGTCGCCGAGGCGCAGCGGACCGCGGCGCCGGTATCCATGGCCCCTATGAACGCCTTCGAGCGCAAGGTGGTTCATGACGTTGTGGCGGAAGCCGGCTTGGTGAGCGAGTCGGAGGGGGAGGACCCCGACCGCAGGGTCGTCATCCGCACCTCCTAGATGGTTTCCCGTGAAACATCGGGATCCGCCGGAGGACCCCCCGATCTCCCACCTTGGCTCGAACCAGCCCGAGCCGCACTCACGGAGTATGCGGACATCCTGGTGGGTCCGGGCATCGAGCGGGGGCTCCTAGGTCCCCGCGAGGCGGAAAAGGTCTGGGATCGACACATCATCAACTGCGCCGTCGTCGCCGAGCCGGACCTCGAGGTCATCGGCACCGGGGCCAGAATCGCCGATATTGGTTCCGGCGCCGGGCTCCCTGGTCTGGTGTGGGCCCTCGCTCGACCCGATGTGTCCGTCGTCCTGATCGAGTCGCTGCTCCGGCGAGTGACCTTCCTGACCGAGTGCATCGCCGCGCTGGAGCTCACAGATCGGGTTCAGGTGGTGCGGGCTCGGGCCGAGGAAGCCGGTGGGCACCCGGGGTCTTTCGACATCGTGACGGCCCGAGCGGTCGCACCTCTGGGGAATGTGGCTCGTTGGGCAGCGCCCCTTCTTCTCCCCGGTGGCACTCTCGTAGCCATCAAGGGCGAGTCGGCCCAAGAGGAGGTCACCCGCGATCGGCAGATTCTCGAGGAATTGGGCCTGACGGAGCCTGTCGTGACACAGATGGGTCAGGGTGTCGTCGACCCACCGACCACGGTCGTCATGGCGAGGCTCGCTAGGGCAGAATGAGCGCGTGAGTTCCTCCAGCCGCAGCGGACCAAGCGGCTTAGGTTGGCCGTCCGATGTTTCCCGTGAAACATCGGCGTCTGTTCCCCCTCTCGCGAATCCCGGCCTGGGGTGGCCGGATCCGACCACCCTTGAGCAACCAGGTATAGGTGATCCCACGTGACTCGAGTCATCGCGGTTGCTAACCAAAAGGGTGGGGTGGGCAAGACCACCACGACGGTGAACATCGCCGCGGCGCTCGCCTTGAGTGGCAAAAGCGTCCTGGTGGTGGATCTCGACCCGCAAGGAAATGCATCGACGGCCCTGGGCATCGAGCATGCTGAAGGAACACCCAATGTGTACGACGTGCTCACAGGTGAGCACCCTTTTGACACTATTATTCAAGAATGTCCTGATATATCCGGATTATCTGGAGCGCCGGCAACGATCGACCTCGCGGGGGCAGAAATCGAGCTCGTCGCTGGTGACGGGCGGGAGTACCGGCTACGGCAAGCCATCGACGGCTACCTCGCCACCCTCGACGCGCGGGGCGCAACGTGCGATTACGTCCTGATTGATTGCCCACCCAGCCTCGGGTTGCTGACCCTCAACGGGCTCGTCGCCGCACGCGAGGTCCTGCTTCCTATCCAGTGCGAGTACTACGCACTCGAAGGGTTATCGCAACTGTTGCGAACGCTGGACATGGTGTCCTCGCACTTGAATCCAGACTTACGCGTAAGCGCCATCGTGCTCACTATGTATGACGGACGCACGCGACTGGCATCTCAAGTCGTGCACGAAGTGCGAACCCACTTCGGAGAACGAGTTCTGGATACGGTGGTTCCTCGCTCGGTTCGTGTCTCGGAAGCTCCGTCCTACGGGCAAACAGTGTTGACCTACGACGCGAACAGCCCTGGTTCACTTGCGTACCGCGAAGTCGCAGAACAACTCGACGCTATCGACGGTCAACTCGGCAACAGCACCATCGGGCACGCCGATCACGACGCCAACAACTCGATCTAAGGACACAACATGGCCAAGCGCGGACTCGGCAAAGGTCTCGGTGCACTCATCCCGACCGAGGATGCGTCATCCACCGGTAACGAGCGACCACCAGCATCGACACCGAAACAAGCACGCACGGAAGTTGTTGAATCCACGCCCGCGCAATCGGCATCACTTGCGACGAACCAATCCGCGACGGACCAAGGTGCCGTATACGCGGAGATTCCCGTCGACGCACTGCAGGCCAATCCACGTCAACCCCGCACCGTTTTCGACGAGGAGTCGCTCGCCGAACTGACCTTCTCCATCACCGAGATCGGCCTCTTGCAACCGGTCGTCGTTCGTCGCACTGCGGACGGCTACGAGTTGATCGCCGGAGAGAGACGACTGCGCGCCTGCCAAGAAGCCGGAATGTCCACCATTCCCGCGATCATCAGGACGACAGACGACACCGAGATGCTTCGCGAGGCGTTGCTGGAGAACCTGCATCGAGCCGATCTGAATCCACTCGAGGAAGCGGCTGCCTACTCACAAATGCTTGCTGATTTCGGGTGTACTCAGGAAGAACTGGCGACTCGCATTGGCCGCTCACGCCCACAGGTGACCAACACGTTGCGGCTGTTGAAGTTGCCAACGTCGGTTCAAACGAAGGTTGCGGCCGGTGTGATCAGCGCGGGTCATGCTCGGGCGCTGCTGTCGTTGGATTCTCCCGAGCAGATGGAGGCGATGGCCCAACGGATCGTCTCCGAGGGTTTGAGTGTCCGGTCGGTGGAAGAACTCGTGCTGGTGGGCGACCCATCGAAAGAGGACAAGAAACGCCAACGTCGGGAGCGCTCCAAGCGCAGCGATGAGCTCGAAGACCTCGTCTCAGAGCTGACGTCCCGCGTCGCCGATCAGTTGGACACTCGGGTGTCGGTTTCCGGTCTGGGGCGCAAGAACTCCAAAGGCGCGCTGGTGATCGAATGCGCCGACGCGGAGGATCTTCGCCGCATCGTCGACATCATCGATTGAGGCTACTGACGTCATTAACGTCGTTGCCGTCGTCGACGTCACTGACGTCATAAACGATCGTCCGAGTGATCTAGTCGGACTCGATGATGCCGGCGAGCACGTCGCCGACGGAGAGTTCGGCCGCCGAGATGGCCTGCGGCATCAAGGATGTTTCCGTCATGCCGGGAGCCACATTGACTTCGAGGAACCACACAACGCCGTCGTCATCAACGAGGACATCGCTTCGCGAAAGGTCACTCAATCCAAGGACCGAATGCACGGTGAGGCCGACCTCGTTCACAGTCGCCGCCATCTCCTCACTCAAGCGGGCGGGACAGAAAAACTCCGTGGTGCCGGCGGTGTAGCGGGCGTGATAGTCATACATGCCCGATTCCGGGACGATCTCGACCGCGGGGAGGGCGTGGACACCGTCTGGGCCGTCGATGACGCTGACGGCGACCTCGGTCCCGGAGATAAAGCGTTGAATCATGACCGTTTCCCCGTAGGCGAACGCTGACACCATGGCGTGGGGAAGGTCCTCACTGTGACGCACGATCGAGACGCCGAGTGCACTACCACCACGCGTGGGCTTAACGACGAGGGGAAAACCGATGCGGTCTCCGATAGCTGCCATGACCGCGGGTGCGCCCAACTCTCGGAATGTCGATTGCGGCATGACGACGAATTCCGGGACGGCAACCCCGGTCCCGGAGACCAGCGTGGAGGCGACTGGTTTGTCGAATGCCAAACGACTCCCCGACGCGTCGGAGCCCACGTAATCGATGTCGAGGGTTTCGAGAAGGTCTCGCAGCGCACCGTCCTCACCGGCGGCGCCGTGCAGCAGGGGCACGATGCAGTCTGGACGGTTCTGTTGCAGGTAGGGCAGCAGTGCGGCATCGACGTCGGCCTCGGCGACGTGCCAATCCGGTCGAACGTCTCTCAGCGCGTCGGCGACGCGACGGCCGGAGCGAAGAGAGACATCCCGCTCGGGTGATAGCCCGCCTGAGAGGACGAGAACATGTCGGGACGTCATGCGACATCCGGTCCGGGCGTGGACGACTCACCCGGTGGGATCGAGGATCCAGGAGAGGGGGCGGAGGCGGTACCGAAGGTGCGGGCGATCTCCAACTCGGATTCGACGACCAACGACAACCGACGCACGCCCTCGCGAATGCGATCGGGTTCGGGGTAGCAGTATGACAACCGCATGTTGGAGACACCTTGTCCGTCGACGTAGAAGCCGGTGCCCGGGACGTAGGCAACCAATTCTGCGACAGCGCGGGGAAGCATCGCGGTGGCGTCCAAACCGTCGGGCAACGTCACCCAGGAGTAGAAGCCGCCGGCGGGAATGGTCCACCGGGTGCCCTCCGGCATCATCGCTTGCAGTGAATCCAACAGTGCGTCGCGGCGCTCGCGATACACCTCACGGAAAGACTTGATCTGTTCGCGCCACGGCTGCGTGGCGAGGTACTCCGAGACCGTCAATTGGGAGTAGTTGGACGGGCACAGCGTCGCCGCTTCCGCTGCGAGAACCAACTTCTCCCGAACACCGTGCGGGGCAATCGCCCAACCGACGCGCAACCCGGAGGCGATCGTCTTGGAGAACGAGCCGAGGTAAATAACGCCTTGATCATTGTCCGCCCGCAAGGCACGCGGTGGTTCGCCCTCGAACCCCAGAAGGCCGTACGGGTCATCCTCGAGAACGGCGATTCCCGCCGACTGCGCGATCTCGAGAATCTCCCGGCGACGTTCGGCTGGCTGGGTGACGCCGGCCGGATTATGGAAAGACGGGATCGTGTAGAGGAGCTTGATGCGCTTGCCCTGCGCTCGGACGGATTCGATGGTTTCGCGAAGGGCGTTGGGTACGAGGCCGTCGTCGTCCATCGCCACGTGCACGATGTCGCACTCGTACGAGCGGAAAACCCCGAGGGCTCCGACATAGGACGGGGACTCGACGAAAACGACATCGCCGGGATCGCAGAACGTTCGCGTCACCAGATCGAGTGCCATTTGCGAGCCGGTCGTGACGATGATGTCGTCCGGGTGGGCTCGAACCCCTACCTCGGCCGTGATGTCCAGGATCTGCTCGCGCAGGTGGATATCGCCCTGGCCCGATCCGTATTGCAGCGCCCTCGCGCCCTGTTCGCGCACGACGCGCGCGGCCACGTCCGCCATGTGATCCATCGACAGGGCCTGCACGTAGGGCATCCCCCCGGCCAGGGAGACGACTTCCGGCCGACTCGCCACCGAGAAGAGGGCGCGAATCGCAGATCCGGAGACGTTCTTGGCTCTCTGGGCGTAGGAGTCGACCCACGGATCGAGACGGGAGCCGGACGAGGGGCGCTCATTCACAATGAGGCTCCTGTCCTGGCCGGCGGTGGGGGTTAGGGGAGGCGCGTCCACATGCGTGAAGACACATGACGACGCGTAGGGGGCCGACGCGTTCGCCTACGATAGAGCACGCGTCGCCGAGTGGCGCGTCTCGCTCCCGCAACTACTCCCGAGGTCACCGATGGGCAAACTTCTCATAGTCGTCGGACTGGTGATCGTCGGAGTGGTGGCCGGCTTCCTCGTGCGACTGGTGGTGCCCAACCATCTGTTGAGACGTCGCGGCTGAACTGGGCAACACCAAACCGGGCAGCACCAAACCGGGCAGCCACGCGGTACGCCGAGCCAGCCGGTTGCCAGCAGAGTTAAGCGACCACCATCGGAGCACACGCGTCAGTGACGGCCGCGGCGATCCCCTCGGCGACGGCGTCATGGAATGCCTCGCTGCCCAGGTGTTTGGCATCCAAGGGATTCGAGACGTAGCCCACCTCGACGCGGACGGCCGGCATTCGCGTTAAGCGCAGCAGATCCCATGTGCGGGGGTGAACGTGGCAGTCCAGACGATCTGTCCTCGTGGTGAGCTCGGTTTGCACGTGCTCGGCGAGGAGTCGACCCGCGTGCGAGTACAACCCGCCCCGCGGATGCCCGAAATAGAACGTTGCGATGCCGTTGGGTAATGCGCTCGCGGAGCGATCGACGTGAATCGACACCATCAGGTCTGCATCGACGGAGTTCGCGAATTCCGCGCGTTCGGTCTCGGTGAGTGCGGTACCGGGTGATCGTGCAGGTCGGGTGAGCAAAACCTGAGTGCCGAGTGCGGCCAACCGACCCTCGACTCGCGTCGCGATGGCGTGACACACATCCGCATCGACCAGGCTGCCAGGATCGACAACAATCACCTTGTCCGCGACACCGGTTTGCAAGTGAGTGAGGTGCACGTGCTCACGCAACTCCGCGGCATCGCCTCCGACTACCGTCCTGATAAGCCGATCGAATGCTCGAAAAGTTTCTGGCCCGCAGGTCCCGTCAGGCGACGCACCTACCCCGGCTTGAAATTCCCGCAGCGCCGAGTCTGTATCCGGTCCGAAGATGCCGTCAGCCCGCCCGGAGTTAAACCCGAGTTCCACCAATCGTCTCTGCAATTGGGCGACGTCATCGCCGACCATCATGTGACCCGGCACGTAGGAGAGCACCCGATCTCCGAGTTGCCAGCGCGCCTCGTCAAGTCGGCGAAAGGTGTCGGGCCCGACGATGCCGTCGACGGTTATGCCACGCTCTTGCTGGAACGTCCGCACCGCGCGGTCGAGTGCTTCGTCGAACGGGGTGTCGGTGAGATCCGAACCAGGGGCGATGTCATCACACAGTCCGAGGTGCGCGAGCCGTGCGCGCACCTCCGCGACGGCCGCCCCGGACGAACCAAGGCGGAGCACGGTCCTACAAGTACTCGGCGAGGTCCGCGAGCAGTGCAGCCTTCGGCTTCGCACCGATGATGGTCTTCACGACCTGACCACCGGAGTAGACGTTCATCGTCGGAATCGATGTGATGCCGTAGTCAGCAGCCGTCTGCGGGTTTTCGTCCACGTTCAATTTCGCGATGACGATGCTGTCATTCTCGGACGCGATCTCTTCCAAAATGGGGGCGACCATCTTGCATGGGCCGCACCATTCCGCCCAAAAGTCGACGACGACGGGCTTCTCGTTCATCAGGACATCGTCGGAGAACGATGCATCGCTGACGATCTTGGGTGCTCCCATGGCTCCTCCTTGTGTGTTTGGGTGGATCGAGTGGTGATTCAGCACCTCGGTCATCCGTTGGTGGGGTCAGCCTACGCCGGACCGCTTCCCACCTACTGCCAGGAACCGCTCGGCGGCAGATCTATTGGTCCGCCAGGAACCGCTCGGCGTCTAGGGCCGCCGAGCAGCCCGTGCCCGCCGCCGTGATCGCTTGACGGTAGGTGTGGTCCACCAGGTCGCCGCAGGCGAAAACCCCGGGCAGGTTGGTGCGGGTGCTCGGCGCATCGACGAGGACGTAACCCTCGTCGTCCAGGTCGATCTGACCAGCGATCAACTCGGAGCGGGGATCGTGGCCAATGGCGATGAACAAACCGGTGACCGGGAGTTCCCGGGTGTCACCGGTGATGGTGTTTTCAATCACAATGCCGTTGACCTTGTCATCACCGAGCACATCCACCACCTGGGAATTCCACACAGGCTCGATCTTCTCGTTGGTCAGGACACGCTCGGCCATCACCTTGCTGGCACGCAACTCATCGCGCCGGTGGATGAGGTAGACCTTGTCCGCGAAGCGAGTGAGAAAGGTTGCTTCCTCCGCGGCCGTGTCTCCACCCCCGACGACAGCAATCTCCTGTTGCCGGAAGAAGAAGCCGTCGCAAGTCGCGCACCAGGAAACCCCGTGCCCCGACAGACGCTTCTCGTTCTCCAGACCAAGCTCCCGGTACCCCGAACCCATCGCGAGGACCACTGTGTGGGCGGAGTGGGTGTTCCCCGAACCGTCGGTCACTGTCTTGATGTCCCCGTTCAGATCTACCGAGGTGACATCGTCGGTGACGAGTTCAGCACCGAAACGTTCGGCCTGCTTGCGCATTTCCTCCATTAACTGCGGACCCATGATCCCGTCTGCAAACCCGGGATAGTTCTCAACATCCGTGGTGTTCATCAATGCACCGCCGGCGGTGACCGATCCTTCGAAGACCAACGGATTCAATTGGGCCCGGGCGGCGTACACCGCGGCGGTATAGCCGGCAGGACCGGATCCGATAATGATGAGATTTCGAACATCGCCCAAAGCGGTTGACTCCATGACGTGATTACTCAGTGACGGTTCAAGAATACCGTGAGCAAAATACCGTGGGGGGTATACCCCCGGCGGGCGTGATGGACAACCGCTGCCTCACGACCTGGATTGTGAAACCACCGTGGCTGTCTACGGCGCCAAGATGAAGGAAGCCTTGAACAGCGTCGGGTTGTGGTTGGGCTCGCGCATACCGCACGTCGGCTCGACGACATAGATGGTGGTGACACCCATATCGGGACCCATGCCGCGCATCTGATCTGCATCCATGGACGACATCTTGTTCATGTCGACCATGAACTCGGGAACGACGAGTAATCCGGCATCAATGCCATTCACCGACGCCCGAAGGACGAGCAGCGCTTGGGACGTTTCGACGGCGGTCACCTTCGTCACACAATCACGAAGAACCTTTGGATCCGACGTCATGCCTTCCGTTGCTGCATCCCACGTCTCTTCCGGCATCTCGAGCACGTCCGCCGGTTCGGTGATCCCGACACCGGTCAGAATCTCGTCCACCGTGTCGGCGATCTGCGTGGACGAAATGTCTTCACCGAGATCCATGACCTTCTTGGCGGGAGGAATAAAGCCGGCCTGGACTACCTGCGGGGTCGGTACCGATACCGAATCCGCTCGGGCCAGGCTCTCCGATTCGGCGGACTCGAGCGACTCGGCTAGCTCGGGCGCTTCCGCTGACACGTCCGACGCAGTTGGGTCTTCTTCCGCGACGGCTGGCTCGTCGATCGTCTGACTCGCGACGGTTGCGGTGACCCCGCTTCCGGGAGGCTCGCCGAACGGTCCCCACACACTCGCACCCACGGCGACACCGAGGGCAACGACACTCGCTGCGATGAGGGGTGTCGTCCAGCGGCTCCTCGGCAGGCGCCGACGCCCGACGCTGCCGACGTCGCTGACGTACCCCTCAGTCTGAGCCAAGGTTGGATCCTCAGCATCGAGCACCGTGGTGATTCGCTCCCACACGTGGGCGGGCACAGGTTCGAATGGCTCCACATCCACCGAGGCAGACCAGTCACGGAGGGTGTCGCGGACCGCGTCTTGGATGTCCGGGTCGAAGGCAGGGTCGTTTCCGGCGGGGCGAATTCCTTCTTCGGGGCTGCCCGCGGCGTCGCGATCGTTAGTGTCCGCCACCGCCATCACCTCCCGTCGAATCCTCGATTGCCTTGCTGCCGGTGTCCGGGTTCGAACCCCCTCCACCACGTCCGACGGACGGCGGAGGGTGGTGGTTCCGTTCCACCGGCTCGGCTTTGGCGTCCGGATCCGTCGAATCGCGCAGGAATCCGAGAGATTCCGCCAGACGAGCTCGGCCGCGAGAACACCTGCTCTTAATCGTCCCGGGCGGACAATCCAGGAGGGCGGCTGCTTCCTCGACCGAGTACCCCTCGACGTCCACCAGAACGATTGCCTCTCGTTGGGATTCTGGCAACTCGGCCAGTGCCCGGGCGATGACGAGTTGGGTCTCGCGGGTGGCGATCGGGTCGCGCGGTACGCCGCCACGCCCGACCGGGGCCGCGGTTGTTGCTGCCTTACCCAGGGCGTCGTCGTCGGGCAGCGGAACACTGCTGCGGATGGAACGCCGTCGCAGCCGATCCAGGCTGGCGTTCACCACGATTCGGTGCAGCCAGGTGGTGACCGCCGATTCGCCGCGAAACTGGTTGGCGCGACGGAAGGCGGACATCAGGGCGTCTTGAAGGGCGTCCGCGGCTTCGTCGGGGTCGCCGGTCGTGCGAAGAGCTACCGCCCAGAGTCGATCACGGTGGCGTGCGATCAGTGTTCCGAATGCACCCGAATCCCCCTCGATATGGGCGTTGAGCAGTTCCTTATCCGTGGGTGGGTTCTCCAACGGTGTCGTTGCTGCCGTCGCTGGCGGCACAGACTCGTTCGACACGGCTTCGAGCCTACTGACCGTCGACGATCTCCTGTGGGTCAAGACCGGTGATGGACACCTGACGGATCCCCCCCTGGTAGCGAGGCGAGTCGCCCGTCGTCGATTCCGGGATCACGGGCAGACCGGTGAACCAAATGAGCACGTATTGACCCGTCACCGATCGCGGCGAGCGCAGGGTGATCTCGGGACCAGCGTCGTTGACTGACGCGAAGTCGGTCCACAGGTCCGGGTCATCCAGGATCTGATCCGCCACACGAATATCAATGTCGGTTCCAAATCCGACAAGGTCCAGATCAATCGTCGACAACTGTTTGGGGTTCCCGAGGTCGACGATCAACCCAACGCCACCCTTTTCCCCGACGGTGGGCGAGTCGTATTTGCGTGTCAACCATGGGGTTGTCCCATCGGCGTCGGCTGCTAACGCGGCTCGCTTGTCGCGCTCCTTTCCGTCCACGCCGTCGGGTTGTCCGTCGTCGTTGTCGTCACCGAGCGGGTCGTACGAGCGGACATCCTCGATCGGGAGTACCGCGGTGAGTCCGGAGTCGAATTCCTCGACGAAGGGAACAGCACCGGTCTCGAGAATGGATCCGCCGACAGCGACATCTTGTTCCTCCACCACCGGCTCCCCGACAACCTGCTGCCACCCGAACCATGCGATGCCGGCCGTTAAGGCGACGGCGAAAGCAACCGCGATCAGACGGCCCGTCAAACGCAGAAATCCGACGCGTTGTCGTCGAAGATCAGAATCGTGCTCCGTGGACTTGGTAGAGACTGTGGTGATGGCGGTCGTGGCAGTAGTGGCGGCGGTGCGCAGACGATCACCAACGCTGGACGACGAAGCCCCGGGGACCGGTGACAGGTAGTCCTCGGCCGACCCGGCGAGGGACGTGAAGGCGTTGACCGACGTGATCGGCATCGAGCCGCGAGGGCGAGCCACCTGACGGACAGAGCGGGTGACCAGATCATCGATCTCGGACGGCATCCCCGCCCGCACCCGGGACGGCATCGGGACGGTGCGACCAGCAGCGGGAGCGAGCGGAATGTGCACCAGTGAGGAATCGATACCGAGGGCGGGCCAACGACCCGTGGTCATCGCATACAGAAGACAACCAAGACCGTCAACATCGGCGTCGGGGGCGGCTGGATCAATCGGACCGAAGAGAGCAGCATCTACCGCTAACCCACGAAGCCGAATCTCGCCGGCCTCTGTCCACAGCAGTGCGGTGGGTCGAAGTCGCCCGTGACCGATGTCGTGCCGAGCGCAGTTGGCGAGGGTTCGGGCAACTTCGGCGATGGTCTGAACGGCCACCGTGGGATCGAAGAGCCCGCCGCCAGAGAGCC
>NZLD01000090.1 GCA_002694095.1 Micrococcales bacterium | reverse complement strand
TAGTCTCTCAGGGAAACAAGTGTGTGCAGAAAGCTCAGATAAGGCGCTGAAGGAGAATCAGGTACTTCTTGTGCTTACAGTCCTTAATCCATCAGATGCTTGAAGTGGTCAGCAACCCAGTCAGCAACGCGGGTGAAACTTAATGAATCAATGTGACACAGATGGTGCGTCGAATGACGTAAAATTCCCCTAACAATCGTCACCCAGGCACACCTACGGCTATCTACGGATCAGAAGGTTTGGGGTTCGAATCCCTACGGGCGCGCCAGAGATTTGTTGTCTCCTAGAGTTAAACCGTGAGCAGATCCGCACTTGAATTCTTCCCCCGCACATCCCTGCTGAACGGCCCGTCGCCCCTCGAACGTTGGGATCGCCTCACCGACGACCTCGGTGGCGACGTCGAGATCTGGGCCAAACGCGAGGACTTGAATTCCGGCATCGCCTACGGCGGAAACAAGACGCGCAAACTCGAGTACTTGGCCGCCGACGCCCTGGCGCAAGGCTGCGACACCCTCGTGTCCATCGGTGGCGTTCAGTCCAACCACACCCGACAAGTGTCCGCCGTGGCCGCCAAGTTGGGCTTGAAAGCCGTCGTCGTCCAAGAGCATTGGGTCGACTACGACGAAGCCAAGTATGAGGAAACCGGCAACATTTTGCTCTCGCGAATTGTCGGTGCTGATGTTCGACTTGACCCGGCCGGATTCGACATTGGTTTCCGCGATTCGTGGAAGCGTGCCATCGAAGATGTCAAGGCCACAGGTGGCAAGCCATATGCGATTCCCGCCGGTGCCTCCGACCACCCACTCGGCGGCCACGGCTTTGCCGGTTGGGCATTCGAAGTGGAGGACCAGGAGAACGAGCGGGGCATTCGATTCGACAACGTGATCGTCTGCTCGGTGACTGGTTCGACGCAGGCCGGCATGATCGCGGGCTTCGCGCACTCCGACCGCGCCCAGGACGTGATCGGTATCGACGCATCCGCAACTGTGGACAAGACCTGGGAGCAAATCGCGCGCATCGCCCGACGCACGGCCGAATCCATTGAACTCGGGCGCGATATTCGCGACGAAGAAGTAGTGCTTCTGGATCGATGGCACGACGACATCTACGGAATCGCCGGCCCGCGAACCATCGAAGCGATACGACACCTTGCTCGCGTGGAAGGAGTCATCACCGATCCGGTGTATGAGGGCAAGTCCATTGCCGCGCTCATTGATCTGGTGCGCGAGGGCTATTTCTCCGCTGGTTCAAAGGTCTTGTACGCGCACCTCGGCGGTCAACCGGCGCTCAACGCCTACACCGAAGCCTTCGCCTAGTTCGCCGACCAGCGAACCGAAGCATCCACCCGTCGGTCACACGACATTCATCCATGTGACGGTTCGTGGTCATCTATCCGCGCGACGCTCGTCGCAGCTTCCCCGACAGGCACGTACGACATGGACGCGTCAGGGAGGATTCATGAGGGAAAATCCAGACACCTTCGAGTGCGGCTTCTGTCACGCTCATGAGGGTGACATCGTTCAAAATGACTTCTTCGGCTTCGTGGCCCTGTGCACCGAATGCGGGTACGCGCAGCGGGCAACGCTTCCGCAACTGCTTGCTAGCTGATTCGTAGGTGATCCGCGATGCACCGTGACCGGTGATACCTTCCCCGCGTGGGGCAGAGCCTCGATGAGATAGCCGAAGAGGCGCTGTATCAGCGGTCTCGAGCCATGTGGCACCCGGTGGCGTTCGCTGACGATCTCGACGACCAACCAATGGCCGTGCGACTTCTCGACGAGGCAATCGCTATCGCTCGAATCGATGGGGACGTCGTCGCCTTCAAGGACTTGTGTATTCATCGCGGTACCGCGTTGTCTCTCGGCACCGTCGTCGACGGGGGATTGCAGTGCGCGTATCACGGTTGGACATTCGATTCGACCGGAGCGTGCGTGCGGATTCCCTCGCGACCGGAGGGGAGTATCCCGCGAAAGGCCAAGGTGCAGTCGTACGCGGTGCAGGAGTCCGTTGGGCTGGTGTGGGTGTGCCTGGAGCCGCCCGCTGAGTTTCCGATCCCGAGTTATCGCCCGTGGGATGACACGTCATTTCGGACGGTGCGCATTCCGCTGTACGACTGGAAGAGCAGCGCCGCCCGACGAGTGGAGAACTTCGTGGACTTCTCCCACTTCCCCTTCGTGCACGCCGGTGTGCTCGGCGATCCGAACAAGCCCGAGATCCCGGACCACCCCGTTCGGCGTGACGCGCACACGATTTCCTTCGATCTCGGGGTCGAAGAAGTCCCGAACGAGCTCAAGGGCGACGACGTCGGCGACGGGCCGATCCAGCGAATGCCTAGTACATACACCGTCTCGATGCCGTACAGCGTGCAACTCGATCAGCCTCTCGGCGACGATCGACACTTCCAACTCTTCATGGCTTCGGCGCCTCTCGGGCGCAAGGAGACGCGAACATTCAGTTGGTGCTCGCGCAACTACGACCTAGACGCCAGCCTCGACCAGGGATTCGTTGATTTTCAAACCGTGATTCTCGATCAAGATCGCCTTGTCGTGGAGTCGCAGCGTCCCGAAGAACTACCCGTCGATTTGAGCGAAGAACTCCACATCAAGGGCGTTGATCAAGTGTCAATCGAGTATCGACGGTGGCTCCTTGAGTTGGCGTCATCGTTCACGCCGGGAAGTTGATCACGGTAGCGAATTCACGACGGTGTTCGCGTTGCGATGAGCGCCTCGACTTCCTCACGTGTCGGTGATCGTGGTTCGCCGGTGAGCCGCGAAGCGAGAACCGCTGCTGCCGCGGTGGCGAAGGTGAGCCGCGCTTCGAAGTCACGACCGAGAGCGAGCGTCATCGCGTACGCGCCATGAAAAGCATCGCCACACCCGGTCGTATCGACTACCGGTGATGCGAACGCGGGGGTGTGAACAACGGACCCCGGTGATTCCCCGCCGTACGAACCCCGAGACCCGTCGGTGAGGACCACCGCGCTGCGCCCAGACCCCCAGAGGGAATCGATGACTTCTTCGGGTGCGTCGCGCTTTGTCAGGCCGCGACCAAACGACAGTGGAACGACGAGGTGGTCTGCTTCGTTCATCAAGTCCACCACCGCATTGGTGGGGTCGCGCTCGACATCGAGTACCACCGGGATCTGCCTGTCGCGAGCTGCTCGCACCACGTCGATCGACCCGTGCGGAGCAGAGGTGGCGTCGACAAGGAGGGCTGAGGCCTGCGCGAGAGCTGCATCGATGGTCGCGTGATCTGGCAGTGGGGTGCGCGCGAGCGGAGAATTGTCGAAAGCGATGTAGCGCTCCCCGTCGGCGGTGATCGTTAGGTGTGCTTCGACGGGGTCGGCTCCTGACAGTCGCTCAACGAAATCCGTGATGACGCCGCGCGCGGCCAGGTCGGCGATTCCCGCGTCACCGGTCTCGGAGGTTCCGACGGTGGCGAGGTAGGCGGCGGTATAGCCGAGAGCGGCGATGGTCGCGAGCGCGTTGGGCGCGTTGCCGCCGAATCGATCCTCACGATGGATGATGTGCCCCTTGCCGGCGGCCCACGCGGTGTCGGTGACCGCAACATGGTCGTGCGCGAGGCAGCCGAGGCCGACGATCATGCGCCCGTGACGGCCTCGTTCGGCGAGATGCCGTCATGAAGGACCGCGGCGTAGGCCCGCGCCGCATGCTCCAGGTTGTCCTCGCCCCAGATGTTGCGGCCGACCACGGCGCCCCGGGCACCAGCCCGCAGACCCGCGGCCATCTGCTCGAGCGCACCGACCAGGGTCGGCTCCTTCGGACCTCCGGCCATCACCACGGGCACCGGACAACCGGCAATGATCTCGGCGAAGGCGCCTTCATCTCCCGGGTAGCCGACCTTGATGACGTCAACCCCGGTCTCAATGCCAACCCGAACGGCGTAGGCGATCTCCTCCGGGGTGAAGACGATCCGCACTCCATCGGAGTAGTCGCGGGGATAGATGTGAGCCACCACGGGCAGTTCGTACGGGGCGGCGTCGCGGACGGCGTCAGATAACCATCGAATGAAATCACTCTCGGTATTTCCCCGAACCCCGATAGCGACGGCGAGAGCGTCGGCTCCGAGGCGGACGGCGTCAGCGGGGGTGGCGAGTCGATCGCGGATGCGGTCGTCGGGCGTCCAGTAGGACGCTTGCACAATCAGGGACGCC
>NZLD01000089.1 GCA_002694095.1 Micrococcales bacterium | reverse complement strand
CCGGCGAGCGGGGCGGACGATGTGATTGAACCGCTCAGTTCCGCCCACGAACTTCTCGCTGCCCGCCAACAACGTTTGGTGGAGTACGTTCAGCACGGTTACCAACAGTGAGTGACGAGGATTCTCGAAAGGGGTAGCGGCGATGGATGCTGGTGCGATTCACACGGTGGCGATCGGGTCCGACCACGCCGGCTATGCGTTGAAGACCGCGATCGCGGATTTCCTGCGGGATAGCGGCTACGAGGTCACCGACGTTGGAACCCACTCCGATGATCGGGTCGATTACCCGCACTTCGCTGCCGCCGTGGCGCACCTGGTCGTGGATGGTGATGTCGAGCGGGGGGTGTTGGTGTGCGGGAGCGGACAAGGTGTCAGCATCGCAGCGAACAAGGTTCCCGGAGCACGAGCGGGAGTGGTCCGTGAGGTGTACGACGCCGAGATGCTGCGCAAACACAACAACGCCAATATCGCGTGCTTCGGACAGCAGGCGACTGATGAAGAAACGGCTCGCAGTGCTGTTCACGCGTTCTTGACGACAGATTTCGAGGGAGGTCGACATCAGGCCCGGGTGGAGCAACTCACGGCTCTTGACAAGGGCGAGAGTGTGTAAACCGGCAAGGGGTCGGGCCCGCCGAGACGGGTCAGACCCTGCGGTACTTGTGGGTTGGGGAGAAGCGGACACAGCGACCAAGGACTCGTTCGGCCTGATGGGAGCCATGGCATCATGTGGCGTATGCGGATAAACATGCAAAAGTTGTCGGTGCGAGGTGTCACCTTGGGTGCGGCCGTTCTTCTCGGGGCGGGCATGGTCGCTGGATGCTCATCGTCCTCGGATGATGCGTCGGATGAGACCGGCGGTGAAGAGACCACTCAAGTTCTGCCACCTGTGATCGTGGAACCGGGTCAAACAGAGGCCACCGCAAAGGTCGGCGATTTCATCGACATTGTTGTCGACGAGGTGCTCGGGACCACCATCTCGACCGATAACTCAGATGTCCTGGAAATCTATCAGGCTCGCCAGGACGGAGACGCCATCTTCAATCCGGGAGCCAAGGCGCTCGCCGCCGGGGACGCGACGATCACGGTGACGTTGCCGGACAACACCGGCTACGACATCGCTGTCACCGTCACGGAGTGACGTCAGCGCGGGAGGCACCACCCATCAGGGTTGGCTTAGCCACGTGCGCGGCTCTTCCGAACGGGGATGAGGATGAATCGCTCCTGGCTACGGCGCTGAATGATCGCGGTGTCGACACCGAATGGGTGGTTTGGTCGGCGAGCGATCCGGCAGCGATGGGTGAGCGGTTCGACACAGTCGTCATTCGATCCACATGGGATTACGTCGACGACCGCGAGGCTTTCGTCGCGTGGGTCGAAGCGTGTGCGGCCCCCGTATGGAATCCGGCGCCCGTTGTTCGCTGGAATAGCGACAAGCGATACATGCTTGACCTGCTCGCCGCAGGGGTTCCCACTGTCCCTACGCAGATCGTGGCAACACTCAACCAAGACTGGTCGGTGTCACAAGGTTGCGAGGAGATCGTCGTCAAGCCGGCGGTGGGGGCAGGTTCGCGGGGAGCTCAACGGTTCCGCGTTGCCGACGAAATTGACGAGGCGCGTCACCATGCAGGCACGATCATCGATTCTGGAAACACCGCTGTTGTTCAGCCATATCTGGCGAGTGTGGATACCGGATCCGAAACGGCGCTCATCCACATCGACGGCCAGTTCTCCCACTCGGTCAGTAAAGGACCCTTGCTTCGTCGCGACGGCGGCGGCGAATGGGTCGAGGGTCTCTACCTTGCCGAAGACATCGATCATCGAGAGGTTGGTGAACAGCAACTAGTCGTCGCGAGAGCGGCGCTTGAAGCAGCCCCGCCGGGTGATGTGCTGTACGCGCGCGTGGATCTCGTCGACGATGACAACGGAGCGCCGATGGTTCTCGAACTCGAACTCATTGAGCCGTCCTTGTTCTTCTCTTTCAATGAAGGCAGCGCCCAAAACATGGCTGATGCGATCGTTGCCCGCATCGCAGCTGTCACACCGGAAGCGTGAGGTGCGCCCCGCGCACCGGATATGCGCACGAGATCACGGGAAGATAACGTCTGATGTCGTGCCCAAGACGGTGATGACGCGCATCGGCGCGGTAGTAGCGGGGTTGGGTGTCGTGGCCGCATCAGCACTTGCGGTGGCACCGCAGGCTGCCGCGGATCACCCGAGCGAAGGAGGCGGATTTCTCGGGGCTCCTGAGGATCTGGATGGCCGTTGGGCGTCGCCGACTCCCGTGGGAAAGAAGGTCTGTCCGACGAAGAGCTTTTGGGTCGGCGACGGTTGGGGGGTGAGCCGTGGTAGCCGGAAGCATCGAGGTATCGACCTCTCGGCTGATCGCGGGACCCCCATTTTTGCGGTCGAAGACGGACGAATTAATCGGACCAAGCGGCAAGCCAACGGCGCCCTGCAAATCGTTCTGAAGGGTGCGAGTGGACCGAAGTACTACTACGGCCACATGGACGAAGTCTTCATTAGCGGTGGAGACAAAGTCGTCGCTGGACAAGTGATCGGCACGATGGGCGACACTGGGTCACCAGGGGCCGTCCATCTGCACTTCGAGTACTGGAAGAGCGGTCGAGAGTCAGCAGCGGTCAACCCCAAGAAGTTCGTCTCCCGCATCTGCCGACTGTGACAGGGCGGCAAGCCGCGCCAAGCACACGTTCATACGTGAGTGCTGCGAATGCTGTGTGTGCGGTGCAGGTAGCCTGAGCCGGCCGGGTCGCTAGCTCAATGGTAGAGCTGCGGACTTTTAATCCGTAGGTTCGGGGTTCGAGTCCCCGGCGACCCACAATTAACGGGGAAACCCGGCAACTGACCCCACGTTGGTCAGTAGTTTGGTCAGTAGTTAGCCGGAAATCGCGTCCCGCAGCGCATCCATAGCCGCGCGGGAATCGGCTTCCATAAGGTGCCCGTACACGTCCACCGTCGTAGAAATCTTTTTGTGGCCGAGCAGTTTTGACGCCACCGGTAGGGGCGCGTTTGCGATGGTCACCGTTGCCGCGTGGTGGCGTAGTTGCCGCCAGGTCACGTCATGCCCTGTGGCCCGCTTCAGGTGCCTTCGAGTATTGGACACGTCTAGCCACTTGCCGACGGTGTTGGGGAATACCAGGTCTAGGTCGTCCCACCGGTACGCCTGCAGCCGTAGTTCCGCGACGTGAGTGCGCTGCCTGCGTAGTGACTCCACGACTTCGGGCGCCAGGGGTATGACGCGTTCCTGTTTCGTTTTCGTCGTGTCCCCGATGATGACCCGGCCTTGTTCGTTGTGGGTCAGGGTGCGGCTGACCCGCCACGTTCCCACGCCTAGGTCTATGTCAGACCATTTCGCTGCACACGCTTCACCTGGACGGCAGCCCGTGTAGGCCACTAGCTGCACCAGCCGCCCTACGGGTGGGTCTGTTTCCAGGGCCGTCGTGATTAGGTCGTGAACTTCGCTCGATGACGGGGGCGCGGGTCGTTTCGCTGGTGCCGCGTTCGTCGGTAGTGACGCCCGCTGCGTCGGGTTCATGCCTAACCGGTTTTCCCGCACCGCGTCATGCAGGCAGGCACTGAGCGCGTTGTGCGCGTTCTTGATGGTCGAGTACGACAGGCCGCGGGCCGCCAGCTGATCCCAGGTGTCTTCGATCATCGGCGCGGTTACCTGATCCATACGCCTGCGGCCAAGGTACGGCAGGACGTACCGACGCATCCGGTTCGCGTATTGGTTCACCGTGCCGGGGCTGCGTCGTTTCCCTACGCGGGTTTCCAGCCAGGTAGCGCACCAGCGTTCCAGTGTTAGCGGCGAATCTGCTGCCGGTGCCCCGTCGTCAATACGGTTCCGCATTTCCCGTAGTAGACGGTTCGCGTCTGCCTTCGTGCGGGCTGAACGCGTCATCGTCTTACCGGTTAGGGGATCGAAGATCGCCGCTACCCACTTGTCCCTGTTCGACCGGTAGAACACCGACCCTTCACCGTTACTGCGTCGTGTCGTCATTTCATTTCCTTCGGAATTAGTCCCTGTTCACGGGCCGCGTCGATTCTTCGTCGTGTCGTCATTTCGGTTAGGCCCGTGGACGCCATGACGTGTCCCCGCAGGCCCCAGCGTGTGCCCTGCGCGATTGCTGTGTTGATGATGCGGGCCACTTCCAGCACTTGTTCGTCCTGCGGCAGATCAACTATGGGTATGTCTGG
>NZLD01000088.1 GCA_002694095.1 Micrococcales bacterium | reverse complement strand
TCGGAGTGCACGAATGTGGCCTGGCGGCCGTCGTTGAAGGTGACGATCACTTCCGCGTGATCGGCGTTCGTTGCGTGCAACCACTTGCGCTTGTGGTTCATGCCGGACACGTGCTCAATCGGCGCGTCGAAGATGTTCAAGACTTGATCGAGGTAGTGCGAGCCCCAATCGAAGATCGCACCGCCGGACACGTCGGCATCGGAGTGCCAGTAATCGCAGGGACGGGAGTAGCCGCCAACAAAACTGTCGTACTGAAATACGTCGCCGATCGATCCTTCGCGGATCAACCGACGCATCGTGATGAAGTCCCGATCGAAACGACGGTTCTGGTAAACCACAAGCGTCTTGCCCTTGTCAGCGGCAAACGCCAGCGCCGCGTCGCACTCGTCGGCGGTCAGAGCCATCGGCTTTTCCAAGACCACATGCAGGTCACGCTCAAGGGCCTTCATTGCCCAGTCATGGTGACTATTCGGGGGAGTGGAGACGACGACGAGATCCAACAGGCCCGAGTCGAGCATCTCTTCGGCATCGGTGAAGCCGGTGAGGTCGGGGGCGAGCTCGCGGGCCGCGTCGATGCGCTCGGGATTGGTGTCACACACGGCGGTGAGTGTGAGTCCGGGTGTGGCCTGCACCGCCTGATTGTGTTCGTGGCCGATGGCGCCGTAGGCGAGGAGACCGACTCTGATTTCTGACACGTGGAATCCTTCGAGGCTTCGGGAGATGGTGATCGCTGAGAAAGGGGACGTTACCGAAGACCGAGGGTTCGGGCGATTTGGCGGCCGATCGATCGCTGACCCGCGGGATTGGGGTGGAATGCGGCAGAAGCGAAGGGCCCGGACAGCGTGGTGACACCGAAGACCCAGGACTCGTCACCGGCACACACGCCATGGCCCGTGGTGGATTCTCCGGACGCCCCCCAAATCCCGGCGACCGGTTCCCAGCCGAGCGCCGCGGTGGCGAGGATCTGCCCGTTCAGCGTTCCGTTCGCCGTGGACAGATTTCGATCGGACCCAAACGACGGAGAGAAGAGGTACGGATTGGGCGCCTGCAGAGCCAGAATCGTGTCCCGCGCCCAGGCGAAGTCCGACGGGCTCAAGGTCAAGTAGCGACAAGGTTCTCCCACCGCCGAACGGGTGATGTCGGGATACGTCATCGGCAGGACGCGAGCGCCATCGGCCAAATTCAAGGGCGCGACCTGAGCGCCGGAGGCCAGCGTGCACGATGCACCCCCGAGGCACCCGGCGAGCTGGGCGTACTTGGCCGGAAGTTGCCCAGTCAGGGTTTGCACTCCCTCGTTGACCGAGTCGAAGCTACTCAGCGGCAGCGTGCTCGCGGAAGCGACGGGGCAGTTGAAGCTCAATGCGCAGGTGCTGAGAACCGAGGTGAATCCGATGTCGTTGCCCCCGGCGGACAAGGCGACGATGTCGATCGGGCGATTACCGATGATCGCTTGGACTTGCTCGATCTGACTTGTCTCTTGCCCGGCGAATGGCAGAGGGCCGAGCACCCCGGTCAGAATCGTCGCTCCCGAGCAGGACACGTCGATCACCGTGACCGAGGACTTCTCGGAGGAATTTTCCAGAGCAAGGGCCGCTTGCACGGGCCCGGCGTGGACGCTCCGCTTGCAGGCGACGTCGTCGTAGTAGGGGTCGAACTCCCCATTGGGATCGCGAAGCCAGGCGTCGATGTTGCGTGGGTTTCCATCTCCCGACGCGTAGGAATCGCCGAGGATAACGAATAGGTAGTCGATGACGTCTGCTTTGATCCATTGGAAGTCGACATCCGATGCTCCCGACCTGACTTCGAGCTTGAATCGGTAGGAGCCCTCCTGCAGGGGAATGTTTCGTTTGCAGGTTTTCTTCGTNANTTNGCGCCAACGAACGCGCTCGATCTGTTCTTTGCCGCGGTAGATNCGCCACTGGTATTCGTTTCCGCGGCTCTTGCACGCATCCAGGNTGACCGNGTATCCGCGTGGATTCAGGTACCAGGATTGAANGCCGTTGATGAGTCGCTCGGCTGGCTGCGCGATCTGATTACCGGCGCCTTTGAATTTTGCGGAGGGCACTGCTCCGAGTGGTCGTTTCGCGGGCACTCCGCCGTCGCCGTCAATGAAGCCGTCACCGTCGACATCTTTGGACTGCGGAAGCATCCGCCAGTCCCCCCGAGCCTTTGCGTTGTCCGCGGCCTGAGCGGGGAGAGCCACCCCAACGGCGACGAATAGACTCATCGCCGCAGCAAGAGTCCTGACTCCTATCACAGGGGCACGATACGTGGTGGGGTGAATTCTGCGTTACGTGACCACCATGGGCACCGGACCTTTGGCGCGGTAGGTGGCTCGCGGTTCGGCTCGCGGAATCGGATGCAGCGAGTCCGCCGGCATCAGGTGATGACGGGCGGCTGCGTGCAACAAGATGATGCGCGCTTCGAGGAGGGCGAACTGGTCACCGAGGCACTTGCGAGTCCCGGCACCGAAGGGGAAGTACGCGCCACGTGGGAGATCCGCATGTAGTTGCGGCGTCCATCGTGACGGCTCCCACGTATGCGGATCGGGAAAGTACGAAGGATCTCGGTGGGTGACGTATTGGCTGATGAGGACGTGGGCTCCGGCCGGTACCCGCACACCGTCGACGACGACGTCCTGGAGGGCTCTGCGGGGGGCCACCCAGACGGGTGGGGCGAGTCGAAGGGACTCCGAGACCACCTGGCCGGCAACCTCGGTGCTCATCACATCGGCAATCGTCGCGGGGGCCCCGGCGGTGATCCAGTCCTGCGCAAGTGCCTCGTCGCGTAACGCCGCAAACACGTCTGGGCGGGTGCCCAGCCAACTGAAGGCCCAGGTCAACGCATTGGCCGTCGTCTCGTGGCCGCTCAGAATTAACGTGAGTGCCTCGTCGCGGACTTCGTCGTCGGTGAATGCTGATCCGTCTTCATCGCGAAGGGCCAGCAGCAGACCGAGAAGATCATCGCCCTCGGCGTTGCGCTGGCGACGCTCGGCGATGAGATCTTCGGCGATCGCGGCGAGCTCGTCGGCCGCTTGCCGGAACTTGCGCCAGTAGGGCAAGGGCAGGGAGTCGAGTCGATCCAGGCCGGGCAGCATGGTTCGCTCGATTCGATCAATGGCGATCTCCATGGACTCGGCGATCTGATCGGTGTAGCGATCAGCATCGGTACCGAAAAGTGTGCGCGCGACGATCAGCAGCGTCAGGCGCATCATCTCTGGCGCCAACTTGATGGTGGAGCCGACCTGCCAAGAGTCGATGGTGGCGCGGGACAGCGCGGACATCTCCTCGGCGTATGCGTCGAGCCGGGCCTTGTGGAATGGCGGCTGCATCATGCGCCGGTGGCGAAGATGGATTGGCTCTTCGTTGGTCAAGAGCCCGGTGCCGAGAACCTTTCGCATGCGTTCGAAGCCCACGCCCTTGATGAAGGAGCTCTGCTGCGCGACGGTGATCTCGTGGACCATGGCCGGGGAGAACATGCCCATGAACAGTTCTCCTCCGAGAAAGAAGGATGACGCTGGCCCGTAGCGATTGCGCATATCCAGCAGGAACGACGGGGTGTCCCGTTGGAAACGAACGAGCAATTCACCGGGCACCCTCGCTCGCGGTCCGGGCGGTAAGCCGGACGGTGCGTCACGACGGTGGATCGCCGGGGGCGTCGGCGCATACTCGCGTGGACGCTCGGCGACGAACGGTCGAACGGTCATGAACCCTCCCCGGCTCCGGTGTACGGACAGTGTCGGCACCCATTGTGACAGCACTGGCCGCGGTCGAGATGAAAAGTCGCCGTCATGACGAAAAGGCCGGTCCGTGGGTCGAGGTATCCGAGTTCTCCGCGCTCGCACGCGGCATCGTGGGCGTGCATGATTTCCGCGTAGTGCGGCTGCTCGGGTGCGAGGCGCTCGGGGTGCGGTGTGAGCGGCGCTGCGCGAGTGGGCTCGGCTGTCACAGTCGGAATCCTCGGGGGAAGGGATCGTCCGGTGCGAGTATGTGCTGCGAGGTGCCGGTAATCCAGGCGCGCCCGGTGATGGTGGGGACGATGGCCGGGTGGTTGGCGACGGTCGTTTCGCGAACGGCCTTGCCGATGAAGTGCGTGCCGATGATCGACTCGTTGGTGAGTTCTTCGCCGATCGTTATCTCACCGCGAGCAATCAGTTGCGCGACGCGAGCGCTGGTTCCAGTGCCGCACGGCGAGCGGTCGAACCAGCCCGGGTGAATGACCATCGCGTGCCGTGAATGCTGTGCGGTGCTGCCGGGTGCGACCAACTGCACGTGGTGCACGTGGTCAATGGCCGGATTCTCGGGATGGACGGGAGCGGAGTGACTGTTGATCGCATCCATGATCCGCATGCCGATGTCGAGTAGTGCGTCGCCGGATTGCGGACCGAAGCCAGGTGCTGTGTCGATCGTGTCGAGATCAACGATCGCGTAGAAGTTTCCTCCGAAGGCCATGTCGTATGTCACGGTGCCCAGTCCGGGCACCTCTACGGCTGCATCGAGTTCGGTTACGAAACTCGGGACGTTCTCGATGGTGACGGCTCGGGCGCGGGTGCCCTCGGTCTCGACGGTCGCGATGACGAGTCCCGCGGGGGTGTCCAGACGAATCACGGTCTGAGGTTCGGTCACCTCGACCATGCCCGTTTCCACAAGAACCGTCGCCACCCCGATAGTTCCGTGACCACACATGGGCAGGCAGCCGGACACCTCGATGTAGACGACACCCCAGTCGGCATCCGGGCGGGTGGGAGGTTGCACGATCGCGCCGCTCATTGCCGCGTGTCCGTGGGGCTCGAACATCAGCCACGTGCGCAGGTCATCGGCCTGCTCGATGACGTATCGACGTCGCTCTTCCATAGTCGATCCCGGGAGCACGCCGAGGCCGCCGACGACGACCCGCGTGGGCATGCCTTCAGTGTGTGAGTCCACGCACTGCCAGGTGCGGATCGATTCCACCACTGGATGCTAGGCGAAGAGTCGCTGCGGCCCGAGGCGTGCCTCGGCATCGCTGATCTGCTCTGCATAGACCAAACGGGTCACCAGATCGGCTGTTCCAGCGGCCATGGCGGTGCCGATCATGCCGTGCCCGGTAGCGACGAACACCGGTTGCGACCCGCGCTGGGGGAGGCGTCCGATGTAGGGGGCGCCGTCGATCGTTGCGGGCCGGACGCCGGTCCAAGGCTGCACGGATTCTGGCGCGGTCGGAAGATCGATGGCGATTCGAGCACGGTCGATCAGGGCGGGAATCCGGTGTTGGACGATGTCGCGATCATCGGGTGAGGTGATTTCGTAGCGGGCGCTCAGGCGCAGCCCGTCGGACAGTGGATTCACGGCGGTGCGTTGATCCATCAGCAGCATAGGCCGCGTGGGCGCGGTGTCGGTGCGCGGGAGCGTCACCGAGTAACCCTTCGCTGCCCGAATCGGCAAGTCCACGTCGAGTGATCGGGCCACCGCCGGGGACCACGCTCCGGCCGCGAGGATGACGGCGTCGGCGTCAAGGGTGACGTCGCCGTCGGCTGTCCGAACGGTGGGGGATGATCGAACGTTTGTCACCACGCCGGTCATCCAACGGGCACCGGCGTCTTCCCCGCGTTGACGCATGCGCATCCACAAGTGGGCAGGGTCGAGCCCGAGATCGTCGGTGAGTTCGATCGCGGCGTTGACGTTGTCGGTCAGGCCGGGTTCGGCTCGCAATTCGGCCTCGTCAATGTCTCGGACACTGACGCCGTGGGTTCGCATATGTCCGGCTTCGCGTTCGGCACGTTCGCCGGCTCCGGCTCCGGTGAACACTTGCCAGAGCCCGCGGGTATTGATGTCCAATGCGCCGTCGCTGAGCAAGAGCTCTGCGCTTCGTCGCAGGACTGCTTCGAGTCCGGGGTGGAAGGTGGCGACGTTGGCTTCGGTGCAGCGGCGTGCGAAGCTGATCAGCCAGTTGAGAGTTCCTTGACCGGGTCGATTCGATAGAGCGAACGCGCCATCTTGGGTGAGCAGGGAGCGAAGACCACTTTTCACCATCCCGGGTGCGGCGAAGGGAATCGAGTGGCTGACGACAATATGTCCAGCATTGCCGATGGAAGTACCGAAGCGAGGCTTGTCCGCGTCGACAACGGTCACGGTGGCTCCGCGCTCGGCCAAGAACGCAGCACAAGTGGTGCCGATGATTCCGCCACCGATGACGACGATGTTCATAGTCAGACGGTCGTCAGCCCGGGCGCCCAGTCGCCCGCTGCGTCGAGTAGTGCGTGGAGTTCGTCACGGGTGACGTCGTCGATCGCCGTCACTGGCCCGCGGGGCTTGCCGACGTCGAGTCCGCGAAGCGCCATACCGGCCTTTACTTTCGCGTTGTACTGGCCCGCCTCGATGAACGTCAACACCGACGCGATCGCGTTGTAGGCGTCGGCGCGTGAGCTTGGATCGAGAATGGCGACGTGGGCGAAGGGGAGGAGGTTGGCGATGCCGCCGATCCAGCATCGGGTCCCGGAGTCGAGGAACTTCACAATCGCTGCGTCGGCACCACACACGACATCGATAGCCCCTGCGTATCGACGTGTGATTTCACCCGGTCGCGTCAGATCTCCTGATGCTTCCTTGATGCCCACGATCAAGGGATTCGAGGCCAGTTGGTCGAGGGTGTCGAAACTGAAGGGCACACCGGTGCGTTGGGGGTAGTCGTACAGAACCGTCGGCAGTCCGGCGGCCGCGACGACGGTGGACACGTGGTGGGCGAGCTCTGTTGGAGTCGGCAGGCTGTAGGCGGGGGCGGCCAGCATGAGCCCGTCGAGTCGAAGGTGAGAGGCGACCGCCGCGTGTTCGAGTGCTTGGCCGGTAGACATGCCACCGACGGCCCCGAGGACCGGAACCGATCCGGCGACGACGTCGTGGATTCGGGAGGTCACCTCGCGGCGCTCGTCGAGTGAGAGGGAGTACCCCTCGCCGGTGGTTCCGCAGGCGACGATTCCGTGCACTCCGGCCGCGAGCATCGACTCGACGATGGTGTCGACACGATCGAGGTCCACGCTGTCGGACTCGTCCAACGGTGTGACGAGGGGAACGAAAACCCCGGTGAGCTCCACAGGCGATGTCTACCACCCGGCGCGAGAGACGAATCAGGCTTCGGATGCGATGACGCTGGCGATGGTGTCCTCGAGGGTCTCGAGCACGATGGGTCCGATGATCTGAACCGCGACGCGACCGTCGCGGTCGAGAATCACCGTTACCGGTAGGGAGCGGGGTGGAATGTCTGGGATCTGCGCGAGAAGGGTTCCGTCTTTGTCCACGATGCTGCGGTAGGGAGTGTCCGCGGTGAACGCACGCGCGTCGTCCTCGTTGTCTTTGACGTTGAGGCCGACGAATGTCACGCCATGACCCTCGAAGGTCCGCGCGGCCTCGGCGAATTCGGGCATTTCAGTCCGACAGGGCGCGCACCAGGTGGCCCATGAGTTGATGACGGTGATGTCACCTCGTGAATCACTGAGAGCCAAAGACTCTCCCTGCAGATCAACTCCTGCCAAGTCGAGAGGTTCTCCGCGCTCGTACTCAGGGATGACCGTAAGCCCGGTGCCAGGGTCCGACGCGAGTTCTCCAGCTTGTACTGGGATAAGGAGTTCTTCCTCTGCAGAGAGCAGCCCGCATCCGG
>NZLD01000087.1 GCA_002694095.1 Micrococcales bacterium | reverse complement strand
GCTGCCGCCGCACCCGTCGTCGCGCTTGGCTGCCGACGGCGGATTCTCCCTGGTCGAAGTGCTTGCCGCTGTCGTTCTCTTCGTAGCGATCTCTGCGTCCACGATCACTGTGCTCCTCATGGCCCTTAAGACAGTCCGGGAGAACAACGACAGAGTCCTTGTGGCGAATGTCGCGCGCTCGCAGATCGAAGAATTACGCGTGTTGGGGCCTGATCAGATCGTGCCTGGTCTGACTTATGACAAGCCGGCAGGAACACCCGACGATTTCGTCGTTGAGACCTCTGCTCAGTGGGTGGGTGCCGGCCAGGCGGCCAGTGCGTGTGATGCCGCCTCACCGGGACAGGCCTACCTACGGATTCGGGTTGCAGCTTCGAGCCCCGATCTGGGCGCACCGGCAGTAGCCGACACGATCATCGCGCCGGAAGCGAACGTGAGCGACGAGGGAACCGCTGCCATCGCAATCAACGTCGAGGATCACAACGGAGAACCCGTCTCTGGTGTCACCGTCACGGCCGTTGACTCGACCAGCCCGGAGAATTCCTTCACGTACCTGACTGGCTCAGACGGATGCCTCTACATCCCTGGTCTCACGCCGGATCGCGCGTTAGCGATCACCGTGTCGAAGGACGGTTACGTGTCCAATTCCGAGTCGGGGGACACGACAACATCGAATCTGGATGCCGGCTCACTCGCCAAGCCCTCACTTCTTCTCGCTCCAGCTTCTGGCATCGATTTCATCAGTGAAAAGTCGGACTATCCACTTCCGGTGGGCACGCCCATCAGTTGGAGAGTCAACGAGACAGGTGCTCTCGTTAACTCCGGGCAGACCGGTGTAGCCGTCGTGGGTCAGTGGCCGAATCCCAGCGGGTTCGCCGCCTGGGCCGGATGTGCTGACGCCGACCCCGGTGACCTGGTGCAAACGTTCGATTTCACGGCGGGCGGAAGCACCGTCGCTGGAGTTTCCGCTGGCCGGGTGGAACTTTCTGGTTTGCCCCCGGGAGTCGATGTGATCGCGAGCCCCACCGGAGTTTGCAGCGACCAGGGAACGCTCACCGTTAGGTCTGATGTTGACGGAATCGTGCGGCTGTCGCTGCCGTATGGATTGTGGAGCTTCTCGGCATCCGTGGAGCGCGAAATCGTCGACGGTGAAGGGGAGACCGTTACGGAGACACTCAGCGAGGACGTCACGCTGAGCGAGCCGCTGGACCCTGCGCAAGCAGATTCGACACCGGTGGAATTCACCCTTGCCGATCAACTCGAACCTCCACCCAGTGAATTTCCGGAACCGTCGTCGTCTGAGTCACCTGGCCCGTCACTCTCCCCCAAGGCGTCGCCATGATCAACCAACGACGAACCAATGCATCTCACACGTGCCGTGGCGCTATCGATGCGCAAAGGTGCAGCGCGCACGGAGAACCGGAGCGGCGCGGCGATGCTGGCTTCAGCCTCATCGAACTGATTGTCGGGCTGGGCATCTTCACGATCTTGATGATGATCGTCACGGCCATTTCTGTTTCGGCTCTCGGGGGAATCAGTGAGGCGCGACAGCGCTCGGAGCTTCAAGCCGAAGCCCAGAACGCGATGGAGGCGATCTCGCGACTGTTGAAGTACGCCGATGTCCCGGCGGGCCGGAGCGCGGCCATCGAGAACGCTTCATCGAGCGAGCTCACGGTCTACACGTATTCGGGGACCGGACAGACGGCGGACGTTCCTTACCGAGCACGCATCTTCGTCGAGGCTGGCGCCGATGACTCAACGGTTGTCGTTTCGGAGGTGACCGAGCCGACCCGGGTGGGAAGCGAATGGTCATGGGCCGGCACGGGTTTCACTCGACAGTTGTTGAGTCTTCCTGCGTCGCTGGGAGACGAGCCTTTGTCGATCACCTATTGGGCGTGCGACCCGAAGGCCTGCGAACCTTCCGAGGTCACGCCAACCGGCTCCGGTCCGGTCCTCGACCCCGATAGCGACCGTGTTCTTGCATACCTCGTCGTCGCCATCGGAGATCCGAACCTGCCGGAGGCGCAGGTGCGCCAGACGATCGAATTGGTGAACCTACGATGACCAGATTTCAGCCGGCAGCGACTCCCGGCCGTAATGCTTCTCACGCGGCGTCTCGTGAGCGAGGTGCCGCAATGATCCTCGCGATGGGCTGGGGCGTGATCATGCTCATCCTGGTTTTCGTGGTGACCACGGCAGTCACTGGCCAGATCCGGCCGTCGGATCGCAGCGAGCAATCGCTCGCCGCGCTGAGCGCAGCGGAAGGAGGGCTCGCTGATCTCGATGCGAGGATCAAGGTCGGGACGATTACGTCCGTGCTCTCCGATGAGTCCAACCTGGCCCTCGCAGGATGGGTCCCAGTTCCTGGTGGCGATACCGACAGTGAGTTCACGTACGCCGTGGATGCGACGAAGGCCGGAGCGGTAGGGGAAGTGAGAGCTTATTCCACGGGGCGCGCCGGAGGAGTCACGCGAACAGTGGAAGCCGTCTTGTCCAAGAGGTCCACGCTCGACTACGTCTACATGAGCGACATCGAGTCGCCATCTCCGCTCACGCCGGGGGTATACGGCAGCAATCAGGACGCTGCAGAGAGACTCTGCGACCGTCGCTGGGTGCAGCCGGGACCTGTCAAGTTCTCCAGTGGTTCCGTGACTCAAGAGGGCAAACAGCGCAACCTCAGGTTCTGCAAGTGGGCCGGCATCTTCAACAGCGAAAAGATCAGTGGTCGTATCCACACGAATGACATCTGGTGGCTGCAGGAGACCAACCTTTCAGGTGTTATCGACGAAGGCGCCATCACGTCGTCGTGCCGCAGTGCCGCAGAAGGTCTTCAGCCTGGCGAGGTGGGTTGTGACGAGAATCGACGCTACATCGGAACCAGCAGTGGCCCGAGCCGGAGCACGAGCCCGCGCTACTACCAGGGCGATGGGTGGCGGAGCTCTGGTACGGATAGAACTAATCGGAACCCGGAATATGATTCGGTTTTGGATCTGCCGGCTTCCCCCGATCTCCTCAAGCAACGTGCCGCGGAGGTAGGTTGTATATACACGGGCCCTACGCGTATTCGCTTCTTTGTCGACGGTGATCAGGGCTACTACCGGGTCACGAGTCCTGACACTAATCTCACGCGGCCAGGGTGTGACGGAATTGGCGGTGACGGAACCAGTCTTCGAAGTGACGCAGAAGATCAAGTAACCGCGACAGTGCGCATCGATGACTTCAGTGACCTGGTCATTTACGTCCAGAGCGTGCCGAACAACGATGACGTCCCAGGCGCGGACTACCAGGACCCGAGCCAGAAGTACTACTGGGAGCGGGTCAATCGGTCGGAAGGCGAAGCACCCACCTGTCAATCGAAGTACGGTCGTTTGTTGCCGTTTGTTATCCCTGATGATGCGGGTGATTCGTCAAGATTCAGATCCAGGTCACGAGCGGCAGGGTTTCCATCTGCCTACGCCGATCCTGATTCTCCCTGGCTTGACGGGCAGTGTGCCAGCGGCGATCTATTCGTGGACGGAGACTATCGAGGGGCTCTCACGCTAGCGTCCGAAGACAACATGGCACTGACCGGATCTCTTCGGGACGCCCAGCAGGCCAATCCTGCGGCCAGGGTAGGTGACGAGGATTTTGGGAAGCCAGATCCCACCTCCACGAGTGTTTTGGGAGTAGTGGCCGGAGGGTTCGCTTACATCTATCGGCCGACGGAGGCTGACGAGGATTGGGTACGTGATTGGCGTGACGAGAATGCCGATAATCCTGTCTTCAATTTTGCTCTGCTTGCTATCCAGCAGTGCTTCGGCTCACAGGACTACAACATCGGACCACGTAATGGCTCCATCCACCTGTGGGGATCGATAGCGCAGAAGTACCGGTGTGCGGTCGGTATCAACAATAGGAGCGGTTACGGAAAGAAGTACAAGTACGACGATCGCCTCACGCTTCGGACTCCGCCGTACATGCTGGAGCTTTCGGACGAACCGTGGGGAGACGAGCGCACCGGTGAAGTGAATCCGGAGGTNCTCACCCTCGGNACCGAGGCCACCATTGGGCTNCTGGCTGACGGTGAGGAGGGGCTGTCGATACGCAATGTCCGACTNGCCTCTGCNCCAGANACCTCGAAGGTCAACCTCAGTGCTGATGAGACCTCCGGCGAGGTNTCCGTGACGTCGAATGTCGAGGGCCTCGTGGTANTNGTCTATGAAGTGGGGTCCCCNGGCGANTGGCAGATCCGGCGACTGGTCACTCTCGTCGAGTAACGCCGGGTTCTTCGCAGCAGGGGCCACGGCGCCGCCTGGTCTAGTCTTCCCATTCCAGAGCGATATCGGAGAGTAGTGACCCCGTGCCATTGACCGATGAAGAGCTGTATAGCCGCTACCAAGCCAACGTAGCGATCCTGTCCGCAGCCATGAAACGACGAGCCGCAGAAGGCGATGCGGTGGGCGCTGTGATCCTCGCGCGTGGCGCGGATGTCAGTGCGGTCGAGGCGGTCGTGTGGGAGCACAGCACTGTTTTGGCTCGATACCCCAAGCGCAAGTTCTTTCAGATGAGCGAGCAATTGGCAACAGATATTGGCCCTGGTGTGGTCGGGGAGACTCAAGCCGAAACGGCGGAGGCAGCGGTGGAACAGGCCCGGTTCGCCATCCTCACCGCTGTCGACCCCTCCCTTCGTCACACGCTCGCCGATTCGTGGATCGATATCTCGGTGTTGCGAACTCTCCCGGCACCATCGCACGACGAACTCCTNGGCGCGGTCCGTGANCGGACCGGNGGGATGGAAGTCAANGAATTTATCGCCCATCGTCGTCGCGAATCGGGTGACGCAATGGCGTCTGCGCTCGCCGCAGAGGCATCGGGGCAAACGGTGGAGGCGATCGAAATGGCCTACGCGGCCGATCTCTACGCCCTGGAGGCCTACCTGGTGGAATCTGCCGTCGCTCTGGGGGATCAGCACCTGATGTCCGTTCACGTTCGATGGGAACTCGTCTCCGAAGCCGTCGCCATGACAGGCGAATTGCCGCAAGACTTCATCCCCGCCGTGCGCGCCATCCGAGCTGCCATCGGTGGCGCCATCGGCGAAGCCGACGCTAAGCGGCTGGAAAGCAACCTCCAGCCCCTGGGGTAGGTGGCGCGGCGAAATCCAAGCCANCACCCCACGCGGACTACCACCCTCCTGATCGACACAGGGCCCCTTGGATCGGTCCGATACTCCCAAGGACCGTCCCGAACGCCTCGGTAGGAGTGAGCCATGAGCAAGAAGTCGTACGTGGGGCTCGACATTGGCGAAAGCGGCATCAGAGCAGTGGAAGTCAAGAGGAAGTCGGGTGGACCGAAACTCACCCGAGCCGCGTCTGTGGAATTGTCGCCGGGGATCATCGTCGACGGCCAAATCATCGACACGCCCGCCCTCGTTGCCGCCCTAAAGAAATTGTGGAAAACGGGCCGATTCTCCAGTCGGAAGGTCGTCTTCGCCGTCATCGACAACGGCGTCATGATCCGTCAAATGGAACTGCCCTGGATGGAAGACAAGCACTTCAGCAAGTCTCTTCGCTATCAGGTGGAAGACGACCTGCCGGTCGATGCCGCCAGTGTCGAGCTCGATTACCACCGACTCGGCACCATCGAGCAACATGACTCGACCGGTCAGAGCACGTCGGTCAACCGCATCCTCCTGGTTGCCGCGGATCGTGAATCGATTGTGGCGGAGGCTCGGGCGATACGAAAAGCCGGCCTGGAGCCGGTTGCCGTCGACGCGCCCGCGTTCGCTTTGATTCGCGCTGCGTGCCGCGGGGAAGTCCCAACCGATGGCGACGTTCACGCGGTCGTGGACGTCGGCGCGCAGCAGATGACCCTCGTCATTCACCAAGCCGGTCAACCATTGTTTGTTCGGACCATCTCCTCCATCGGAGGATCCNTCGCCACCAAAGCTGTTGGCGACTCCCTGCGCACCGACGTGGAGCGAGCAGAAGCGTTGAAAATCTCGACCGGCTTGAACGGGCCGGCTCCGATCGTCNCCCCGGTGGTGGAGTCAGCGATTTTTGGCGCCGCAGCGCCTGCCAGCGTCTCTCACGATCCCTTGGCCTCGGCAACAATCGAAGCTCTAGGCCCGTGGGCGGCCGCAGTTGTCGGAGAAATCCGAAACTCTCTCGAGTACTTTCAAGCATCTGCCGGAGAGACCCCGATTCGCGACATGACAATCGTCGGGCGGACGGTNCTGCTCGACGGACTCCAAGAACGCATAGCCACGGAGATTGGTCTCCCTATCCAGACCATGGACCCGTCCATCGGGTTATCCAAGACCAAGAAGATCGCAAAGAAGTCCGCCCCCGATAGCCGGCTGACGGTTGCTGTCGGATTGGCCATGAGGGAGGCCGCATGAGTGCCGTCGTCGAAGGACGCCGCAAGGGGTTGTTCAAGCGGACATCCGCNCCCGTGGAGACCTCCGCGGACGAGTCGACTGCTCCCAAGGAGACGAAGAAGCCCAAGGGAAAGCGTCGCGAGACAGAGCAGGCCATCGGGCTCCCTCAGGTCAACCTGCTTCCAGCNGAAATCGGGGATGCGATCAAGGCCCGGAAGATCGTTAAAGCAGCGATCGCTGTTCTCGTGCTGCTGCTCATCGGCTTCGCGGCACTGTGGTGGATGCAGGGCTCCGACNTCTCCCGCGCCCAAGAATCATTGGCTGCCGCCCAAGCGACCCAGCAGGACTTGNACGGCAAGATCGAGTCCCTTCAACCGGTAACCGAGCTCTACACCGAGTTGACGGTTCTCCAAGACGCCGTCGCTGCAGCGCTTGCTGACCAGCCGGAAGCATCCCTTGCCTTTCTCAGGCTCGAGTCGGCCGCTGCCAGCGTTCCGGGAGCCCCTGTNGAAATCACGCAAGTCAGTACTGCCTACCAGGGGATTCCCGAACCCGGTGGAACGTTGAACCCGTGCCCTAACCCGGACCCCTTCGGCGCCGAGATCACCGTCGGGTGCGTCAACTTCTCAGCGACGGCGACGGATCGAGGNCAAGTATCGGAACTGCTGCGCGTACTCGAGAGTGATCCGCTNTTCGTAGGACCGTTCATCACGGCAACCTCGGTCGGCTCCGCCACCGAGCCGGGCGAGGCTGCGTCGGTCAGCTTCTCCGGCACCGTTGGCCTGTCGCCGGAGATCTTGGACACGCCACTGACGGAAGAACAAATCGACGCGATCGTCAATCCACCCGCCNCGGAGACAGAGGAAGCATCGGAAGAAGCTATCGAGGAGACCCCATGACCAAAGCACGAACGGCCACCATCATCTCCGCGGTCTCCGTCGTGGCTGCAGGTGGCCTGGCCTGGCAATTTGCCCTCTCGCCACGAATGGCGGAGGCACAGTCCATCAACACGCAAGCGATGGATGTCGAGANNCAGAACGTGATGCTGATCAATAGGTACAACGAGGCGGTATCGCGGGCGCTCGATGCACCCAAGGTTGCCGCTGAGGCGCAGGCGCTGTTCGCGCAAATGCCACAAAACGCCGACCTTCCCCAGGTTCTCGACCAGATCATGAATGCGGCAACCGACGCAGGTATCGATGAAACAGGCGTTTCGTCGCTCGCGACCGGTATTCCGCAACTTGTTCCCGCGTCAGAAGCGGGTATCTCCGGCGTNCAGTTGGCCACCATGTCGATCTCTGTCAGCGCGGATGGGAAAGCGACCTCCACCATGGAGTTCCTGGACAATCTGCAAACACTCGATCGGGCACTCCTGATCAGACAAGCATCGCGCTCACCGAGCGTCGATGGGGGATCGGACCCTGCCGATGACGTGTCGACACCCGAGCAGGATGCCGATGATTCGACCAAAAGCGACGATGTCTCGACGGATGANTCATCCATCTCGAAGCAGGACTTGCTCGTCTCAGCCCCGGACGAGGCTCTGTCCGCCGGCGGCACGATGTTCGTCCTGGAATCTCGCCTGCCCGATCTCGTGGCAACCGTGAACGACATGCTCGCCGAACTTGACCTTCCCACCGACGCCCCTGACGCGACAGCCGACGCGCAAGATGCGGAAAACATGGCGGTCGACGACAGCGAAGCCCNGAACTCCTAGGTTCCTCTCTCGACTCGCCGGCGATGGTCTTGCGACCATCGCCGGCGAAAGTCGTCTGGCTCTCACGCCTNAACGAATGGCGCACCGAGGGGAAATGAGCCGAAACATCAAGCATGGCGCTGCCCACCACTTCGGCTCTCACACCTGACTCGTTCACGGAAGATCACAACCTGCTTCGAGCGATTCTCAGCAGTGCCGTCACACACGGCGCCTCGGATATTCATATTCGGGCCGATGCCCACCCGGCACTTCGCGTCGGCGGTGAACTGTGGCCGATCGAGATGGACCCCCTGACCCCCGAGCAAGCCGAATCCATGGTGCTCGCTGCCATGGNTAGCGAACGGGAGCGCCACGAGTTCCTCACCGAGCACGAGTGCGACTTCGCCCTCGCCGATCCGGGGGTCGGACGTTTCCGTGTCAACGCCTACCGGGCTCGTGGTGGCGCAGCGATGGTTCTTCGCCACGTAAAGGAAGAAATCCCCTCCCTTGATGATCTCGGCCTGCCGCCGGTGGTGAAAGACCTCGCGTTGAGGTCCAGTGGCCTACTTCTGGTCTCCGGCCCCACCGGATCCGGCAAGACCACATCGCTCGCTGCGATGATCGATGTCATCAACTCCGAGCGCCGCTGCCACATCCTCACTATCGAAGACCCCATTGAATTTATGCACAACGGCAAGCTCGCGACGGTAAGTCAACGGGAAGTGAACACCGACACACTCGACTTCGAGCGGGCGCTTCGCTCCGGCATGCGTCAAGACCCTGACGTCATTTTCGTCGGCGAGATCCGAGATGCGCTCACTATGCGAATCGCGCTCCAAGCCGCGGAAACCGGTCACCTCGTCCTCGCCACGTTGCACGCCCGCACCGCTGCCGACGTCGTGCATCGGTCTCTCGATCTCTTTCCCGCCGAGGAGCAAGNCCAGGCGCGNGCGGCCATCGCGGAGTCTCTCGAAGGAGTTATGAGTCAACGGTTGGTCCGTTCAGNGGACGGCCAGGGGCGCCGCTTGGTANTGGAAATTGGTGTGGGCACCACCCGCCTGAAGGACGCCATCGCCGATCCGGAGAAGACCGGTGACTTGGAAGACATCATCGCCGATGGCGAGTACTACGGGATGCGCACTTTCCAGCAGGAAGCGGTGCGACTCGTACTCGCCGGTGAAATCACGGCTCGGGAAGCCGAACTTGTGGTGCCGCGGGTGTCCGATCTGCACCTAGCCCTGCGTAAGGCGGGCTTCCGTGCAGCCGCGGAAGGAGCGGCATGAGTCAGGCCATCACCAACNTCCTCGTCCGTGAGGGTGTGATCTCCGAGGAACAACTCTTCGAGGCTGAGAAGCTCGTCGATGTTCGCGGCGAGCCCGTTCTGACCGTACTGATCGAGCAGGGAGCGATCGCCCGCCGCGACGTCGTCCGTTACACCGTACAGGCCGCCGGCATGGAGTTCGTCGAGATCATGGACGCGCCCGTGGATCAGGAAGCGGTCGGGATGATCACGGGTGACCAAGCCCGTCGGTTCGGCGTCATCCCGATTCGCCTCGACGGCGACGATCTGGTCGTCGTCGCTGACTCGCAGACCGCGATGAACTGGCAGATCAAGGACGACCTGCAGACCATCACCAAGAAGAACATCAAGTTCGCGTGCTCCATCAAGAGCGAGATCGACTCGCGCATCAACATGCTCTACCGCGCGGAGGCCGAGCTTGGCAGCCTGATGAAAGACATCATGGACGAGGAGCCGACCGTCGACGTGTTGGCGCCCGTCGAGGACTCCTCGGATGCACCGCTGGTGAAGTATGTGAACCTGCTGCTCGGTCAGGCGATCGCCGACAAGGCCTCCGACATTCACGTTGAGCCAAACGAGAATCATGTCCGCGTGCGGTTCCGTATCGACGGCGTGCTCAAGGAAATGGCTCCGGCGCCCAAAGAGATTCAGTCCGCGATCATCTCTCGCCTCAAGATCATGAGCGAGATGGATATCGCCG
>NZLD01000086.1 GCA_002694095.1 Micrococcales bacterium | reverse complement strand
CGTGGGTACGAGTGCGTCGCTGGAGTCCACCACGGACAGGCCGCCCTCACCGAAGAGAAGTCCGGCGAGCAGGTAGAACGGAACTGCCGAGATCTCCCAGCGCCGAGCGAGCCGAGCGATGATTCCCAATCCGAAGATGAGCAACCCGAACTCGAGGAAGATCGTGCTGATTTCCTCACTCGAGGTGGCGGCAGGCACAACGAAGGCGTGGACCTGGTGCACTGCCCCTGGCATCACACCTGAATTTTGTCAGGTGCGCGCAGGGTCCTCGTCATCCGCGTCGCAGGAGAAATCTAGAAGGCCTCTTCCGGAAGTCGCATGATGTCGTCGTCGGTGGCTTCGGCGATGACCCGCTCGGCGGTCAGCAGGGGAAGACGGTTGCGAGCGAACCACTTGGCCGTCTCGATCTTGCCTTCGTAGAACGCTTTGTCACGGTCAGGTGCGCCCGCATCGAGCGCGGCAGTCGCCACCTCTGCTTGGCGAAGCAGAAGCCACCCGATCAAAAGGTCGCCACTCATCATGAGAAGACGTGTGGTGTTGAGACCGACCTTGTAGACCTCTTCGGGGTTCTGCTGCGATGCCATAGCCCAATCGCCGAGACGACCGACGATTGCTTGGACGTCTTCCAGGGCCACTCCCAGAAGCTCCCGCTCCCGTGCGAATGCACCCTTACCCTCATCACCCTTCACCGTCTCGGTGATCTGGGCAGCGAGGTAGAAGATCGACTTGAACTGGTCGCGGACCATCTTGCGGAAGAAGAAGTCCAGTCCCTGAATAGCGGTGGTGCCCTCATACAGGGTGTCGATCTTCGCGTCGCGGATGTACTGCTCGAGCGGGTAGTCCTGCAGGAAGCCCGAACCGCCGAAGGTCTGCAGAGAGACCGCCAGCATCTCGTAACTGCGCTCTGACCCCACGCCCTTGACGACTGGGAGGAGAAGGTCGTTCATGCGCTCGGCCATGTCGAGGTCGACGTTCGTGTCGCCTGCCTGACCCATGACGACGAGGTCTTGCCAGTAGGCGGTGTAGGCGACGAGCGCACGCAACCCTTCTGCGTAGGACTTCTGCAGCATGAGCGAACGGCGCACATCGGGATGGCGGGTGATGGTCACGCGCGGTGAAGACTTGTCCATCATCTGTGTGAGGTCCGCACCTTGAACGCGGGTCTTGGCGTAGTCGAGTGCGTTGAGGTAGCCGGTCGAGAGCGTTGCGATCGCTTTCGTGCCGACCATCATCCGTGCGTACTCGATGACTTTGAACATCTGGGCGATGCCGTCGTGGACCTCGCCGAGCAGCCAGCCAACGGCCGGCTCTTTCTCACCAAACGTCAACTCGCATGTTGAGGACGCCTTGAGGCCCATCTTCTTTTCGACGTTCGTGGCGTAAACACCGTTTCGCTCNCCGNTCTCNCCGGTGGTCNGATCGACNTGGAANTTGGGAACGATGAACANACTNAGTCCCTTNGTGCCGGGGCCGGCACCTTCGGGGCGCGCGAGCACCATGTGCACGATGTTGTCGGNCATGTCNTGTTCGCCGGANGTGATGAACCGCTTNGTNCCCTCGATGTTCCANGTTCCGTCNCCGTTGTCGAANGCCTTCGCGCGGCCNGCGCCGACGTCGGAGCCNGCATCGGGCTCGGTGAGCACCATCGTGGCTCCCCACNCGTTGTCGATCATCAGTCGAGCGANNTCNTTCTGNGANTCGGTNCCCATGGCGTCNATGANGGCGGCGAANNNGGGGCCNGACATGTAGAGGAANGCAGCGGGGTTGGCGCCGAGCANGAGNTCNCTNGAGGCCCANCGAAGNGATGGCGGTGCGCCGCTGCCACCGAGGTGNTCGGGGAGGTCGAGCCGCCACCACTCGGAGTCCATGAGGGCGCGGAACGACTTCTTGAAACCNTCGGGCATGGTGACGGTNTTGGCCTGCGGGTCGTAGACGGGGGGCGTGCGGTCAGCCTCGGCGAATGTTTCCGCCAGGGGGCCGACAGCGAGCCGGTCNACCTCNTGNAGGATCTCNTTNGCNGTGTCGGCATCCATCTCAGCGAACGGACCTNTGCCCATGCGCTCGCCTGCACCGAAGACCTCGAANAGGTTGAATTCCAAGTCCCGGACGTTGCTCTTGTAGTGCGACATGTCGCTCCCCTAACTCTCTNGACNCCAGGTGTGTNNTTCCTGGNCCCGTAAGTTACCCGTCAGTAACTTNATCNTGCACCCGATTGGCGGCGATTGCAAGAGCAAGCGGGTANTCGCGNGGGGTGAGATTCCCGCTCAGGCCGCTTCCCGCCACAATGGGGCCCATGAGTGGATGGTCGGACTCCGTAACCCCCATCCCACCCCCCACGTCAGCTCGCCCCGGTGTTCGGACCATGGCNTACGCCGGCCTGGTGACGGGTGGATGGGCGGGACTGGTCTGCCTNGNGCTNTANGGCATNGCNCGGCTGTTCGGCGNCCCCATGGAGNTCGACACCATGGATGGTGTGGCAGTTGTGCCGTGGTTCCTTGTNCTCCTCNNNCCCGTGGTTGCCGGTGTNATCGGCGCTATCGCCGCNTTGTTGTTGCGGGGNCGTCGGGCTGCCGGACGCATTGTTTTCTGGGCGGGAACGNCNNTGGCCGTNGCGTCNCTCTCCCTNCCCCTTCTTCCGCCCGGGGCAACAGACCTGTCGACCAAGATCTGGCTGTCTGTCATGNACGTGNTCACGTGGCTCTTCGTCGTTCCNCAAGTCGCACGAATCNTGGGAGATTCCGAACCNGGGCGTCANGCTGAGCGCGAAGTGATCCTCACATGACGAGTACTCCCCNGGCGCCAGCCGAGCAACCAACGNNCGAGCGATCNGCNGTNCGNGCGATCGTNGCCGCCATGCGCCCACGTCAATGGGCCAAGAACGTCCTCGTGTTCGCCGCCCCNCTCGCNGCNGGNNAACTNNTNANNNNCGATGTNTTNNTNNNNAGNGTTGGGGCCTTCGTTGCGTTCTGCTTGATNTCGAGCGCNACNTATCTNGTGAATGACGTNCGCGATGTNNAATCAGATCGTGCGCACCCCGTCAAGCGCAGCCGACCGATCGCGGCGGGAGAAGTNTCGACCACGACGGCNCTGATCNTCGCGGCTGTTCTNGCNGTGCTAGCCCTGGCTCTCGCATTCACCATCTCACCTGCGCTCGGTGGAGTGCTNGTCGCCTACGCCGTCTTTACNGGCGCGTACTCGCTGTTCTTGAAGAACGAACCCGTGATCGAGTTGGTCCTNCTNGCCATGGGNTTTCTNCTGCGGGCGATCGCTGGCGGCGTGGCGTCAGGGCTGCCGATCTCCGAGTGGTTCTTGATCGTCGCCGGCTTCGGCTCGCTNTTCATGGCGGCCGGTAAGCGGTACGGGGAGCTTGATCGACTNGTTCGNGATGGTGGGANCTCCGAACAATCAGGAGCGGTGCGGGCGTCATTGCGTGGCTACACNCTCGGTTACCTGCGATTCGTGTGGGGAGTGGCCGCNGCGGTCACCATCACGGCGTATTGCTTGTGGGCGTTCGACGTCGNCCAGACGCCGTCGAGNTTCCCGTGGGCGGCGTGGAGTGTTCTGCCCTTCGTNCTGGCCATTCTTCGGTACGCNATCACGGTGGATCGTGGAGCGGCCGAGGCGCCGGAAACAGCTGNTCTGGGCGACCGNGTGTTGGTAGTCCTCGGTGNTGCCTGGCTNATCTTGTTCGGACTCGGAGCGGTGGGCGCATGACCNTGGAATCGCCNCTGATGGCCACCGACGATGATCGNCTGCTNACCGGCTGGGGCCGCACCGCCCCGTCTCGAGCAACTNTCCGGNCTCCATCCACGTANGACGAGNTNGCTGCGGCCATCCNAGANGCGGGTCCTCGGGGCGTCCTNGCGCGAGGCCTCGGGCGCAGTTACGGCGACGCAGCACAAAGCGGTGGGGCCACGGTTTTCGACATGACGGGCTTACACAGGTTCGAGCTTGATATCGATAGCGGCACTGTGACGGCNGATGCCGGCGCGAGCATCGACGAAATTNTGCGAGCGATCGTGCCGGCNGGTTTTTTCGTCCCCGTNACGGCGGGCACTCGATTCGTCACCGTCGGTGGGGCGATNGCGGCCGACATTCANGGCAAGAACCACCACGTCGAAGGTAGNTTCGGAANNCACGTTGTNTCNATGCGTGTTGTCGACGGGACNGGCCACGAGTTGGNTCTNTCNCCCNCGGACNCGACGACCANGGANATGTTCTGGGCCACCGTCGGTGGNATGGGTNTGACAGGAGTGATCGTCGAAGCNACGTTCCGTCTTCTCGCCATTNAGACGTCGAGCATGAGTGTGGACACNGTGCGGTGCCACGACCTCGACGACGTGATGGCCCGCATGATCGAGGGNGATGACGACTACCGGTATTCGGTCGCGTGGATCGACAGCGTCGCACCGTCGGGTCGGGGTGTGCTCACCAGAGGTGATCACGCTCGCCGTGAGCAGNTGACGCGTAAGCAGGTGGATGCACCTCTCGCGTACGCGACACCGGCCTTGCCGAGCGCTCCTGCTTTCATCCCGAACGGCTTGTTGAACTCTGCGTCCGTGCGNGCGTTNAACGAGGCGTGGTTCCGCAAACACCCGAAGAGNCGATCGAATGAGATCCATTCNATTCCGGGTTTCTTCCACCCACTCGATGGGGTGCGCGATTGGAATCGGGTCTACGGACCNCAGGGCTTNTTGCAGTATCAGTTTGTTGTTCCCGACGAGGCTGNNTGGATNGTCGAACGAACGTTGTCTCGACTGCGAGATGCTGGTGCTCCCAGCTTCCTGACGGTTCTNAAGCGATTCGGGCCTGCCAACCCCGCTCCCTTGTCCTTCCCACANNCGGGATGGACGCTGGCGGCGGANGTTCCGGCGGGCAATGAAGCCTTGGCTCCGATCCTCGATGAACTCGANGAACTNGTCGCCGAAGCNGGCGGACGGTTGTANTTCGCGAAAGATTCCCGTCANTCGCCNTCGATGGTGGCGCGNACNTATCCACGACTNGCGGAGTGGCACAGTGTCCGCGATCANATGGACCCGCGGGGAGTGTTCACGTCCGACTTGGGAAGAAGGTTGTCGCTGTGATCGATGCTGTTGGTGAGCCCCAGTCGGTGCTCGTGCTCGGCGGGTCGAGTGAAATNGCGCNCGCGACGGTGGAGGCCTTGCCGCGGACCCGTCTTCGTCGAGTGGTGTTGGCGGGGCGTCCATCNNNAGAAATCGATCGCGCGGCCGCGNACCTGGGTGCCTTGGGNATTCCCTCGGTGGAAACGACCCTGTTNGACGCGGCNGACACGGGCAGCCATGGTGCGTTCGTTGATGGCGTTTTCGATGACGGGGATGTCGACATCGTGTTGCTGTGTTTCGGCGTCCTGGGAAATCAAGCGGAAGCGGAAGCCGATCCGACGAAGGCCGTGGAGGTTGCCACAGTCAACTACACGGGCGCGGTAAGTGTCGGGCTGAATGTCGCCCAGCGGTTGCGCCGGCAAGGCCACGGAAAACTCGTGGTGCTCTCGAGTGTGGCNGGGGACCGCGCGCGCCGGTCGAACTACGTNTANGGGTCGACGAANGCCGGTTTGGATGCTTTCGCTCAGGGGCTAGGCGACGCCCTGGTGGGCTCGGGGGCGTCNGTGTTGATCGTGCGCCCCGGCATGGTGCGCACCCGNATGAGCGATGGCTTGCCNGAGGCGCCGATGACGACCGATCCCGAGGTGGTNGGNNCAGCGATNGTGCAGGCGCTGCGCAAAGGCAAGAGCGTCATCTACGTNCCCGGTCCGTTGCGGTTCCTGATGACCGCCGTGAAGGCGGTACCTCGACCGTTGTTTCGACGCTTACCCCAGTAGCGATCGGCTACGCAGTCGGCCAGTGCATGTGAATCGCGGCCCGTGCGAATGATGGAGCGGGTGACGGGAATCGAACCCGCACTGTCAGCTTGGGAAGCTGATGTTCTGCCATTGAACTACACCCGCGTGGGNTGNCCGAGTCTACTTGGCGGCNCGGCTNGCGAGTTCTACTCCCANTGATTNGAAGTCACGCATNGAACTCGAGTAGTCGGAGAAAGCCGACAGCCTCTCGANGAACGTCAACTCCGACTCCAACGCGGCGCGAACGTCGTCNAANCNCCCATCNACCATCGCGGCTGCTCGCTGATGTTGTCGATAGGCGACCTCCCAGGCGGCGGGAGTACCTCTCCGCTCAGCCTTCTTGATGGNACGAACGAGCGTGGTCATCTCGCGTCGAGCTTGACGAGCAGCCTGGGTCAACTGGCGCTGCTGTTCGGGTGTGAGTCGATCCTGGTAGCGGTCGACGTAGTCATCTGTCAGNGCNGACACGTCACTGCGGAGTTCCTTGGCGTCNNGAAGTGGGCTCGANGCGGCGTGNGCGGGACCTACACCGACNAGAGCGGTGATGAGNCCGGNGANGANNGCCGNNAGGGTGANCGTNGANGCTCGTCGGACNNGGTGCTTCACGANAGNTANGACGCGCGTAGCGCTGNNTGGGTTCCGCCCATACGCTGGTGNCNTGGAGCAGANCGNGGGNCAACATGTGGACCAANACAACGTGTTCGGAGAGCCGCTGGAGNTGTGCAGCCTCGAGCCGTTGACCGGCTTNTACCGGGACGGTTTCACCAANACCGGTNCCGACGACATCGGGTCCCACACGGTGTGTGCGGTGGTGACCGCCGAGTTCCTCGAGCACCAGAAGTCCATCGGNAACGATCTTTCGACGCCGCATCCCCAATTCGGATTCCCGGGGCTCAAGCCGGGTGATCGATGGGGAGTTTGTGCGGGTCGGTGGCTGCAGGCGTACCACGACGGGGTTGCCGCTCCGGTGGTTCTCAAAGCAACGAACGAGGCAGCCCTCTCCACCGTTCCCATGGAAGCGCTGACCGAGCACGCGGCCGATGTCCCCGACGACCCATCGGCGTTCGCTGACGGAGAGGGCTAAACGTCTGCGTCGATTCGTGGCACGTCGGTGTGTAGGAAATCTCCGCCCTTGAAGAGGAGCGGTTGTTCGAGTGCCACTGCGGTTGCGTAGCTCAGGCAGTCACCAAAATTCAGTTGCGCTTGGTGTTCGGATCCTTTTCCAAACTGTTGGTACGCCTCACGAGCGATGCTTGCTTGTTCGATGTCGAACGGAACGACCTCAATGTCGAGGGCGTTCAGGAAGCGATCGAGGGATCCGGGTTGTCGAGCGTCGATCACTACGCCAGCTTCAGCGAACGTGGCGGCGCCGACGTCGAGTGGTCTGGTGTCGAGGAGAAGGTCGAGGAAGGACTCGGCGTCGGGCTCACCCAAACAGATCGCGGCGATGACGGAGGAGTCGACAATCACCGGGGAAGACCTGTGTGCTCGTCGTACAGGTCGGCAAAGGCATCACCGTCGGCCGGGGCTTGCGACGATCGTGCGGCGGCGATCAGGCCACGCAGAACATCCTCCGTGACGGTGCGTTGGCGACGATGCTCGGCGAGGGCATTGCGAAGGGCCTGTGTCACGGCGCCGGTCATCGTCGTGCCTTCGACCGCGGCGAGTTCAGCTGCCAGGCGGTGGGCTTCAGGGTCTTTGATGTTGAGCACAATGACAGGTCTAGACAAGAAAATAAAATGTCTACCCTTTACCCACAGGTGGGTGAGCGAGGTTCGTGTTCCCTCTCTTTCTCGGGCGAGTAGCCTCGCCCCGTGCTTCTGAGTGACCGGGACATCAAGGCAGAGGTCGCCGCCGACAGGGTGCAGGTCGACCCCTACGACGAGGGGATGATCCAGCCGTCCAGCATCGACGTGCGGCTGGACCGTTGGTTTCGGGTCTTCGAGAACCACAAGTACCCGCACATCGATCCGAGTGTGGAACAGCCAGACCTGACTCGGCTGATCGAGCCCGAGGGTGATGAGCCGTTCATCTTGCACCCGGGCGAGTTCGTTCTCGGGTCTACTTTCGAAGTGGTGACGCTTCCCGATGACGTCGCCGGCCGCCTTGAAGGAAAGTCGTCCTTGGGGCGCCTGGGTTTG
>NZLD01000085.1 GCA_002694095.1 Micrococcales bacterium | reverse complement strand
ATCACCACTATTTACTTCACGGAGTTTGTTATGCAATAAGGCTTTCTCGCGGTCGCCACGGATGAGATGCGACCTTCTTTGATCGGGCTGCTTGCAACGGGCTCGAGGGTCAGATGGACCTGACCTAAAATTNNCAACGTGAAAGCCTTAAGTCGGTNNNTTGNGTGCCGATANAGNCTGCGTGGAGAAGAGCCNGGAGCACNCGTCGTCGCGANCCGTGACGGTCGANAGTTATGACTTTCGNAATCCCTCAAAGTTCACTCGGGAGCACGGACGAATTCTCGACCAACANCTCGAGACTTTNGCTGACCAGTCGGCGACGCTTCTNACGGCGCGGGTGCGGATTCCAACCAACCAGGAGTTGGAAAATCTTCAGCCGACTTCCTACAGCGCTGCCNTCTCTGCCATGCCTGAAGAGACGGTTCTNCTTGTTGCCTCGCTAGCACCTCTCGACGTAGCGGGGCTGGTCCACATTCCCCGCGAATTAGCCATGTTGNTCATTGACCTACAACTCGGCGGTGCCGGTGAGGACGAGCAGCCCGAGCGTGGCTTGACAGAGATTGAAGCGGCTCTGATAGATGAGATTGGCGAACAACTNATTGGTGCGTTGAAATACAGCTTCGAAGGNGTGATCGNGTGGAACCCTTCCCTTGCTTCCCACGTGTCATCACCGGAACTTGCTCACGCTGCGGCACCCGGTGACCAAGTTCTCGTCGCCACATTCACTCTGGATATTCGTGATGAGCAGTTCCGAACTGCGCTGGTTTTGCCGNTGGCTCCTATCCTCCCTTTCCTTGACCAAGCNCTCGCGGCTCGAAGGGCCGCGCGGAGTTCTCAAGACCAAGCGCGTTTCAAGAGCGCGATCGAAGGGCGCGTTCGCCGNGCACCGGTGACNGTCAATGTTCGCCTCCGCCCAACGGTTGGTCGCTTAGAAGATTTCATGGGNATCAAGGTAGGAGATGTGTTTGATCTTGCCCATCCCGTAAACGCACCATGGCAAATTGCAAGCTCGGGCGTCACTTTCGCCCATGGAATTCCAGGAAGCGAAGCAGGCCACGTGGCTATCCGCGTAGTCGAAAGCGGCAAGGAGTAAAGATGGCTGACGGATACGACGACTCGCAGATAGAGCGCATGCGTGAACAGGTACGCATGTCAATGGGAGCTATGTGTGATGCCTTGTCGGTGACATCTGTGATGTCACACGGTGATCCTGTGGCAGGAACACTTGATCTCAATTTGGAATCATCAGTAGCGATGGCGGTNTTGGGTACCAGCGGGTCAATTGANTCGAACATGATGGTGACCCTTCTCGATGGCGCGTCGCCGGACATTACGGACTCGGAGACACTTGTCACTCAACTCGAAGACGCCATTGACGCGATGGGGCAGGTGCTTGATTCCGAAATTGCTGCTCCGTCCGCGGCATCCGGCCACCCGACCATTGCTGCCGACATAAGCGTTCCGCTGATANTGGATGACGCGACCGTCGGTGCNGTTATGGTCTTTCTGGCCCCGAGAGAGACCACCGATCAGGTAGGCGCGGAGCCGACAGCAGAAGAAGCAGTGAAGAGCGAGCCGANTGAGCAAGAAACTCCAGCGGCTGCACCGTCCGCACCTGCACCGTCCGCACCTGCAGCCGCGGCACCCATTTCTGTGCCNAAGCAAATTGATGCCTTGGCTGGAGTGCAGATGGAGGTCACGATAGAAATCGGGCGCACACGCCTCCCTGTTGGAGAGTTGCTNCAACTCCAACCCGGTCAGGTTCTTGAGCTAGATCGGGAAGTCGGANCACCGTTGGACATGTACATCAACGGCACTCTCTTNGCGCGCGGAGAGATCGTGGTCCTGGAAGACCACTTTGGCTTCCGGGTGACGGCTGTTGTGTCCCAGGACTAACTGAAGACAAACAGAATCTTATGGATACCTTCTGGCTCGTACTGCGNGTTGTCGTTTCCCTTGCCGTCGTACTCGGGCTGATTTGGGCACTCGCNCGGGTNCGCAAGCGTGTGGGACCGACTGGATCCGACGTGGTTACCGTCATGTCGAAGATTCCTGTCACCAAGAAGGGCTCTGTCCTGTTGGTGAAAGCGGGAGGCGAGACCCTTCTGTTGGGAGCGACGGACACCCAAATCTCTCTCTTGGCGTCAGTGGAACTGCCCCAGGAAGAGGAAGAAGCNAAAGAAGAGCGAACNCCCGTCGACATTCAGTCCTTAATGGAGCAGATTCAACCGGGCCATGCGCCTGCAGCGATTGCGGCTNCCCCTGCCAGCATCGGGCGGGNAAGCAACAGATCGGTTTCAGGCAACGACGGCCCCCTCGCAGGCTCAATATTGTCACCGAGCACATGGCGACAGTTGACGGATCTCTTGAAAGAAAAGACTGCCCGCTCATGACACTGCGCAGACGACTTCTCGTTTCGACGTTTGGCCTCGTGAGCTTTGGCGTTATGTCTATTGTCATCGCGGCACCGGCTCAAGCGGTCTCTATCAATCTTCCTGATTTAACGAGGGGTGAGGGGCCTGGCAGCGCTATCGTTCTTCTGCTGTCATTGACGGTCCTAGCGGTGGCCCCNGCGATTCTGCTGATGACGACAAGTTTCACNAAAATCATCGTGGTCNTNTCGATAACTCGCAACGCNCTTGGATTNCAGGGGGTGCCTCCNAATCAGGTACTGACGGGTCTNGCAATNTTTCTNAGNTTTTTCGTCATGGCCCCTGTGCTGGGANTTATGAACACGGACGCCCTTCAGCCCTANTTGGATGGCACCTTGGATTTCGGTCAAGCGTTTGAGTTAGCTCGCGTGCCACTGGAACAGTTCATGCTTGCCAACACGCGTCCTGAAGAACTCGCGCTCATGGTCAAGATCTCTAATGAAACGCCGCCAGCNACGCCGGCAGATGTTTCCCTAACGACTCTCGTNCCAGCCTTCATTCTTTCGGAATTGCGCGCCGCCTTCATCATCGGCTTTGTNGTNTTTCTTCCNTTTCTCATCATCGATATGGTCGTGAGCTCCGGTTTGATGTCCGTCGGAATGATCATGCTCCCGCCGGTGCTCGTGTCGTTGCCGTTCAAGTTGTTGCTTTTTGTGCTGGTTGATGGTTGGGCGTTGATCGTTTCATCTCTTGTGAACAGTTATGCGTAGGTGACCCATGAGTGAAGCGTATGTGGTGGAACTTGCCACACAATTAATGTGGACAGCGGCGATGCTGGCGGCTCCTATTTTNCTCACNGCACTCCTTGTTGGTCTGGCCGTTTCACTTTTTCAAGGTCTCACGAGTCTTCAGGACCAGACGTTGTCTTTCGTGCCCAAGATNATTGGAGTNGGGATTGCTCTGGTTATTTCTGCAAATTGGATGGTTCAAAATCTTGTGAACTTCACGCGGAATTCNTTTGAATTGCTGCCCGGAATGCTTGGGTAGACGTTCCCGTGTTTGAGTTGGGCATCACCACTGAGCAGGTGATCGGCTACCTTTTGGTCTTCGCCAGAGTGGGTGCCTGGGTTTGGTTGACGCCGCCCTTCGGGGGACCATTCTTGCCGCCGCAAGTACGGGTGTTGACTGGTCTCGCCTTTGCCATTCCAATGACCCCGGGAGCGATAGCCGCATCCGGTGGGATCTCGCTGGATCCATTGAATCTCTTGTTCCAGTTTGCCATCCAAATCGCGATCGGGGTGGCGCTCGGCCTTGTGTGCCTCATCTTGCTTTCCGCGGTGCAGTCAGCCGGTGCAGTCATTGACGTCACTGGTGGTTTTGCCCTGGCGCAGGCCTACGACCCGCTCATGCAGCAGCAGGCATCGGTGATCTCGCGCGTGTACCGGGTGTTGGCTGGCGTCTTGATTCTGGTGTCCGGTGGGTACTTGATCATTCTCGCGGGGTTCTCCACTACCTTTGAAGTCTTGCCCATCGGGTCNGGTCTGAGCACCGAATTGACGGCTATGACNTTGACNGAGGCCTTGAGCACTGCCTTCCTGGCTGTTTTGCAGATCGCCGGACCTATCATCGCGATTTTGCTCCTGGCAGATATCGGATTNGGTCTGTTGACGAGGGTGGCTCCCACAATCAACCTCTTCGTTCTGAGCTTCCCCGTGAAGATCGGTTTGACTCTCCTGCTCGTAGGCATTGCGATTCCGCAAATCAGCCCGATGCTGGCAGGCCTCACGGATGCCTCTGTGGATGCCATGCGTGGAATAGCGGGAGGGTGATGTGGCTGACTCGTCAGTGAAGACCGAGCAACCAACCCCGAAGAAACTTAAAGAGGGGGCGAAGCAAGGCCAAGTTCCCCGTTCAGCGGACATCGCTGCCTGGACCGGACTACTCGCCTTGAGTTTTTTGCTGCCATTCTTTATTGGATATGTCTCAGACGATCTCCAGGAACTGCTGAAGACGATTCCNGAAATTGCTCGCGAACCGAGCCTTACCCGGCTCGCGAGCATCGTTATGCCCGCATTGCTGTCCATCTCCATAATCATGNTCCCCTTACTGCTTGCCATTTTGCTCGTNACGCAAGTTTCTGGTTGGGTCCAAGGGGGAGCGAGGCCGCATCTCGCGCGCGTGCAGCCGAAGACCAGCAAGATCAGCCCCCAGCAAAATGGAAAGCGAATATTTGGAACACGAGGGCTGTGGGAGTTGGCCAAGCAGATACTGAAGGTGTCTGTCATTGGCCTGGTGTTGTGGGTTGTCATCACCCGCACAGTCGAGATCGTCTTCGAATCTGGCCTGCTCTCGCTCAGCACCTTGACGGAGATCGCAGCATCCGAAGGAACCCGACTAGTACAGGTCGTGATCGCGGCGGGCCTTGCCATTGCCGTCGCCGACTACTTCGTGTCGCAGCGTCGAGTGCGNCGAGAATTGATGATGTCAAAACGAGAGGTAAAGGAAGAGCTGAAGCAGTCTGAGGGTGACCCTCTCCTGCGCGCGGCACTTCGTCAACGTGCTCTCGACGCGTCGCGCAACCGCATGATGGTAGACGTCGCCATGGCTGATGTCGTGCTTGTTAACCCAACCCACGTATCTGTTGCGCTGAAGTACAACCAGGCCATGGGAGCNCCCCGGGTTGTCGCCAAGGGAGCGGGCGTCGTGGCAGCTAGGATTCGGGAGATAGCTACCGAAAACCGGGTGCCTCTCGTNGAAGATGTGCCCCTNGCACGGGCGCTTTACCGCAATTGTGAAGTGGGAACGGAGATNCCAGCAGATCTGTATACCGCCGTGGCCCGCGTCCTGGCNTTCATCATGACCCTGAAGAAGCGAGGGGTCCATGCGGGNCTNCACACCGCCCGAGATGTNGATCGAACAATATTTATCTGATTTTCCCTAAAGTCCTTNCTGCNTCCGCCGATACGGANTTTGCCAGGAAGGCATGTAATTCCCATGGATGGAACTCCTTACNCAAGGGGCTTCTGTGCGGAACCTTCGCTTGACCCAGTTCGCGGTGCCGTTTGCCGTCGTCATGGTCATCGTGATGCTCATCATNCCCCTGCCCCCCTTCGTCCTTGACATNCTGATCGCTTTCAATATCGCCGCAGCCCTGACGATGCTGCTGGCCGCNATGTACGTGAAGAAGCCCCTCGACTTCGCAACGTTTCCAGCCCTCCTGCTNGTCGCAACCCTNTTCCGACTCGGTTTGAACGTCAGCGTCACCCGTCAAGTACTCCTGAATGGATACGCGGGCCAAATCGTCGACGCTTTCGGCAGCTTCGTCATTGGTGGGTCAATCATNGTTGGCCTTGTCATCTTCTTGATCCTCGTCGTCATTCAATTCATTGTGGTCACGAAGGGNGCGGAGCGCGTGGCTGAAGTCGGGGCGCGATTCACTCTCGACGCGATGCCGGGCAAGCAGATGGCCATTGACGCTGATCTNAATGCGGGACTCATCGATGACGCTGAAGCCCGACGACGACGCGAAGAAATTGGGGCTGAAGCTGACTTCTACGGTGCNATGGACGGCGGATCCAAGTTCGTCAANGGAGACGCGATTGCTGCAATCTTCATCACCATCATNAATTTGGTCGGCGGTATGGCGATTGGAATTGCGCAACGCGGCTTGAGCTTCAACGAGGCCATCGAGACCTACAGCCTTCTGACTATCGGTGATGGACTCACCGCCCAAATTCCGGCCCTTATGCTGTCGGTCGCTACCGGTTTGATGGTGACCCGAGCAACNACCGAGGGCGACATGTCCTCCGATGTCGTAAAGCAATTCTCAGGACAACGCCGCACCTTGATCTTGGCTGGTACCGGCATGGCCGCACTTGCGCTGATACCAGGAATNCCCCTCCTTCCGTTCCTACTGATCGGCGGGGGATTGATCTTCCTCGGNCAACGACTCCCACGTGCGAAGACGGATGCCGCCGCGATCGAGGCAGGTGACACCCCCGCCGCCTTGCCAGCTGGCAAAGCTGCTCCCGACACGCCGGAAGGCATCGTNCAAGACCTTCAGGTAGANGCGCTGGAACTCGGCTTGAGCTACGACATCGTCGATCTGGTCGACGCTAACTCCGGGGGTGACCTTCTCGTGCGGGTCAAGGCNCTCCGCCGCAAGCTCGCCATGGAACTNGGGCTCGTCCTTCCNACNGTGCGAACTCGCGACGACACGGAACTGCCGTTGTCCACCTATCGAATCCGACTTCATGGAGTAGAAGTTGCTCGCGGACAGGCCCCGCCGGGACACGTTTTGGTTATTGGTGATGATCTGGCGTCTCTTCCNGGAGACCAGACCAAAGAGCCGGTATTCGGTCTTGATGCACGTTGGGTACCCGTGGCCTTTCAGCATCAAGCCGAGTTGATGGGNGCCACGGTTGTGGATCGCGCATCCATCTTGACAACTCATCTGGCAGAGACNGTGCGNAAGCACGCGGCCGAACTCTTGTCCCGCGAAGACGTCAAGATGCTTGTTGACTCATTGAAGCAAACTCAACCGACCGTGGTTGAAGAACTAACCCCCGCGCAGGCAACNCTNGGAGAAATCCAGCGAGTGCTTCAAGGTCTACTGAGAGAGCGTGTGGCCATCCGAGATTTGGCACGGATATTCGAAGCCATGTCTGCCTCGATTCGAGCTGGAAATCAAACCACCGAGGGAATGGTCGAAGCAGCGCGNGAGGTCCTTGGTTCTGCCATAACGACCGATGTCGCTATGGACGGGGTTCTGCATGTCATTACCCTCGAACCGACTTTCGAACAGAGCTTGCTTGCTGCCGCACGTTCAGGGCAAGACGGCCAAACGCTCGCCATCGATGCCGCCGTGCTNATTCGGATGAGCGCGGACATCGGTGCTCTCTTCACGCAGGCGGAGGAGTCAGGGATATCTCCGGTGCTTGTGTGTGCCGGCCAGTTGCGAGCTCCCCTTTACCGACAATTGCGACACGAATTTCCTCGGCTACCGGTCGTNNCTTACTCCGAACTTGGTGGATCAGTAGACATTCAAACAGTAGGGACGGTGGGCAATGAGCCTGCAAATGTTGCTTGAAGGACCTGACCTAGACGGGATTCTTCGCGAGGTAGAGGCCAACTACGGACGAGAATTCCGAGTTATTCAAGCGGAACANGTNCGNTCTGGCGGCATGGGCGGATTCTTTGCCAAGCAGCACTACGAAGTGACCATCGAAATCAGCGATCCCGACATCATNGCTGGAATTAATGCCCAGAAGAAAAAAAGCGATATCCCACTGACAGAACTAGCAACTCGTAGTCAAAACGATCAGGCCGCAGCATCAACCCAAGAATGGGCTCGTGATCTNCTCAAGCANGCCAGCGAGCTGAACAGCAACCAACCGGTGGATACAAGCACCGAAGAATCAGCCCGAAAGTCTTCACTCCCTCCTCTGCTGGATGAAGATGACATTCCTGCCCACGAAGCAAGCCGGTGGACACGCACTCTTGGACGGCTATCCGGCAAAAAGAATGACTCGCGCCCACCGTCTGATCGGATGCTCACCGCCACGAGTGACCAGCAGTCACGACTCCGCGATCTCCTGTCCAGCGGTGGTGGTGTCGATGATGAAGAGGTACCGACCACTCCTGCAGAGTCCACACCCACCGTCCAGACTGCCCCTGCCTCGACCCCTGACCGTGATGGCGTTGAGGATGAGGTGCCGCCCGCCGCTCGAGTCGTGGCCGACATGGAGCCGCATTCCATTCCCGGAATTCGCAAGAATACCGGCGCTCGTGCGGAGATGGCTTCAAGCACGCTACGAAAGCAGACGGAGAAAACCAGCGACTCTCAGGCACAGCCAAGTCACGCTTCCATGCCGTCCCCGGATCCGATCGCAGCAGGACCTGAAGCACCTGAGCGATCTGCGGAACTGCGCACAGAACTCGATATTGAGCGGGCGAGACTTCACGATGAGCGTGATGAACTTCTGGCTTACCGGGGAGAACTCGAGACGCTTCGCGAGCAGCTCGAAGCAGCACGAATCGAGATACAAGCCAAAGCAACCGAGTTGCACCAAGAGCAAGAGGAAGCTCGTGCTCATCGTGTGGCCCTTGGTCAAGAATCGATGGCCACCAATGCTGAAAGGCAGCGCGTCGAGGAGTTGATGACCGCTCTTGCGCAACAACAACAACAGTTGTCTGATCGTCAAGAAGAGATGCAGATCCAAGCGTCAGAGATGGATACGAGAGAAGCAACGATCGTGGCGCAGGAAGAAGCGCTCGCTGGCTTATCCGACGATCGTGCCCATAGAGAAAGCGAATTACAAGGAAAGATATCTGACGTTGTCGCGGCGTCTGCCAAACTGGAGCGTGAATGGGAAGAGCTCAAGGCAGCCCAAAGTGCCTTGTCCGAACAACGATGCTCACTCCTGGACTTGGAAAGGTCTCTGGAAGAACGAGAGACATCGCTTGAGGTACTCGAAGGTTCAAGTGCCAAAAGAGATGAGGATTTACGTAGGCGTGAAAATGAGATCAATGATGATTCTGGAACTCTAGCTGCTGCTCGTAATCAACTAGCAGAGTCTGAGAGAGAGTTTCAAGCTCGGCAGGAGGCTTGGACGTCGCATCAAGAGCAGATTGATGCGGAAATGAAAGATGCCAAGGAGCACGTGGATCGTCTAGTGGAAAATCTCAACGCACAGCAGGACCAGTTGCATGTGCGCGAGAACGATCTCCAAGATCGATGGTCAATTCTAGAAGCCAAGGAAACAGAGTTAAGGGCCCGTGACGAAGCTCTGAAGTCTCGTGCATCACAAGCTGAT
>NZLD01000084.1 GCA_002694095.1 Micrococcales bacterium | reverse complement strand
GGCTATCACCCGCGCGCGCATCAAGGTCAGCATGTGGCCCAAGTTCTGGTCTTCCGTGCCGCCTGTCAGTTTGGATCTGCGGTCGGATCCCGGTGTGCTGTTCACTCTCGGTATCGGCGAAGCTCCGGTCGGGTTACAGGGAACCTTCAGTATTTGGCGGGATGCGAAGGCGATTTCGAATTTTGCCTACCGCCGCCCGGCGCACGCGGAAGTGGTGCGTAAGACGCTTGATCTCGATTGGTATGCAGAAGAGATGTTCACACGGTTCCAAGTCGACAGCGTGCGGGGCACCTACAACGGTCAGGACGTTGTCATACCTTCCAGTTGAGCGACGAAGATCGGAATGTCTCGTTTGACGTTGCGTTCGTACATTCGGTAGGAAGACCAACTGTTGCCCAGACGTTCGTAGATGTCGCGAGCGCTGTCACCCGTCACCTCGGTGAAGGTGCACGGGAGGATCTCGCCGTCGATCTCGATGGTTCCTTCATTGTGTTCGCGGACGTTGAACACCCAGCCCGGGACCTTTTCCTGGCCAGCGTTCGACCCGGCTATCCCCCAGCCGCGCATGTCCTCGGTCTCCACCGGAACTCCCAACAGTGGTGTGCGCCGCCATTGGCCGGACTTGCGTCCGAGCGTGGTGATCCACACGACCTGGGCACCGCCCGGAAAACGGCGCATGAGTCGGCCGCCGGAGATTCGGTCTAGGAAGCGGTGGCTAATGGTGGTGGCGCGCAGGGTGGTGCCCCACAGCAGGTCGTAGCTACGAGATCCCATGAGATTGACCCTAAGTGAGCCTCCAACAGATCGTGCGGAGCCGGATAGGATTGGATTCTTCCCGGTTGCATTCGCTGTGCGCATTGTGTGAAGGATGGGGTGCTCGTGGCTCGCGTCATAGTCGACGTCATGCTCAAGCCGGAGATCTTGGACCCGCAGGGTCGCGCCGTGCAGGGCGCCCTCGGCCGGCTGGGGCTTTCTGGAGTCGCTGATGTTCGGCAAGGTAAGAAGTTCGTCATTGAGCTCGAGGGGGATCTCGACGACGCTCGGCGGGCCACACTCGACGAACTCGCGGGCGAACTACTCAGTAACCCGGTCATCGAGAACTACACGATGATGGTCCTCGACGATGAGGCGGGCGTGTGAGCGCTCGCATCGGAGTCGTCACCTTCCCGGGTTCTCTCGATGATGCCGATGCCGCTCGGGCGGTGACGATCGCCGGTGGTGAGGCGGTGTCCCTATGGCACGGAGATGACGACGTGAAGAACGTCGACGCGGTCGTTCTTCCCGGTGGCTTTTCCTACGGGGACTACTTGCGGTGTGGTGCGATCGCTCGCTTCGCGCCGGTGATGGGCACCATCATCGACGCTGCACATCGCGGCATGCCCGTGTTCGGTATCTGCAACGGGTTTCAGATTCTGTGTGAGACCCATCTACTTCCCGGTGCGCTGACGCGGAACGATCATTTGCACTTCGTGTGCCGCGACCAGAAACTTCGAATCGAGAACACCGCTTCGGACTGGACCCGGGATTTCACACCCGGCCAGGAGATCGTCATTCCCTTGAAGAACGGTGAGGGTGGTTACGTTGCAGACGAGGACACCCTCGATTGCCTCGAAGGAGACGGCCGTGTCATCGCGCGGTATCTGGACGTCAACCCCAATGGGAGTCGACGCGACATCGCCGGTATCACCAACGAGCGCGGCAACGTCGTTGGCTTGATGCCGCACCCCGAGCACGCCGTCGAGTCACTCACCGGGCCGAGCACCGACGGATTAATCTTTTTCGCTAGCGTGCTGTCATCGCTCATGGCCGGGGCCGGACGATGATCGATACCGTCGATCAGGCGGCGACGACCCCGGAGGTCGAGCAGCCGTATCTCGAACTCGGGCTGAAGCCCGACGAGTACGAACGCATCCGCGAGATTCTGGGGCGTCGTCCCACCAGCAGCGAACTTGCGATGTATTCGGTGATGTGGAGCGAGCACTGCTCATACAAGTCCAGCAAGGTGCATCTGCGGCAATTCGGCGAGAAGGCTCCAGCGTCGGATGCGCTCCTGGTGGGGATCGGGGAGAACGCAGGCGTCGTCGACATCGGAGATGGCTGGGCGGTGACGTTCAAAGTCGAAAGCCACAACCACCCGTCGTACGTGGAGCCGTATCAGGGGGCCGCGACCGGCGTGGGCGGCATTGTCCGCGACATCTTGTCGATGGGTGCACGTCCTCTCGCGGTGATGGATCCTCTTCGCTTCGGACCCGCCGATGCGGCGGATACGAAACGAGTCCTCCCCGGGGTCATCGCGGGCGTGGGTGGCTACGGAAACTGCCTCGGTCTGCCCAACATCGGAGGGGAAGTCGTCTTCGACGAGTCCTACGCGGGTAACCCTTTGGTGAACGCCCTGTGTGTTGGCGCCATGCGACACGAGGACATTCACCTGGCGAGCGCGAAGGGCGTGGGCAACCTGGTGGTGCTCTACGGCGCCCGAACCGGCGGCGATGGCATTGGGGGCGTATCGGTTCTGGCCTCGGAGACGTTCGACGACGAAGGCCCAGCCAAGCGCCCCAGCGTGCAGGTGGGCGATCCGTTCATGGAGAAACTCCTGATCGAGGCCACCCTCGAAGTGCTGCATGCCGGACTGGTCGAGGGGATTCAGGACCTCGGTGGTGCCGGTATCTCGTGCGCCACCAGCGAACTCGCCTCCAACGGTGACGGTGGCATGCACGTGTGGCTGGATCGAGTATTGCTGCGCGATCCGACACTGAGCCCTGAAGAGATCTTGATGAGCGAGTCGCAGGAGCGCATGTGTGCCATCGTCCGACCGGACAAGATCGATGACTTCATGTCTCACTGCCGTAAGTGGGATGTCGAAGCAGTCGTGATCGGTGAGGTCAACGACTCCGGCCGGTTGACCATCGATTGGCAAGGTGAGCGGATCGTGGACGCTCCGCCGCGCACGGTGGCCCACGAGGGCCCGGTGTACGAGCGACCGTTCCATCGCCCGTCCTGGCAAGACGCGTTGCAGGCAGATGAGGCCACGACCATCGACCGTCCCGGACCGGAAGAGTTTCTGGGCACACTTCTGGAACTCGTCGCCTCTGCGAATCTCGCCGACAAGTCGTGGGTCACCGACCAATACGACCGCTACGTGCGGGGAAACACTGTCCTTTCCCAGCCCGAAGACTCCGGGATGATTCGGGTCGACGAAGAATCCGGGAGAGGCGTAGCGATCGCGACCGACTGCAACGGACGCTTCGCGAAGCTCGACCCCTACACGGGTGCTCAGTTGGCGCTCGTGGAGTCGTATCGGAATGTGTGCGTCACCGGAGCCGTCCCGCTCGCGGTGACCAACTGCTTGAACTTCGGGTCGCCGGAAGACCCAGAAGTGATGTGGCAATTCGCGGAAGCGGTGCGGGGTTTGGCCGATGCGTGCGCGGCCTTGGGAATCCCGGTGACCGGCGGCAACGTCTCCTTCTACAACCAAACGGGTGACACGGCGATCTTGCCCACGCCTGTTGTCGGAGTGTTAGGCGTTATCGACGATGTCGATCGCCGAACGCCGATGTCCTGGGGACCGAACGGTGAGCTCATCTATCTGCTCGGCGATACCCGCGATGAGTTTTCCGGTAGCGAGTGGGCACACATCCGCGGACATCTCGGGGGGCACCCACCGTTGATCGATCTTCAGCGAGAGAAGGTGCTGGGCGAGATCCTCGTCGCTGCGTCGCGCGACGGAATGATCACTGCCGCTCACGACGTATCCGATGGAGGTTTCGCGGTCGCTGTCGTCGAGATGGCCCTTCGTAGTCGCGTGGGTGCGCGATTGTGGCTCCCCGATGATGTCGACCCCTTCGTCCAACTGTTTGCTGAGTCCGCCGGACGGGCGGTCGTAGTGATCCCCCGTAGCGAGGAACTCCGCTTCACCGAAATGTGTGCCGCACGAGGAGTGCCCGCGTGCCGGGTGGGCGTCGTCGACTCGGGTCTGGGTCCCGATACCGGACATGAGGACGGCACCCAGGTGCTGCAGTTCGGAGAGTTCTTCACGGTGTCACTCGATCGGTTGAGGGATGCGAACACCGCGACCCTTCCGGCGTTGTTCTCCTGATGAGGGACGATGCGTGGATCGAACGCGCCACTGTGGTGCTAGACGCACTGGAGTCCGGTCGGGAGCCACCGAAAGACGACCAGCGTGCGGCCGTGAAGGGGGCACTCGCCGAGTTGGTGGCGAGTGCACCGGGTAAGAGTGTGGAAGTTCGCGTTCCCCCGTACGCGGCGGTGCAGGTCATCGAGGGTGCAACGCATCGGCGCGGGACACCGCCGGCGGTGGTGGAGATGAATACCCAGACGTGGTTGGCCCTCGCGCTGGGCAGACTCACCTGGGCCGAGGCCACGAGGGACGGCAGAGTTCACGCCAGCGGAGCACGATCTGATCTGTCCGGGCTGCTCCCCCTGGGGACTTCTGGGGAAATTTGACCTAGTTAGGTTACCCTAAGTCAGGTTTGCCTTACCTGAGTCAACTGACCGGGCAATCCCACCTGAAGGACGTTCATGACCCGCACGAAGTTCTTTCCCCTGATCGCCGCTGTGCCGGCTATCGCCTTCGCACTGGCTGCCTGCACCGGCTCCAGCGACGATCAGTCGGCTGACTCGGTTGACTCAGCCGCCGGTGAGCCCGTGGTCGTCTACTCCGGGCGCAGTGAAGAAATGATCGAGCCGTTGTTCGAGAAGTTCACGGAAGAAACCGGTGTACCTGTTGAGGTGCGTTACGGCGACACGGCGGAGATGGCGGCACAGATCATCGAAGAAGGTGATGCATCACCCGCTGACCTCTACTACGGACAGGACGCCGGCGCTCTGGGAGCCCTCGACGGTGCCGGAATGTGCGCGCCGCTGGCGGACTCGATTGCGAACTCCGTTCCAGCGACGTACCGGTCAGCCGACGGAACATGGACCGGAGTAACCGGCAGAGCCCGGGTGATTGCGTACGACTCGACGCAACTGTCTGCAGATGAGGTTCCGACATCTGTTTTCGACCTGATGGACGAGCAATGGCGCGGACAAGTAGCGATCGCTCCAACGAATGGATCATTTCAAGCTTTCGTCACCGCCATGCGAGTCGCAGCCGGGGAAGATGCGACGCGCGAGTGGTTGCAGGGTTTGATCGACAACGACGTTCAGTTGTACGAAAAGAACGGACTCATCCGCGATGCCGTTGATGCGGGAGAAGTTCAGCTGGGTCTGATCAATCACTACTATTGGTACAAGAAAGCCGCTGAAGTTGGCGAAGACGCGATGAACGTGCAACTCGCATTTGCCGGCCCGGGAGACCCCGGAGCCTTGGTCAACTTGTCGGGAGCGTGCATCGTGCGACCCACCGACAACGCCGACGGTGCTGGCGCATTAATGGAGTGGCTGCTATCCGAATCGGCACAGCGGTGGTTCGTCGAGACGACGTTCGAATACCCACTGGTCGCCGGTGTCGAAGGTCCCGACGGTGTGCCTCCCCTGTCGCAGGTGCAGGGGCCCGATATCCCCCTGGCCGAATTGGAAGACCTCCCCGGCACGTTGCTCATGCTGCAGGACGTCGGTCTGACGTAGGAGTTGATCGTGTATCGCCGAACGGTGAATTCCATGCGACCGCCGCTGCTCTTGATTGCAGCGGCGGTTGTTAGCGTCGCCGTTGCGGCCATCCCGCTGCTGTACCTACTGGTCCGCACGTCGTCGGCCGGTTGGAACGCAGTGGTCGAAGCGTTGCTTCGAGACAGAACTCTCGAAACGACCATCACGAGTGTCGCCCTCGTGACGTTGGTGATTGTCGGCTGCTTGCTGATCGCCGTCCCCACGGCGTGGTTGTTGGCCAGGACGAACATCCCCGGACGCGCCTTCTTCCTGGTGATGGCGGCACTTCCCCTCGCGGTTCCTTCGTACGTGATGGCCTACGCGTGGATCGCCGAGTTTCCGAGCATGTCGGGAATCGGGGCAGCCGCACTGGTGATGGTGCTCGCCACCTACCCCTACGTCGCCATCCCACTGACGGCCGCCCTTCGGTCCATCGACGCCGGACACGAAGAGGCCGCTCAATCCCTCGGGTTGGGACCCCTGGCCGTCGCGCGTCGTGTCACCCTTCCCCTTGCCTGGCCGGCCGCAGCCGCGGGTGTGCTGCTTGCAGCGCTGTATACGTTGAGCGAATTCGGCACGGTGGCAATCTTCCGCGTCGATGCCTTCACCCGAGTGATCTACACCGCCTACCGCGCATCGTTTGATCGCACGACGGCGGCGGTGCTGTCCCTCGTCCTTGTCTGCCTGGCCCTGTTACTCGTCGTGATCGAAGCGCGCATTCGAGGCAAGTCACAGCGTTGGCGCATTGGATCAGGCGTGTCGCGTCCTGCACCTCGGCAACAACTCCGCACCCGCGGCACGGTGCTCGGTGTCGCATGGCTGGTCGGAGTCGCGGTCTTGTCGCTCGGTGTTCCCGCATGGTCGTTGACGCGACTGTTGCTGGAAAGCCGACGAACCGAACTTGATGTTGGAGAACTTGCAGGCGCCGTCGTCGGTTCGGCGTCCTCGTCCATCCTCGGAGCTGCACTTGCCCTGCTGCTCGCCCTGCCTATCGCCGCGCTCGCCGCTCGCTACCGCTCCCGCATCGTCAGGAGTATCGAGGGCGCGGCGTTTCTCGGCCACGCCCTCCCGGGAGTCGTGGTTGGTCTGTCGCTGGTCTTTCTCACCCTTGCCGTATTACCGGCGGCCTACCAGACTCTTGCGGTGCTCGCCTTCGCCTACGCCGTGCTCTTTCTCCCGAAAGCCATCGGATCGAGCAGATCGGCGATCGCCCACGTGCCGCCGGGTTTGGAATCCACCGCGCGAAGCCTCGGCCGGGGCCCGCTTCGTGCCTGGTGCACGGTGACCGGACGTCTCGCATGGCCGGGAATCGCAGCCGGAACGCTGCTCGTTGTTCTGACAGCGATGAAAGAATTGCCGGCCACCTTGATGCTGCGGCCCACCGGCTTCAACACCCTGGCCACCGAATTGTGGTCGCGAACGGAAATCCAGGCCTTTGGTTCTGCCGCCCCGTATGCATTGACCATGATCGTTCTTGCGTCCGTACCTGCGTGGCTTATGGGTCGGTGGCTGGCGCGATCACCCGAAACAGCAACGAGCACTAATCGTGCGGATGGCAAGATGGTTCGCACCGACGAGGTGGCCTACGTTGGCGGTGTCCGATGACAGCGTCGCCTGCAGTGCCGCAACTGTCTCTCGACAACATCTCTGTCGGATACGGCGGACCCATCGTCGTGCGGGATGTTTCGATAGAGGTCGAGCAGCAAGAGTTCGTCACCATCCTGGGTCCAAGCGGCTCCGGAAAGACCACGCTGCTGCGCTCTATCGCCGGGTACCTCCGCCCGGCGACGGGCACCGTCACGATCGCAGGAACGATCGCGTCCAATGAGCGAACGTGGCTTCCACCCGAGCGACGTCGGATCGGCATCGTCCCGCAGGAAGGCGCGCTCTTCCCGCACCTCGACGTCGCAGGGAACATCGCCTTCGGTCTGCGGGACAAGAAGAAGGCGCGGGCGCGGGTCGCCGAAATGCTCGAGATGGTGGATCTGTCCGGACTGGAAAAGGTCCGACCGCATGAGTTATCGGGCGGTCAACAACAGCGAGTCGCTCTCGCTCGAGCACTTGCTCCCGCGCCATCGTTGGTGCTTCTCGATGAGCCTTTCTCCTCCCTTGATGCCTCGCTGCGGATCGATGTGCGCACCGAGGTGCGCAGACTCCTCGCGGACATCGGCACGACGGCGATCCTCGTGACCCATGACCAGGAAGAAGCCCTCTCGATGGCCGATCGGGTGGCGGTGATGTCGTCAGGGCGGATCGAGCAGGTGGATGCCCCGTGGACGGTCTACGACGACCCCTCCACCCTCAACGTTGCCCGTTTCATCGGCGACCTCGTCGAACTGCCGGTGACCGAGGTGCAGGGAGCAAGTGCCCACACAGCCATCGGGTGGGTGCCGATTCGTGACCACCGCGAATCAGAATCGAGTAGCCGGCGAGTTGTGTTNCGCCCCGAGCAACTCGTTCTGGTNGCGGATCGAGGTGTTGNTCNGGACCCGCAAGGTGTCCCGGGAACCGTGGAATCNATTCGCTATCACGGTCANGATTCGCTGACGTCNGTCCGGTTGGACGACGGACCNGTGGTNGATGTGCGCTCGGCTGGAGGTGCCGGGGTCGCGGTGGGTGATCCGGTGCGGGTGGTCGTGACCGGAACGGCACGAATGTTCNCCGATCCCGTAGTCTGAGNGCGTGCCGCGCGGAGATGGGCAACTGACCCACGAGCTCCTCCCCGGCGAGAAGGGTCCGCAGGATGCCTGCGGGGTNTTNGGAGTGTGGGCTCCGGGTGAAGANGTCGCNAAACTNACGTTCTTNGGCCTGTANGCACTGCAGCATCGCGGACAGGAATCCGCAGGAATCGCCGTCAGCGACGGNTCGCACATCGTCGTCTATAAGGACATGGGCTTGGTGTCACAGGTCTTCACCGAAGCGAGTCTGGAATCGCTGCACGGGCACGTCGCGATCGGTCACACGCGCTACTCCACTACGGGTTCGAGTGTGTGGGAGAACGCCCAGCCGACGTTCCGTCCGACAGCGACGGGCAACCTGGCCCTCGGGCACAACGGAAACCTCACCAACACGGCGGACCTGTCCGAGCGGNTGGNGGAATTGGCNAGCACATCGGGTGANTTGCCGATCAACGCNGGTCTGCATGCGACCACCGATACGGAAGTCATTTCCGGCCTTCTCGCGGCTCACCCCGATCTGCCACTCGAACAGGCGGCGCTGGAGGAACTTCCGAAACTTCTCGGTGCGTTCTCNCTGGTCTTCATGGACGACGACGCCCTGTACGCCGCTCGTGATGCCCAAGGAATACGTCCCCTNGTCCTNGGACGCCTCGAGCGTGGATGGGTNATCGCNAGTGAGACCGCAGCCCTCGACATCGTCGGCGCGTCTGTTGTNCGTGAAGTCGAACCNGGCGAGCTGGTCGTCATNGACTCCAACGGCTTGCGATCTCATCACTTCNCCCAGGCCGACCCCAAGGGATGTCTTTTCGAGTATGTGTATCTGGCGAGACCGGACACGACCATNGCAGGACGNAGCGTGCAGGCAACCCGNGTCGANATCGGGCGACAACTCGCGNGCGAGTACCCGGTCGAAGCCGACCTCGTGATTCCGGTGCCGGAATCNGGACGGTATGCAGCGATCGGATACGCCCAAGAATCAGGNATTCCNTTTGCCGANGGGCTTGTCAAGAACTCCTACGTAGGCCGGACATTCATCCAACCCAGCCAAACGATCCGTCAGNTGGGTATTCGNCTGAAGNTGAATCCGCTCAAGGATGTCATNGANGGCCAGCGCCTCGTGGTNGTCGATGACTCCATCGTGCGNGGCAACACCCAACGCGCCCTNGTGCGCATGCTCCGTGANGCGGGTGCCCGTGAGGTGCATGTTCGAATCTCGAGCCCCCCGGTGGCGTGGCCCTGCTTCTACGGCATCGACTTCGCCAGTCGCGCGGAGTTGATCGCAAACGGCCTCTCGGTGGAAGAGATCTGCGCCTCCATCAGCGCCGACTCACTAGCTTTCGTCACCCTCGATGCNCTGGTAGGGGCNACCCAGCAGAAGAAGGAGCATCTGTGCAGAGCCTGNTTCGATGGCGTCTACCCCGTCGAGCTTCCCGCNGAAGATCGCATCGGTAAGTCGGTTCTGGAAGGGATCGCCCGCCGGGTCGAGAACTCTNCCGGNGGTGGCGCCAACGATGCGNTNANGCGNGTCTGAATGCCCGGTATCAACTACTCNGATGNCGGCGTTGACGTTGACGCNGGAGAGCGTGCGGTCGAANTNATGCGAGCCTCGGTCGCCCGAACGANGCGGCGCGAGGTTGTCGGCGGACTNGGNGGCTTCGCTGGACTGTTCGATATCTCCCGATACACGGGCATGCAGCAGCCGNTGTTNGCNACNAGNACCGANGGTGTNGGAACCAAGATNGCTGTCGCCCGNGCCATGGGNATCCACAACACNGTNGGGATCGACCTGGTNGCGATGGTGGTGGACGANCTCGTNGTTTGTGGAGCCGAGCCNTTGTTCCTCACCGACTACATCGCCACCGGGTCGGTGGATCCGGTACGGATGGCGTNGATCGTCGAGGGTATNTCCNCCGGATGCGNGCAGGCCGGTTGTGCTCTGGTTGGCGGTGAGACCGCAGAGCACCCGGGNCTCATGGAACCGGACGAATACGACCTCGCGGCAGCCGGAACGGGCATCGTGGATGCACCCGATGCATTAGGTCCTGAGCGTGTTGTCACCGGGGATGTGCTGATTGCGATGCGTTCCAGCGGACTCCACTCGAATGGTTACTCGCTCGCCCGCCGGGTGCTGATGCCCGATGCGTCGGCGTTGGAGGAAGTCGTTCCGGAGCTGACGCGTTCGGTAGGAGAAGAGTTGCTGGAGCCGACGCGGATCTACGCCCGNGANTGTTTGGCGCTGATCGAGTCAGCGGATGTTCANGCCTTCTCNCACATCACCGGTGGCGGCATCGCTGCGAATGTCGCCCGAGTGCTGCCCGACGATCAGGCCGCGGACCTGGACAGGAGTACTTGGACGCCGCACGCNATCTTCTCGCTGTTGGCGAGCCGTGGTGGGATCGATCCGCGTGAGATGGAACGAACCTTCAACATGGGCTTGGGAATGGTTGCCGTGGTAGGGCAAGCGTCTGTCGAACAAGCACTCGCCACTCTCACGGAGCGTGGCGTGGACGCGTGGGTCTGCGGTTCTGTCCGGGATCGCACCACTGATGACGTGGGTGATGC
>NZLD01000083.1 GCA_002694095.1 Micrococcales bacterium | reverse complement strand
GGACACGGTCATGGCATCTCCTCACGTGCGGCGTCCACCTGCTGCTGATGCTGGTGCCGGTGCCGGTGCCGGTGCCGGTGCCGGTCTGGTGCTCGTGAACCAGAGAGTAACGCGATCGAAAACCCGCGATGGGCAAAAACCAGACTCCACAACCGCTAGATTCACTCGGCACGCCCAACCGATGAGGACGACCAATGAACGCACCCGAGAACGCATCACCCACCGTTGCCATCGTCGGGACCGGTCAGATCGGCGCGGTGCACGTGGAGTGCGCGCGACGAGCCGGAGCAACGGTGGTGGGCTTGGTGGGTTCGAGCCCGGATCGGGCGCGAGCGAAGGCGACGGCCTGGGGCGTTCCGGTCGTCTACTCCGATCTCGAGGAGTTACTAGAGCAACCCGATATCGACGTCGTACACATCGCGAGCCCTAACCATGTGCACGCATCCCAGGCGATCGCGGTCGCCAACGCCGGTAAGCACGTCATTTGCGAGAAGCCGATGGCGCTCGACTCTGCGAGCGCTGGCGCCATGGTCGATGCCGCGCAGGCTGCCGGGGTCGTTCATGCGACCTGCTTCAACTTTCGCTTCTATCCCTTGATGCATGAAGCGCACGCGATGATGCTCTCTGGCGAGTTGGGAGAGCCACGCTTCCTGACCGGGTCGTATCACCAGGATTGGTTGTTCGAGGACACTGACTGGAATTGGCGCTTGGACTCCGAGCGGGCGGGAGATCTGCGCTCGGTGGCCGACATCGGCTCACACTGGCTGGATCTGATGTCGTGGATCTCCGGGCGGCGCGTCACGGAGGTCTGCGCGGATCTGCACACGTTCATCCCTGTGCGGTACCGACCGCACGGGGAGGTCGAGACGTTCAGCGGGGCATCCGCAGCCGGGGGCGAACCCGTGTCGATCGACACCGACGATGCGGCCAGCGTTCTGTTGCGCCTCGAGGGAGGCGCCCGCGGCTCGTTCTCGGTGTCCCAGGTGTCGGCGGGCCGCAAGAACGATCTGCGATTCGAGCTCGCCGGATCACAGCGGGCGTTGATGTGGAGTTCGGAAGCCAGTGACACGTTGTGGATCGGTCGGCGCGGCCGCACCAGCGAGGTCCTGCTGAAAGATCCCGTGCACCTGTCCGACGAGGCACGCTCGGTGGCGTTCTATCCCGGTGGTCACGTCGAGGGGTACGCCGAGGCGTTCACCGCGTTCTTCGCGAGTGTGTATGACGACGTTGCTCGCGGTGGGCCCGCCGCTGCGCCGCGCTACCCCACTTTCGTCGACGGCTACCACGGAGCGTGCGTCGCGGACGCCATCCGGGCGAGTGCCGCCTCGGGTGCGTGGACCGAAGTTCGCTACTGATGCACGGTTCGTGCGGCGGAGTAAACTCGTCCTGGGCGCCGCACCTGTAGGTTGCGTCGCGGACAACTGGATACCACCAAGGGGAGCTCACGCGATGGCGGTGGGCTGAGAGGGCAGACGCGTCTGCCGACCCGCTGAACCTGATCTGGGTAATGCCAGCGCTAGGGAGGAAACATGAAGCGCATTCCCGCAGTTCTCGCCGCCATGAGCCTTGCGTCNGTTCNCGTGCTCGCCGCCTGCNNTTCCGAGACCANCGANACCGAACCNGAGGCCNCGAGCACCNNGGACCTCGCCGGTCAAACCGTTCAACTACTCACCCATGACTCGTTCGCGCTCAGCGACGACNTCATCGCCGACTTCGAGNCATCCACNGGNGTCACCNTGGAGTTGGTGTCCGGNGGTGACGCGGGGTCGATGGTGGCCGGAGCCATCCTGGCCGCNGGAGCNCCNACCGCCGACGTCATCTTCGGGGTGGATAACACCCTCGTGACGCGGGCCTTGGACTCCGANGTCTTCGAGGCNTACACCTCGACCGAGGCCGACGCGCTGCGCCCCGAGCTCGCCGAACGGTCCTTCGANGGTCGAGTGACGCCGATNGATTTCGGCGATGTGTGCATCAACATCGACGACACCTACTTCGCCGCCGAGGGCATNGCTCCCCCNACCACCCTCGACGATCTCANCGACCCGCAGTACCGCGACCTGCTNGTGGTTCAAGACCCNGGCACGTCGTCCCCNGGNCTCGCTTTCGCGCTNTCCACCGTGTCCCGATANGGCGANGGTTGGGTNGACTACTGGCAACNGCTGCGGGANAACGGGGTGAAGGTCGCCGGCTCGTGGAGNGACGCCTACTACGGCGACTTCACCTTCGGTGGTGGNGGCGACCGTCCCATCGTCGTCTCGTACGCNACCAGCCCGCCGGCCGAGATCGTCTACGCCGAGGGCGAGCCGCCCGANGTNCCCTCCACATCGGTGATGACCGATGGCTGCTACCGGCAAGTNGAGTACGCCGGGATCCTCGCNGGGACCGATCAGCCGGAGGCCGCCGCGCTCGTCATCGACTGGCTGCTCTCCCCCGCCGTGCAAGCGGACATCCCGCTGAACATGTTCGTCTTCCCNGCNCGGGACGGGACGGCCTTGCCCGAGGTGTTCGAACGCTTCGCGCCGCAGGTGCCCGACGCCGAGGAGTTGTCCTCGGAGTACATCGCGNACAACATCGACGANATTCTGTCTGAGTGGGGTGCCGTGATGGGCCGCTAGCGCTCCTCACGCACACGTTCNNNAGCGCAGCACACGATGACGGNACCNACCTGGTTGCGGTGGGCGTGGATCGCGCCCGCCGGCTTCCTGCTCGCGTTCATGGTGGTGCCGCTGGCTTCNCTGGCGGGGCAAGTCCTCTCGCCGGNAACGATNGAGTACGTGTCGGACTCGCTTGCGTGGCGAGTNGCGGGACTGGCGACGGTGCAAGCACTNGCGAGCACCGCGGTTTCGCTNNTCGTCGGATTNCCCATGGCCAACGTGCTGACNCGGTACCNCTTCCCGGGACGNCGATGGGCTCTGGCTCTGGCCACCGTGCCGTTNGTCCTNCCCACCGTGGTGGTCGCGTTGGCGTTTCGATCGCTGGTCGNCTCCGATCTCGGTTCGGGTTTCCTCATCGTCGTNCTNGCGCACGCNTACCTGAATATGGCGGTGGTGGTGCGGATCGTGGGTGCCCGCTGGTCCACCATCGATCCTCGACTCGATATCGCCGCGAGAACTCTGGGTGCATCACGGTGGACAGCGTTTCGCACCGTGACACTGCCNGCCCTCGGCCCNGCCATCGCATCGGCCGCGGCGATCGTGTTCGTTTTCTCCTTCACCTCGCTGGGCATCGTGCTGCTGCTCGGAGACTCCACCACCCGCACCCTGGAGTCACTGGTGCTTCGACAAACCTCCATCCTTTTGGATTTTCAAGCCGCCGCGGTCAGCGCCGCGATCCAGGCGATCGTCGTTGGCTCGGTGTTGTGGTGGGCCGCGCGAACGCGCAACGCNATNTCCGGGGGNGCGCTGCGCACCTTCCGTCTGCGACGTCCACTCGGATCGAGTCGATGGGCCGNCGGCATCGTTGTCGCGGCGACCGTCGTCATCGTTCTCGCCCCGGTGTCCTCACTGGTGTGGTCGTCGGTGCGATCGTCGTCCGGCTTCACGATGAGTTGGTGGGCGATCTTCGCCGGTTTCGAGACGATCGACGCNGGGAGCACTCGGATCGGNTCGCCGCTNAGCGCNATGGCGCGGTCCCTGTCGTTCGCNCTCATCACNGGGCTCGTCGCAGCNGCTATCGGTGGCCTNGCCGCGATGAGTGTGCTGGCGCANCGACTCGGACGGGCCTTNGCGCTCGCGACNGNTNTGCCGCTGGGGATATCGGCGGCGACGCTGGGCCTNGGNACGATGCTGGCGTACGGGCGTCCCCCGGTNGATCTNCGCGCCACNGGNCTGTTGATCCCGATCGCCCACGCNCTNATCGCCGTTCCGCTNGTCGTCGCGGTCGCCANCCCNACCCTNCGTTCCACCGATTCCCGCCTCGTAACCGTCGCCGCCACCCTCGGCGCGCGGCCGTCNCGAGCGTGGTGGACCGGCTACGGGCCNACCCTGCGGACNGTGATGATCGCGGCCGGGGGTCTNGCCTGCGCGGTGTCTCTNGGAGAGTTCGGGGCTGCCTCTTTTCTCGCTCGAGCCGACGGCCCTACGGTTCCCCTCGTGATCGCGCGACTTCTCGGTCGTCCCGGTGAAGCGTCCTTCGGGGTGGCGGCGGCTATGGCGGTCGTTCTTGTCGTCATGACCACCACGCTGGTCGCGGCCGTTGACCGCGGAGGTCGACGATCATGAACGGCCACACGCTGACGTGCGAGAACCTNACCATCGGATACGAATCCGCGTTNGGAGAGCCCCTGACCTTCACGGTGCCNCCCGGGAGCGTNCTGGCCGTCGTCGGGCCGAGTGGCTGCGGAAAGTCAACGCTGCTGTCCACNATCGCGGGCGTGATCCCNGCTCGCTCGGGTCGCGTTCTNATCGACGGGGTCGATGTCACGCAGNTGCCCACGCACACCCGCAAAGTGGCCATGGTGTTTCAAGAGCCGCTGTTGTTTCCNACGATGACGGTGCGCGACAACGTCGCGTACGGTCCNCGTCGATCCGGCGCATCGGCNNGTGACGCCCGGAGCACAGCAGANGAACTCTTGAGTTGGGTGGATCTCGCNGGCCTCGGCGACCGNAACGTCGATCAACTCAGCGGTGGNCAGGCGCAACGNGTGTCCCTCGCCCGAGCGCTCGCCGCCGACCCCGCTGNNNTATGTCTCGACGAACCGTTCAGTGCCTTGGACGCGCCACTGCGATCACGCCTGGCCGCCGACGTCCTCGCCCTGGTTCGCCGCACCGGCATTCCCGCCGTGCACGTCACCCACGACCCCGACGANGCGGAGACGATGACCGGNAATANCNCNTCCGGGTCCATACTTTCTNTGTGAGAGGCGAACGACTACGCAAGCGAGCGGCACGGATCGATCGCTCGTATACCCGNATCGCGGTGGCCACCTCGCTCGCTGCTTTCCTGGCGTACGTCGTGGCGCAGGCACTTCCCTTCGCCAGCGCTGTTCCNGCNGCGATCACCGCGGTGATCGCNACCCAGGCGAGCTTCCATCANGCAACCAAGGGNGCNTTCNTCCAGGTCATCGGAGCCCTCGTCGGTGCCGCCGTCGCGTTGGGGATCGTGTCCGTTGTCGGGAGCGGGGCGCTGACGATCCTTTTGTTGGTCGCCTTATGTTTCGTCGTCGCACGACTCTTGCACGTCGCGAGNCCTGACGAATCNCCACTGGTGGCGACCGCTCTTGCCGTCACNGTGATCTTGGTCATCGGGACGAACCTGACCACCGAACTCGCCGTCGANCGATTCGCGGGCATCGTGATCGGCGCCGTCTTCGCGGTCCTCGCCAGCTACCTCGCGTCTCCGACGAAGGNCACTCGNAATTTGGAAGACAAGGCCGANGATGTGCAAGAGCGCCTCGGGCAACTGTTGGAACGCATCGCNGTCGANCTNCGCACNGATCCCGGTCCGGAAACCGTGCGGACCTGGTTCGANGAAGCCGTCGNTTTGCGCAATCAGGTTCTCGGTCTCGCCGCCGGCCTGGAAGACCTNANGATGAATCGNCGGTGGAGCNTTCGGGTGACCACCTCNGACNTGCACGCCGTCCAANCCGAAGTCGATGCGTGCCAGATCATGTCCACCCGCGCGTTGTCGNTGGCATCNGATCTACGTCGCGCNTCGACGAGCAANACCGACGGTTCCGGNGCCCTTCCCCCGGCNGCGCTGTCNCCGCTGGCNGACCTNATCGCGGCGACCGCTGCGAACCTGGCCACCGATGACCCGANNCGGACCATCGGCAAGACCGCCGCCCATCAAGCGGTGCGGGAGGCCGAACGAACCGCACAGATCGCACTCATCGGCGGCATCGTGTCGCATATGGAGCAGATCAATCAGGCGAAGGTGGACGAAGAGGAAGCCGGTCACCTACCCCGGTAAGNCGGTCCTCAGAANANACCGTACGAAAGNCANGCGANNGANNCGGCGTNNGCNCNAGGNGNGTGGGGTACNGCGGGTGCGTGGGTCTCGGGCCCCCCGCACCCGCAGNGCCCTAAGTCCACCGCGATTTTGGGGATCGCGCATCTTGAGATCACGAGCCCGCTCATCNGGGNCGGATCAGTCCAGCGCCGCCAGGGCNCTCGCGTAGTCATCGGGGTTCCGCGCCTCACCCGGACCGTTGANGACCGACCACCGGATNACTCCNTCCCGNTCNAGAACGTACGTCGCCCGGGTCGCGAACCCGGTCTTCTCCCAGAAGGCTTCATATGCCCGGGACACTTCCCCGTGCGGCCAGAAATCGCTAAGCAACTGATGAGTGAGGCCTTCGGTCTCGGCGAATGCCTTCAACGANGCGGGTGCATCGCAGGAGATGCTGACCATCACGGTGTCGTCGTTGTCGAAATCGCCGATCCGATCCCTGATCGCNCACATCTCACCGGTGCAGGTGTTGGTGAAGGCGAACGGGTAGAACATCACNACNACNTTCTTGCCGCGAAAATNCGANAGCGANACTTCCTGGCCGAACTGGTTGCGCAGCGTGAAGTCAGGGGCGGTTGTGCCTGCCTCGAGTGCCATAAGTTCCCTCCGGGGCGGGGTGCGCCCCGTGCGCACCGGAGAGGACGTTAGCGCTTGGAGCGAGGGGCAACCAAACGTGTGCCCTGCCAAAAGGAGCCNGCGCTGATGGTGCTCGTTTGCTGAAGTCCCGCCGTCGGAGCAGCGTCGGCGATGTCCTCGGACTCGATGTGACCTTCACGCCCNGGCTTGGGAGTCATCAGCCAGATGACTCCGTGATCGGCGAGCGGTCCGATGGCGTCGACGAGACCGTCGACGAGATCACCGTCGTCATCGCGCCACCACATCACCACCGCGTCGACGACGTCGTCGAAGTCTTCGTCCACCAGGTCCCCGCCGATGACGGCCTCGATACCCGACCGGATGANGGGGTCGGCGTCTTCGTCCCAGTTGAGTTCCTGGACGGTCATCCCCGCGTCTAGATGCAGGGCAGANGCACGACGCTGTGCCTCTTCCGGGTCGATCGACCCGGCATCCGCGCTCACGTGTTTCCTCCTGAGCGGCCACGACGACGCCCCGTGCATCGCCTCGAGTGTGCCTAGTCCACCGAAAGTCCTCGCCNTCCGCAAGCAGTTCCGACCAACTCGTTCGCGATGCTCCCCCGCNACTCCCCTCGAATTGCCCAGCAACCGCNCTGTTCCCGCCACGCTTCCTCCTCCTGACTCACCCCGGCAGGGCGCGTGGAGATTGCCGGCGCCCATACGCGAGAATGCGCTNACACACGCTTCACCACCGATGACACGGCCCCGGGGCGACCCCTCGGGAGCGTCAGACGAAAGAGGGTGCGAACACCGATGGCCCCTGAGAGCGACTCTTCCGCTCCCCTGGCGGGCGGCTTGCCGACCCAGTACGTGGACGTCGACCCGGACGAGACCCGCGAGTGGATCGACTCCCTCGACGCACTGGTCGATGCCTCGGGCAACTACCGCGCCCGTTACATGATGCTCTCGCTGCTGCGCCGAGCGGCAGAACGCAACGTCGGTGTGCCGAGCCTGCGCAGCACCGACTACATCAACACCATCTCCCCCGAGCGCGAGCCCTGGTTCCCCGGGGATGAGGCGGTGGAGCGAGAGATCCGCCGGATGATCCGGTGGAACGCCGCCATCATGGTGCACCGAGCGCAACGTCCCGGCGTATCCGTCGGAGGNCACATCTCCACGTACGCGAGNTCGGCGACGCTGTACGAGGTCGGCTTCAACCACTTCTTCAAGGGACCCGANCACCCCGGTGGCGCAGANCAACTCTTCTTCCAAGGCCACGCGTCCCCTGGCATGTACGCGCGAGCCTTCATTGAGGGTCGGATCACCGAATCTCAGATGGATGGCTTCCGTCAGGAACTCTCCCACCCCGGTGGTGGCCTTCCGTCCTATCCGCATCCGCGACTCATGCCATCGTTCTGGCAGTTCCCGACCGTCTCGATGGGNCTGGGGCCCCTCAACGCCATTTACCAGGCACGGTTCAACAAGTACCTGGAGAACCGTGGGTTGGCCGACACGTCGCAGCAGAANGTGTACGCCTTCCTCGGCGACGGCGAGACCGACGAGGTCGACGCCGTCGGTGCGCTGTCGCTGGCAGCGCGAGAGGAACTCGACAACCTCGTCTTCGTCNTCAACTGCAATCTNCAGCGCCTTGATGGACCTGTTCGCGGCAACGGCAAGATCATTCAAGAACTCGAGTCGCTTTTCCGAGGCGCCGGATGGAACGTCATCAAGGTGGTCTGGGGAAGAGCCTGGGATCAACTATTGGCGGCGGACCGCGATGGTGCGCTNGTCAACTTGATGAANAACACCCACGACGGCGACTTCCAGACGTACAAGGCNGAGAACGGAGCCTTTATTCGCGATCACTTCTTCGGACGCGATCCGCGGACCGCNAAACTCGTGGAGACCTGGAGCGATGACCAAATCTGGTCGTTGCAACGCGGCGGCCACGANTACCGCAAGATGTATGCCGCCTACGAAGCCGCCACGAAGGTCAAGGGNCAGCCCACCGTCATNTTGGCCAAGACCATCAAGGGCTGGACGCTGGGATCGCACTTCGANGCGNGAAACTCCACGCACCAGATGAAGAAACTNACGGTGGAGGATCTNAAGGAGTTCCGCGACCGGCTGCACATTCCCATCACGGACTCACAGCTCGATGAGTACCTGCCTCCNTACTACAACCCGGGACCGGACAANCCCGCGATCCAGTACATGCTCGACCGACGCGCCACCCTCGGTGGCTTCCTGCCCAGTCGTCGAAAGACCGCACGCCCNCTGCCCCAACCCCCGGACTCCACGTACGAGGTNGTNCAACGCGGATCGGGCAAGCAGCCGGTGGCGACNACCATGGCGTTCGTTCGACTTCTGAAGGACCTGATCCGCGATGAGGGCATGGGCGCACANTTCGTCCCGATCATCCCCGACGAGGCCCGCACNTTCGGCATGGACTCGTTGTTCCCCACNTTGAAGATNTACTCACCGCACGGGCAGCAGTACACGTCGGTCGANAGAGAGTTAATGCTGTCCTACAAGGAATCAGAANCCGGGCAGATCCTGCACGAAGGGATCAACGAGGCGGGTTCGGTCGCCTCCTTCACCGCCGTCGGCACCTCCTACTCCACCCACGACGTGCCGATGATTCCNATCTACATCTTCTACTCCATGTTCGGTTTCCANCGCACCGGCGACGGCTTCTGGGCGGCGGGCGACCAAATGGCACGCGGCTTCGTTCTCGGGGCGACNGCNGGTCGGACCACCTTGAACGGCGAGGGGCTNCAGCACGAGGACGGCCACAGCCANCTGCTCGCGAGCACCAATCCAGCGGTGGTGGCCTACGACCCAGCGTTCGGCTACGAGCTCGGGCACATCGTCAAGTCCGGGCTGCAACGCATGTATGGGGAGCCNNACCCGGATCCGACCTACAGCGAGTTCGATCTCCTCGACGAGCACCGTGGGGAATCACCCAACGTNTTNTANTACCTGACGATCTACAACGAGCCCTACCCGCAACCGGCGGAGCCGGACAACTGCGACGTCGAGGGCATCATCAAGGGAATGCACCTGATCAGCGAGGGGTCCGGCGACGGTTCCCNCGTGCAACTGCTGGCCAGCGGCGTCGGAGTGAACTGGGCGCTGCGCGCCCAAGAACTGCTCGCGCAGGACTGGGGAGTTGTTGCCGACGTCTGGTCGGTGACGAGTTGGAATCAACTCAGGCGCGACGGCCTGGCCGCCGACCGCCACAACATGCTCAACCCCGAGGACGAGCCACTGGTTCCCTTTGTCACCCNACGCCTGGAGGGTCGCCCNGGCCCGGTGGTNGCGGTATCCGATTGGATGCGCGCGGTGCANGACCAGATTCGTGAATGGGTCCCGCAACCGTTCGTCTCCCTGGGCACTGACGGTTGGGGNCTGTCCGACACGCGCGGCGCGTTGCGCCGGCATTTCCTGGTCGANGCCGAATCGATCACCGTGCANGCACTCGCCATGCTTGCGCGTTCGGGAGACGTCGATCCGGGAACCGTCACTCGAGCGATCAAGACGTACCAACTCGATGACCCANCCGCCGCAGACGCGGGAAATACGGAAGGATCAGGGTGANTCGGCGAGANTGANNAGTCCNGCCGCACGAGTACCGAGTCGATTCCCGGATAAGGAGGTCNCGTGTCCGACGATCCACGACGTTTCCTTCGCTATNTGGANGCNGAACGCAACGCGTCACTGCTGTATCGGGCCCTGGCCGAATCCACCGACGGTGAGCAGCGGGAAGCGCTNCTGGANTTGGCTGATGTCGAGGACAAGCACGCCCAACACTGGGTGGACAAACTCACCACCTNCGGCGTCGAAATTCCGCCGGCTCCCACGGTGCTCAACGCCGATGACGAGCAGTTGGTGCGNCGGGCGCGATCGCTGGGATTGGTCTCCGTCNTGGNCACCCTGGAGCAGAACGAAGGNGCNGACGCCGGNATNTACGACGACGAGCCCGAGGCCTTGCCCACGATGCCGTCCGATGAGCGAGAACACGCGGATGTGTTCCGAGCGCTCAAGGGNGGNGAGCCGGAGCGCTTTCCGCACCNAGAACGNTCNANCAANGGNGGCGANCCNTGGCACCGAGCGGACAAGTCCGGNTCNGTGCGCGCCGCCGTCTTNGGGGTCAGCGACGGACTGGTCTCCAACACCGCNCTNGTCATGGGNTTCGCCGGCGCAAGNCTNGCNGGTGCGATCGAGAACTCCGTNGTGCTNTTCGCCGGCTTGGCCGGNCTGCTGGCCGGAGCCTTCTCGATGGCGGCCGGTGANTACGTATCNATGGCCAGCCANCGCGATNTGTTCAAGCGNGAAATCGACCTCGAACGGCAAGAGNTGCTGGAAAANCCNGAGGAAGAGCGNCTCGAGCTCGAACTCATCTACCGAGCCAAGGGGTTGCCCCGCGACCAGGCGCGAGCTGTGGCCGATCAGATCATGAAGGATCCTGAGATTGCGTTGGACACGTTGGCGCGAGAGGAGCTGGGCCTCGACCCCGACGAGTTGGGCTCGGCGTGGAAGGCCGCGGTCTCGAGTTTCCTCTCCTTCGCGATCGGCGCATCCGTCGTGGTTGTTCCGTATGCACTGTTTACCGGCATGACAGCGTTCGTTCTGGCCGTCGTTCTCGCCATCGTCAGTTTGATCGTGGTCGGCGGCCTCGTGGGCTCCCAATCCGGGCGCGGCATCGTCTTCAGTGCAGGGCGCCAGGTTCTGTGGGGTGTCGGAGCTGCAGGCGTGACGTACCTCGTCGGCAGCCTCGTCGGCATGAACGTCTGATAGCCGGATACTCCGATAGCGCATGCGAACGCCGCTCGACGCCGGCTTCATCGATCGGCTGACCGCGGCCACCGGCGACCTCGCCACGCAGGCGACGGTCCGGATGGAATCTACCTACCCCTGGTATCGCCAACTGTCGGCCGATGAGCGCGCGTGGGTCTCTCTCGTCGCGCACGCCGGTATCTCCGCCTTCTTGGAATGGGCGTCCGACTCGAACGAGTCGCCGCAGTTGACCGCGGACGTTTTCGGTTCCGCACCACGCGAACTTGCGCGCATCGTGTCTCTTGAGCAGACCGTGGCCATGGTTCGAACCACGATCGACGTCGTCGAGTCCGCCATCGATGCGCTCATCGACGAGCCGGAGCGCTCGCTGGTACGGGAAGCGACCCTGCGGTACTCGCGCGAGATCGCGTTCTCCGCCGCCGAGGTCTACGCGCGCGCGGCCGAAGCCCGCGGCGCCTGGGATGCTCGACTCGAAGCATTGGTCGTCGACTCGATCCTGCGCGACGAGATGGACCCGTCGGTCGCCTCGCGCATTTCCGCGCTGGGGTGGTCCGACGCGGCACCGATAGCGGTGGTCGCGGGTTATGCACCTGTGTCGGACGTAGAAGGTGCACTCGATGTCTTACGCCGCGCATCGCGCAACCACGACCTGATGATGCTCACCGGAATGCACGGGGACCACCTCGTGGCGCTCGTCGGTCGGATCACCAGTGACGAGGACGCGTCACGCGCGGCACGACTCCTCGCACCGCACTTCGGACCTGGACCGGTGGTCATCGGTCGACGAGCCACGGACTTCGACGCCGTGGGCATCAGCATTCGCGCCGCGACGGCAGCGGTGCATGCCGCCGACGCCTGGCCCCAGGCACCACGCCCGATCTCCACCGACGAATTACTCCCCGAGCGGGCCATCGCCGGTGATGCGACGGCACGGGCCGAACTCATCGAGTCCGTCTACCTCCCGCTCGCCGGAGAGGAGCACCTGCTGGCCACCGCTGAGGCATTCTTGGAGCAAAGCCCCTCCTTGGAGGGAACGGCCCGCCTGCTGTTCGTGCACCCCAACACGGTGCGCTACCGACTAGGCCGCATCACCGACATCACCGGGTTCTCGGCAACCGACCCTCGCGGGTCACTNACCCTGCGCTTGGCCCTGATGCTGGGNCGAACGTCCTCCNTGGACTAGTNTTTGTNGGAANCCTCCAAAGNCCCTCGGCTGACTTTGGCCCGNAGGTCGAGAGTTCTTTGTAGCCATCCACGGAAGGCTTANNGCGTGCTGGTAGTCGTCGCGCCCGGTCAGGGCGCCCAAAGTCCCGGCTTTCTNNCTCCGTGGCTCGANGTCCCGGGCGTGCGCGAGCGCCTCGAATGGCTGTCGGTNGTCAGCGGCATCGATCTTGTCGAGCACGGGACNACCTCCGACGCCGACACCATCAAAGACACTGCCGTCGCCCAGCCGTTGATCGTGGGCGCCGGGCTCGTCAGCCTGCTCAGCCTGTTCCCNCACCCATCCACNGCTTATTCNGCGATCGGCGCCGGCGCCGGCCACTCCGTCGGCGAGATCACCGCAGCCGTAGGCGCCGGAGTACTCACCGCCGAGCAAGCGATGGTGTTTGTGCGCGAGCGCGGATCCGCTATGGCCGATGCCGCCACCCGCACGGCGACAGGCATGAGCGCCGTCCTCGGCGGAGATGCCGACGCCGTCGTCACCGCCTGCGACGCAGTGGGCTTGACGGCCGCGAACATCAACGGTGCCAGCCAAATCGTCGTCGCGGGAACGCAAACCCAACTCGCCGCATTCGCCGACAACCCGCCCGAGGGATGCCGCGTTCGTCCGTTGGAGGTCGCCGGCGCATTCCATACCGAACACATGGCGCCAGCCGTGGGTCACCTCGACAAACTGTCCAACGCCATCACGACCCACGACCCGCGCATCCGTCTACTCTCCAACGCCGATGGTCGCGTCGTTCACGACGGCCGCGATGTCCTTCGACGCCTAGTGCACCAGGTCAGCAATCCGGTCCGCTGGGACCTGTGCATGGAGACCATGGCCGATCTCGGTGTCACCGCGATTCTGGAAATNCCCCCGGCNGGAACGCTGACCGGCCTCGCCAAGCGNGCGCTGCCCGGAGTCGAAACACTCGCGGTCAAGACACCCGACGATCTCGATGCCGCGTGGGCGATGATCCAANCCCACGGGACCGTTTCCGACCTGGACTCCAACCCCACCTGGCGCATGCTNGTGGCACCNNGCAANGGCACGTTCCAACGGACCCTGGACGCGGTCGCCGGAGACGAACTTCCGCAGTCCACGATCGTCGGNAGCGTCGACACTCTNCGTGGCTCGACACCTGTGCACGCACCGCACGGCGGGGTGCTCGTGGAATGGCTGGTCGAGGACGGGGATCCGGTCTCACCCGGCCAACCCCTCGTGCGCTTGCACCCGATCAGCGATCACAGCGAAGGGGTGTACGCGTGAGCGCCCCCATCAAGGCGCCCGAGGGCGCACCGTTCGCGCGCATCCTTGCCACGGGCAGCTACCGACCCTCGCGTGTTGTCACCAACGACGAGATCTGCCAGACCATCGATTCATCNGACGAGTGGATTAGNGAACGCTCGGGNATCATCGAACGCCGCTGGGCCGGTGACGACGAGACCGTCGCCACCATGTCCGCCGCCGCTGCCGAGAAAGCCCTCGCCGCCGCAGGGCTCGCCTCCCAGGACATCGACGTCATCATCGTCGCCACCTGCACACACCCGTACCAGACCCCCNCGGCGGCGTCGGAGNTNGCCAGCATGATCGNCGTTCCTACCGCCGCTGCCCTGGACATCAGCGCGGCCTGTGCGGGNTTCACCTACGGCTTGTCCATGGCGCAAGACNTGATCCGGGGCGGGAGCGCGANGCACGTACTCCTCNTTGGAGCNGAAAAGCTCAGCGCCTTCACCGACATCTACGACCGCAGCACCGCNTTCATATTCGCCGACGGCGCGGGGGCNGTTGTCGTCGGNCCTTCGTCAACACCNGCGATCAGCCCGGTCGTGTGGGGCGGCGATGGCGACCAACTNCANGCGATCAACATGACCCAGAACTGGGTGGATTTCAAAGCCAACGGCTTCGANACCTTCCCCGCNATCTCGATGAACGGCCAGCAGGTCTTCCGCTGGGCTGTCTCGGAGATGACCCGGGTGTGCAGAGAATCACTCGAGACCGCCGGCATCACCGTCAAGGACCTCGACGCCTTCATTCCGCATCAAGCCAACAACCGCATCACCGACGCGCTGGTACGTGCCCTCGAACTCCCGGATTCCGTTGCGGTTGCCCGCGACATCATCACCACCGGGAACACCTCCGCAGCGTCTATNCCGCTGGCCATGGACCGGATGCTGGCNAGTNGNGAGATCCANCAGGGAGGAAACGCCCTTCTGGTTGGATTCGGCGCGGGCCTGGTCTTCGCCTCGGAGGTCGTTACCCTCCCCTAGCCCCACACGCACCGACGNCCGNGAGTCGGATACAACTACATAGTTCGCCACAACGACGACGGAAGTCCCGTCGCCAACGAAAGGGAAACACATGAGTCAGCAGGAAATCCTCGCCGGCCTCGCCGCGATCGTGAACGAGGTAGCCGGAGTCCCCGTGGAGGATGTCCAGCCGGACAAGTCATTCGTCGACGATCTGGATGTCGACTCACTGTCGATGGTCGAGGTTGTGATGGCCTCAGAGGATAAGTGGGGCGTCAAGATNCCCGACGAGGAAGTCAAGAACCTCAAGACCGTCGGTGACGCTGTCGCCTACATCGAAGCCAACTCGTAAGCCCNCGGAGCGGGGCGCACGNCCGTCGAGGTTNGTCNCGCCCCGCACCCGTGAGANGTGNCAGGGAGNCGCACAGTGAGCACGCCAGAGGTAGTCGTCACCGGTTTGGGAATGACCACGCCGGTCGGCGGAGACGTCGCCAGTAGTTGGTCGGCNATTCTCGCTGGACAATCGGGGGTCNGNCCGATCGATNCGGAGTGGATNGCCGANCAGCCNTCNCGAATCGCGGGTCAGCTCGCGNTGGAGCCGTCCGAGGTGCTCACCAAAGTCGANACACGCCGACTCGACCGCTCCCAGCAGGCAGCGGTCATCGCCGCTCGAGAGGCGTGGCAGGACGCAGGCGCACCAGCGGTGGAACCCGAGCGCCTGGGCACCGTCATCGGCACCGGGATCGGTGGGGTTACCAGCCTGCTCGAGGCCTACGACACGTTGAACGAGCGTGGATGGTCACGCGTATCCCCACACATGGTCACGATGATCATGCCCAACGGGCCGGCTGCCGTAGTCGGCTTGGAGATCGGCGCCCGCGCCGGAGTGCACTCTCCGGTCAGCGCCTGTGCATCGGGAGCCGAGGCGATCGCCAACGCCGCCCGGATGATCCGCGACGGTCGGGCCGACGTTGTGCTCACCGGCGGCACCGAAGCGGTGATCTGTGGAATCACCATGGCGGGCTTCTCCGCTATGCGCGCACTCTCGACTCGAAACGACGACCCCACCGCAGCCTCTCGTCCGTACGACACCGATCGTGATGGCTTCGTCATGGGCGAGGGGGCCGGCATCGTGGTGCTGGAGTCTCGCGATCATGCCAAGGCTCGCGGAGCCAGCATTTACGGCGTGTATGGCGGGGCAGGCATGACCTCCGACGGTCATCACATTGCCCAACCCGATCCCGAGGGCAGTGGCGCCGCCCGCGCGATGACCGCGGCCCTCGCGGACGCAGGTGTATCGGCCGCCGACGTTCACCACGTGAACGCGCACGCCACGTCCACTCCGCAGGGGGACATCGCCGAGGCCGTGGCCATTCGACGGGCCCTGGGGTCAGATGCCGATCAAGCGCTGGTCACCGGTACGAAGTCGATGACCGGCCACCTGCTCGGCGGGGCGGGCGCCATCGAATCGATCTTCACGATCCTGGCCCTTCGGGACCGCACCGCACCCCCCACCATCAACCTCGAGAACATGGATCCTGAGATTCATATCCCGGTCGCGGCCAATTCCCCCCACGAGCTGCCGTCGGGCGACATCGCCGCCCTGAACAACTCGTTCGGTTTCGGCGGCCACGACGTCGCCCTCGTCTTCCGGAGCGCCTAAGTGACCGCACCCACGACTGCATCGAGCACCGCATCGAACGTGGCATCGCCGGAGTCCACCGAAGTAGATCCGCGCTCACCCACGGTTCGCCTCGGCATGTTCTTCGACGATGGTGAGTTCGAACTCATCACTCCTCAGGACGACCGAGGAGTGCTTGTCGCCGTCGGCCGGGTGGCGGGCGCCCCCTGCGTCGCGTTCGCAACCGACCCCACGGTTCAAGGTGGGGCGATGGGCAACGACGGTTGCCGCGCCATCGTCACCGCGTACGACCGAGCCTTCGCCGACTCGGTGCCGGTCGTGGGAATCTGGCATTCCGGTGGTGCGCGTCTGCGCGAAGGGGTGCTGAGCCTCGACGCCGTCGGCCGAGTCTTCGCCGCGATGACCAGAGCCTCGGGGAAGGTCCCGCAGATCTCCATCGTCCTCGGCCCTGCGGCCGGTGGCGCCGCCTACGGTCCCGCGCTGACAGATCTGGTGATCCTCGGCCCCAAGGGCCGCATCTTTGTCACCGGCCCGGAAGTCGTGAAGTCGGTCACCGGCGAGGCGGTCGACATGGACATCCTCGGCGGCCCGGAACCGCATGGACGACGCAGCGGCGTCGTGCACATCACTACCGACACCGATCAAGGTGCGCTCGATGAGGCACGCACACTGGTGAGCCTGCTTGAGCAGCAGGGTTCGATGAACGTCGAGAGCGTCGAGGACACCGATCTCGGGGCGCTCATGCCGGAATCATCACGCCGGGCCTACGACGTGCACCCGTTGATTGAGGGATTCGTCGATGACGGAACCTTCACCGAATTGCACGCCAAATGGGCGCCCAACATCGTCGTCGGTCTGGGGCGCCTGGGCGGGCGCACGGTGGGCGTCATCGCAAACAACCCCCTGCGCCTGGGTGGGTGCCTGGACTCTTCCAGCGCTGAGAAGGCATCGCGCTTCGTGCGTATGTGCGATGCCTTCGCCGTGCCGCTTGTCGTCCTTGTCGACGTTCCCGGCTATCTTCCCGGCCTCGGTCAGGAGTGGGAAGGTGTCGTGCGTCGCGGTGCCAAACTCCTGCATGCGTTCGCCGAGTGCGTCGTCCCCCGCGTCACCGTCGTCACGCGCAAGGCCTACGGCGGCGCCTACGTCGCNATGAATTCNGCCTCGCTGGGAGCGACCAANGTGTTCGCCTGGCCCGATGCCGAGGTGGCCGTNATGGGTGCCGTCGCNGCGATCCGCATTCTGCACCGNAANCGNCTCGCCGAGGTCCCGCCCGAGNCACGCGAGCAGGTGGANCTNGAACTCGCAGCGGAGCACGAAGTGATTTCCGGGGGGATCAAGCGCGCGGTNGAGATGGGCGTCGTNCACGACGTNGTNGATCCCATCGCGACCAAACGTGCCGTGGCTCAAGTCCTATGGGACACNCCGGATGTTCGCGGGCAGCACGGCAACATTCCGCTGTAGATCGTCAGGCCCGCACAACGTCGANNTCGTAGGCACCAAGTTGCGGNTCACGACTGAGAATGACGCAGCCGTCTTCCATCGCTTGCACAACGAGCATGCGATCGAACGGATCTAGGAGACGCACTCCCNGGGAAATTCAGTACGTCGGCTTGTCCGGTTCGAACTCCGAGACCCAGGCGATGATGCCACCGCCGACGTGAATTGCATCGAATCCGGCTCCCTNCGCGGCCACGAGAGCCTCTGCAGATCGACCACCCGACCTGCAGTAGAGAACCACCTGCTTGTCCTGCGGCAACTTCTCGAAGGCCTCTCCNGTGAGGAATTCGCCTTTNGGGATGAACTCCGAACCATCGATAGCGACGATGCTCCACTCGACCGGCTCGCGAACATCCACCAGCACAAAATCCCGACTGCCGGCGGCTCGCTCGTCGAGCATGGCCTTCAAGTCGTGCACGGAAATCGTNAAGTCCTGAACTGCATCAGCCGCCGAATCTGAGGTCACACCGCAGAATAACTCGTAGTCGATCAGTTCGGTCACCGNCGGGGTGTCCCCGCACGCAGCGCAGTTCGGATCCTTGCGGATTGTCACCTGGCGGTAATCCATCTCACGGGCGTCGAAGACNATGAGTCGTCCCAGCAGTGAGTCTCCGACTCCGGTGATGAGCTTGATGGCCTCGGTCACTTGGATGGAGCCGATCGATGCGCACAGAACGCCGAGAACGCCGCCCTCTGCGCACGAGGGCACCATCCCCGGCGGAGGGGGGTCGGGGTACAGGCACCGATAGCACGGTCCATGCTCGGCCCAGAACACCGACGCTTGGCCGTCAAAACGGTAGATCGACCCCCACACGTACGGCTTTCCCAGNAGCACGCACGCATCGTTGACCAAATAGCGGGTAGCGAAGTTGTCCGTGCCGTCAACGATCAGGTCATACTGCGCGAATAGCTCCATCGCGTTGGAGGAATCNAGGCGCTCGGTGTGCAGGTTCACCTGNACGAAGGGGTTGATCNCCGTGACCGACTCACGAGCGCTCTCCGCTTTAGAACGTCCAACGTCACTGTGCCCATGAATGATTTGTCGTTGCAGGTTCGATTCGTCGACGACATCAAACTCGATGATGCCGAGGGTGCCCACACCTGCTGCTGCGAGATACATCAACGCCGGTGATCCGAGGCCACCGGCGCCAACGCACAGCACCCGGGCGTTCTTCAAGCGCTTCTGACCGTCCATCCCCACGTCGGGGATGATGAGGTGGCGGCTGTATCGGCGAACCTCGTCCATGGAGAGGTCGCCGGCCGGCGTAACCAATGGCGGCAGACTCACGGCATCTCCTCGATTCAACCGAGCTGCTTGATCTTTCGACGAAGGCTAACGACTCCTCACTGATGAGCGTTCCCGCCCTCGCCACTTGCCGACCCCTTAATCGAAGGCCGACAGCCCTAGGTCGGCCGCCCCATCATCTGTGACATGCCCTTTTCGATGGACTTCCAGATAGAGGATGGAACAACGCCCTGCACGGGACCCAATGCCCACTTGTTCACGGTGCTCAGCGCCCACATTTGAACCACAGAGTCTCGCGATACTCCGGCAGTCCCTGACGGAATGAATACCGCACCCGGCAGGACCGCCAATCTTGTCTGAGTCGTCATTGAGGCAACGAGGGTGGTCTGCAATCGCGCACGGTTGAGTTCATCGCCCTGCACAACAACAACTGGTCGCAAACCTTGCGGTTCCGAGCCGACGGCCTCACCAAAGTCGAACCAACGGACCTCACCCTGGGCTACGAGATCAGGA
>NZLD01000082.1 GCA_002694095.1 Micrococcales bacterium | reverse complement strand
GGTCCGTGCCCGGGGTGTGGAGGTTGTGCTCGCGACCGGACGCGCCTTCGATACGACGACTCCGGTCGCCCGAGACGCCGGCCTCGACGGGTACGTGGTGTGCAGCAACGGCGCCATCCTCGGTGACGTATCCCGGGACAAGATCATCGAAGCGGTGACTTTCGACGCGGGCCCGGTGATCGAGCGATTGAACGAGCTGGTTCCCGGCGCGGTTTTTGCGGTCGAGGACGTTCACGGCGTCTTCTACACCACCCACATGTTCTCCACCGGGCCGTTGGGTTTGAAAATCCACGAGGTGTCGTTCGAGGACCTCACCAAGGAGCCTGTCGTTCGATTGGTGATGCGCAGCAACCGTCACACCCAGGAGGCTTTCGGTGAGGCGGCGTCACAACTGGGCTTCCACCAGGTGGTGTATGGGGTAGCGGATGTCGCATGGATGGACGTGGGTCCGCACAACGTGAGCAAGGCATCGATGCTGCAGGAGGTCTGCTCCCGCAAGAACATTCCCACCGACCGGGTGATCGCGATCGGGGACAACTGGAACGATGTCCCGATGCTGGAGTGGGCAGGNCTCGGCGTCGCNATGGGCAGCGCCGTNCCNNAGATTCAAGCGAANGCGANCCTNATCACNCTCGCCGAGCCNGGGGANGGNGNNGCNGCGGTCCTCGAGGCGGTCGCNAGCAGGTGAGCACCGCGCCNANCGNTCTACTACCGCCNGCGCACGACGCNCACCCCGCTTCCNCNTAGATCGGCGANCCCTCTTCNGGTGTGATGCCTGGATCNCCCGGCGGTAGAGGTGTGCCNGGCTCCGGAGCCGCTGGTGGTGTCGGCTCCGGNAACGCCTCGACGATTTCCTCTGCTCGATNCGGCAGCGCAGCCACTTGCGCGTCAGACAGTTCCGCCGCCTGCTCCGACGTCATCTGCCGCGCTTGCGCCGGTGANACNTCGGCCAACTGGCGTCGAGTCAAACCACCGACNGTTTCNGGCTGAAGAGCCGCCACCTGGGCTGGCTCGATCGCATCNACATCACTCGGTGCGATCTGCTTAATTTGAGCCGGAGTCACACCCGCCATTGCGCTCGGCTTGATCGCACCGAGTTGACGNCCACTGAGTTCACCCATCGCCGCGGGCGAGAGCGCACCCACTTGTCCCGCCTCCAATGCCCGAACGGCTCGTTGAGGCAAAGCAGCGGCCTGATTTGGTCGCAACGCCTCAAACACCTCAGGGGGCAAGACCGTCACCTGACCGGGCTTGATGCCTCTCATGGCATCGGGAGGCACTTGCCGCATCTGCTGCGGGCTCATCGCACCCATGGCTGTTGGCGGTAGAGCACCCAGCTGACGCGGCTCGAGCCCTCGCATTGCTGCGGGCGGCATTGCNCCCAACTGATCCGGCAGCATTGCCCCGAGCGCACGCGGGGGCAACTCGCCAACCTGGTTCGCTCGGAAACCCGCAAAGGCTCCAGCGGGAAGCGCTCCAAGCTGGGCAGGTTTCATCGCCGGCATCGCATCCGGCGGTAATTGACGCAACTGCCCGGGGCTCATCGCACCCATGGCCGCCGGTGGCAAAGCACCCAATTGACGGGGTTCGAGCCCTCGCATTGCTGCGGGCGGCATCGCGCCAAGCTGATCCGGCTGAATGCCACCAAAAGCACGCGGCGGCATCGCCTCAACCTGGTTCGGCCGGAAACCAGCGAACGCCTCCGGCGGCATCGCCTCGACCTGGTTCGGCCGGAAACCCGAGAACGTATCGACTGGCAACTGACGCAACTGCGCTGGCTGGAGTGCACCCACCGTCTCAGCGGGAAGAGCACCGAATTGATTGGGTTCCATCGCTCGGAACGAGCGNGCTGGCATCGCCTGCAATTGGTCCGGTTGGATTCCAGCAAAAGCGCGAGCTGGCATCTCTTCAACTTGCGCGGGGCGGAAGCCCGCAAAAGCCGTGGGAGGCATCGCCCCCATCTGGGTGGGCTTTAACCGACCCATCGCCTCCGGCGGCATCTGCCGAATTTGCTGCGGGCTCATCTGAGCCATTGCCTCCGGTGGCACTGCGCCCAACTGTCGCGGTTCCATGCCACGCATAGCCGACGGTGGAATGGCACCGAACTGGTCAGGCTGTAGCGCACCGAATGCTCGCGCAGGAAGTTCTCCTACCTGGTTTGCCTTGAAGCCGCTGAACGCACCCGGCGGCATGGCTCCCATCTGAGCGGGCTTGATGCCCCGCATCGCGTCGGGCGGCATCTGTCGGACCTGTTCTGGTCGCATGCCGGCCATCGCTGTCGGCGGCAAAGCACCCAACTGCTNGTTGTCGAACGCCTTCATGGCTTTCGGCGGNATGGCACCCAATTGATCNNGGTTGAATTGCCCGAAAGCGGCNGGNCGAAGGGCCNCTACTTGATTTGGCCGAAAGCCCGCCANTGCCTCGGGCGGCAGTTGTCCCACCTGCCCAGGCTTGAANGCGGCAACCTGATCTGGGTTCAAGGCCTGTACCTGCTCGGGGCGGAACTCTTGGAAAGCATCAGNAGGAATCCGCCCTAACTGACCAGGGCGGAANTCCTCAAGGGCACCCGGGGTCAGGCCTGCAACATCCTCAGGAGTGAAACTCCCCGGTGGAGGGGCCCCACCGGGTCCACCCGGAGCACCCGGTCCACCCGGNNCACCCGGNNCACCCGGTCCACCCGGTCCACCCGGANCACCNGGNGCTCCACCCGGNNCACCNNGANCACNCGGGGGTCCACCCGGNNCACCCGGTCCACCCGGAGCACCCGGTCCACCCGGAGCACCCGGTCCACCCGGATCACCTGCGGGTGCACCAGAGGGAGGGGGAGGTGCGCCACCGCCGCCACCACCGGGAGGCGGAGGGGGAGGTGCGCCACCGCCACCACCACCGGGAGGCGGAGGGGGAGGTGCGCCACCGCCACCACCACCGGGAGGCGGAGGGGGTTCGTTCGCCAAGGCGGGCGCGCCACCAGCGAAAGCAAGGGAGCAAGTCAGAGCAGCAACAAGGACCGGGCGAGATAGCCTCATGACAATCACCTTCTTCTGCCTTCAAATGTAGAACTCGGCGCCCCGAGATGCCACGCCTTTCAACAAAGACACATGCGGATAGGCCCGAGATGTCTCGATTGTTCAGCAATCGGAGCACCCCTCGCGGCACCGAGCAACATCGCTACACCATCCCGCGCCTGAGGGCGTCGGCGATGGCCGAACGCCAGTCGCGCATCGGGGCTAGACCGATGTCGGCCCAGCGCGCGTGACCAAGCACCGAGTACGCAGGCCTCGGCGCGGGTCGAACGAACTGCTCGCTGGTGACCGCATGAACACGCTCAGGGTCTGCTCCAGTCAGGCGGAAGATCTCCCGGGTGAATCCGTTCCAGGACACCGTGCCGGAGTTGGTGCCGTGGAAGATCCCGGCCGCGGGGCGTGCATCCACGAGTGCGGCGATCTGCGCGGCGAGGTCGGCGGCGTAGGTCGGTTGGCCCACTTGATCATCAACCACGTCGACGGTGTCGTGTTCTGCCTCCAGGCGCAGCATTGTTTTGACAAAGTTGCTGCCTTCGTGCCCATACAGCCACGCGGTGCGCACGATGTAGTGAGCATCCGGCAGCTCCTGTTGCACGGCGCGTTCCCCGGCGAGCTTGGTGCGCCCGTACGCGGAGCGCGGATCAGGCTCGGCGTCTTCGGCGTACGGCGAGGCGGCGTCTCCGGAAAACACGTAGTCGGTCGAGATCTGCACCAGCCACGCACCCGCGTCACGGCAGGCGTGGGCGAGGACTCGAGGTCCGTCAGCGTTCACGACAAAGGCGGCGTCTTCGTTCTCCTCCGCCGCGTCCACGGCTGTCCAGGCCGCGCAATTGATGACGACATCCGGTGAGAAGGACGCGAACGGGGCCGCCACCGACTCTCGGTCGGTGATGTCGACGTTCGGCAGGTCGACACCGAGGACCTCGTCGCCGTCGCGTCCGGCGTAGAGGTTCACTAACTCGGTGCCGAGTTGACCGTTGGCTCCGGTGACGAGTACTCGCACGGGGCTTCTTCGCCGCTACCGAGTCTTCTTGATGGCGGCGCGCTCCTTGAGGGGCCGCCACCAGTCTTCGTTGTCGCGGTACCACTGCACGGTCTCAGCGAGGCCCTCGTCGAAGGAGCGCAGGGGCTTGTAGCCGAGGTCGCGGATGCGGCCGTCGTTGACGGAGTAGCGCCGGTCGTGACCCTTGCGGTCTTCCACCGGTTGGACCATGGACCAGTCCACACCCATGGTCTCCAGAACCCGCTC
>NZLD01000081.1 GCA_002694095.1 Micrococcales bacterium | reverse complement strand
TCGATCAGCGATCACANCACCATCATGGCCGACGGTNCCTTCNGTCAGCAATCAACGTCNNNTTCACCAGCCNCCTACATCCACCCGCACCACCATGCACCGCCATGCGACGTGCACCGGAATGGGACGTNCACGGGAATNTGAAGGACCTGGCCGCCGAAGGCTTCCCCTCCCGCGACGACCAGGTCGTACCGAACACTAGTCCGTGCCTTCGCCACNNTCCGCACCGACACTCCGGTTGGCAAACACCCGGCCCGCGCGTCGATACCAGGTGATCAGAGCGATCAGTCCCACGACAATTTGCGGGACGTATGACGTTGCTCGCCAGACCAAGTCCGCCGCGGTGGCCGCACCCTTGTCGGTACCCGAACTCACCAACAGCTGNATCATCAAGGCGTCCATCGTTCCCAACCCGCCGGGNGTGATGGGAACCATCAGCATGATCTGACTGACCGCGAATGCCCCGAAGGCGGCGATCGGATTCGTGCCCGGCTGATCCCAACCTTCNACTCCGCGTAGGGCCGCGAACAGNATCAGAAATTGACTGCCGGTAATCCCGAGTTGAGCGAGCGTGAGCCACACCCATCGCCTTGCNAGCAGGTCGTACATCTCCCGACGGAACTTCACGATCGGNGCTGCCACGTCGAGGTCCTTNAGGCGTCGGATTCGGCGAGCAAGCGGCGTAAGGGCTGCGTTGCCCCAGGCACCCAGACGCTCGGCGAGGCCCTGGGAACGCATGATGGAGACGAACACCGCAAGGACCAAGATCAGTATCCCCAGNCCNACAGGACCCATCCAGGCCACACCGTCGGCTGCTCCCACGACCGTCAAGGCCAGNACNCCGAGNATGGGGAATCCNAGNCTGGCGAAGGTGCTCCACAGGCTCACGGCGGTAATNGCCGCGGTGGCTGATGTGGCCGGGATCTTGTAGCTCGCGAGCATGNCNAACTGCACCGCCAANCCGACCGCTCCGCCGGCGGGCACGCCGTTACTGATGGTGAAGCTTGCCTGCTTCACCTGCTGGGATTGCCAGTACCGCAAGCGAGGTTCGGCGGCCATGAAGATCANGCCGTACATCGCCAAGTANACGANGACGGTGANAGCAATGATCACCACNGCGATCCACGACATNGACTGAAGTGACTCAACAGCGTCGCTGTAACTTCCGATCTGCGGAATGACCTGCCAAAAAATCAGAACGATGACGCCTAATCCGAGTGCTCCAAGTGCGATGGACTTGCGGGGGTCCAGNGTGGCCCGCGGCACGTCGGNANCCTGCGAGTTCTCNNCGCCTTCACTNGNAGCGNCGTCGGCATGGTCCNGCATCCCNCGAGCCTGCCATACGCCGACCCCCCGAATCTCCCCACCGAGCCATTGGGCAAGATGAAGGTATGCATCTCGACCACNTGTCCTATGCATGCACNACGAGCGAGATCGCAGACGTCGTTCAGCGCATTGGGTCAGACCTCGGNGGAACTTTCGTCGATGGCGGCCGNCACCCTTCATTCGGCACCCGCAANTTCATTCTTCCGCTNGNNGGCGGCTGCTACGTNGAGGTTGTCAGCGCGCTCGACCACCCCGCAGCNCTGAAGGCACCATTCGGCCAGGCCGTTCATCGTCGGGCCGAGCATGGCGGCGGATGGCTCAGCTGGGTTCTCGCCGTCGATGACATCGGCCCAGTCGAGCAACGGTTTGGACGGGAGGCAGCGCCAGGGAAACGTATCCGTCCCGACGGCGTCGAACTGTGTTGGCAGCAAATCGGCATCCTGAACACGTTGGATCGACCGGAAGTTCCCTTCTTCGTGCACTGGGATTGCCCCGNCANNGAACACCCGAGCGCGACGGGTCGAACACACACTTCCATCGCCGTCGACACGATCGAGTTGTCCGGGGACCACACATCGGTTGTCGAAGTGGTCGGATCCGACGTCGNGCTNGATGACACCAAAGTGGCNTGGGTCGACGACGACGAGCCCGGGGTATCCGCNGTCGTTTTNCGGACTCCCAACGGCCCTGTCAGGATCGACTAGGTTCCTTCGATTCGCACCTGCGGGCTCTCACACCGATCGTTGGGTCTGCCCCCGTTACCCGGCTACGGCAGTCGTGACTGCTCGCGCCACAGATCAATTCCGCCTTCGACGGCCACCTCGTCNATGGCTNCANTCTCANTCTCGCTGAACGCCAGGTTGTCCACGGCTCCGACGGTCTCGCGGAGTTGGTCAGCCGAACTCGCACCCACCAGAGTCGTCGTGACCCGCGCATCGCGCAACGTCCATGCCACAGCCATCTGAGCCAGGCTTTGGCCCCTCTCGCGCGCTATCTGCGCCAGTGCACGCAGGCGGTCTGCGTTCTCGGCGCTCCGGAAGGCGGGATCCAGTGATTTGCCTTCCGTTGCTCGGGAGCCTTCGGGGATTCCGTCCACGTAGCGATCGGTCAACATTCCTTGGGCGAGCGGGCTGAANGTGATGGATCCAGCCCCCNCTGTTGTCAGGGCGTCGAGCANACCGTCGTCTTCGATCCATCGATTCAACAGCGAGTAGGACGGCTGGTGAATCAGCAANGGNACGCCGAGGTCGGCCAGGATTTCCGCGGCTCGAAGGGTGCGTGCAGGCCCGTAGGAGGAAATGCCGACATACAGCGCCTTGCCCTGGGAAACGGCGGTGGCCAACGCGCCCATGGATTCTTCAAGAGGNGTNTTCGGGTCGGGTCGGTGGTGGTAGAANATGTCGACATAGTCCAGNCCAAGNCGCTCNAGGCTCTGNTCCAGGCTGGCCAGCATGTACTTGCGAGACCCGAGATCCCCGTAGNGGCCTGGCCACATATCCCACCCCGCCTTGGAAGAGATGACCAGTTCGTCTCGATACCGGGCAAAATCCTCGCGCAAGATACGTCCGGCGTTGATTTCAGCCGACCCGAACGGTGGACCGTAATTGTTCGCGAGATCGAAGTGGGTGANNCCNAAGTCGAANGCCGTGTGCATGATCTCTCGCTGCGTGGCCAGAGGTTTGTCGTCGCCGAAGTTATGCCANAACCCCAANCTGATCAGNGGTAGATCAAGCCCACTGCGACCGCATCTGCGATANGGCATCCGACCGTCGTANCGGTNNGGNTCGGGCAAGTAGTGTGGNGCGATATCCATGAANGGATTGTGGCAGTGATCGGCGAGNGTGGAGNGCNAGTGTCGAATNTTCCGCACGTGACNATGAACGACGATNGATCGATNCCNCAGATNGGTNTGGGNGTTTGGCANGTGCCCGACGACGTGGCAACCGACGCNTGCCTGACNGCCTTCGAGGCCGGNTANCGGCACATCGACACAGCCGCNCTNTACGGGAANGAAGAGGGNGTGGGCCGGGCNATCANNNCNTCCGGGCTNTCCCGAGACGANCTNTTCATCACGACCAANGTGTGGAATACCNACCANGGGCGTGCNCGCACGACAGACGCGATGCAGGCCTCNCTCGACNGATTGNGCCTGGANTACGTCGACCTNTATCTCATTCACTGGCCCACACCNGACAGAGGTCTGTACGTNGAAACCTGGGAAACGGTTCTGGAACTTAAGGAGCAGGGCAGGACGCTTTCAGCCGGTGTNTCTAACTTCCACCCGGCCCACCTGCGCACCATCATTGATGCCACAGGCGCAACACCGACTATCAACCAGGTGGAGCTCCATCCATGGCTGCCCCAACGANANGTACGTNCCGCCGACGACGAGCACGCAGTGGTCACNGAAGCCTGGTCACCGCTTGCCTCCGGNGGCCTCATCGACANCGCCGTCCTGGCCGACATCGGCAGCAAGCACGGNAANAGCACCGCTCAGGTCATGATCCGCTGGCACCTGCAGATCGGAAATGTNGTCTTGCCGAAGTCGGTCACGNCCGAGCGGATCGTCAGCAACGTTGATGTGTTCGATTTCGAACTCGACGCTGATGANCTCATCGCCATCGAAGGCCTCGAGGACCCGTCACGTCGCACGGGTCCGAACCCGGACGCCTTCAACGAGGCATAGTCACCGGCCTCGACAGGTCGACGCGTGTCACCGTGNCCGCTGAGGAGACATCACGCGGTGCGTGCGTCTAGATTCTCCTGAGGCAGCATGTCTCCCGCGGCTTCGCAGCTTCGTTCGATACGTGCCGCAGACTTCTCGATCCGTCGCATCTGCTTCTTCTTGATGCCGTCGGTACCTTCCTTCGCCTCTACGCGGCTGAGATTCTTCTGAATGCGGTTGGCATTGACCAGCACGCGCTCGGGTAGATCGCCGGAGATGTACGCCTCTTCCGCGTCNGTGACCAGGGTGTCGGTNAGGCCCTTCAACTCCGCGAGCATCTCCTTCTTCGCCTTCTTCTTCGCGTCCGGCTTGGAATTGATCTCGCTCANCTTNAGGTCGAGGGCGAAGTAACTCGTGCACGCCGGGATNACCTCGATGGCCTCATCGATTTCCACATCGAGGGCGTCTGAGGGNGCCTCACTTGGGGTNACGTCCTCCGCCGCCGGCTCCTCGTCGCCTCCCCCGCAAGCCGCCAGGGTGACCGCNAGNACGCAACTCGCTGCGNCCGCCATNNACTTCCGCGTTCCTCGCATGCCAACCCTCCGTCGCACCCTTGGGGACTTCGTCACNAAAGGGTAACGTGACCAGCCCAATCGCGCCGCGTTTTTTGNAGACCTGGCGCGCCGAGAGGGGTGCGTGTGCGGGAGATAGGTGGAACCGTGCCCCCNGCACACCAANGCNGCGCCGAATCTGTACTCGACGCCGCATTCGTGTGGTCATGTCAACTACAGCCNGAGGTGCTNCCGCAGCCTTCGCAGACGTAGCAGCTGCCGGCTGGGCGCATCTTGATGCCACAGGTCATGCANAAGGGAGCATCCGACGCGGTTCCGGTGATCTCTTCGAGCAGTTCNGCGCTGGAGTGGGCGCNNCTNGCGGCAGGCATCTCCCCCGCCGGNGCTGACTGCTCATCGACCGCNAGGTCTANTGCNGGGGCAGCCTCGACCTGCGGCATCTCNTACTGCTGGGTGACGGTCGCCGCGCGCTCATCGGCCGTGAAGATCCCGAGCGCCTCACGCTTGTCCAACGGCAGGTGATCCAACGCCAAACGACGGAAGATGTAATCCATGATCGACTGGCTCATCCTGATGTCTGGATCGTCGGTCATACCTGCTGGCTCGAATCGCATGTTGACGAACTTGGACACGAAGGCTTCCAACGGCACGCCGTACTGCAGCGCGATCGAGATGGCGATGGAGAAGGCGTCCATCACGCCCGCGAGCGTGGAACCCTGCTTGCCGAGCTTGAGGAATACCTCGCCNAGCTCTCCATCCTCGTAACTGCCCGCCGTCAGGTAGCCCTCGGCACCTGCCACCGAGAAGCTGGTGGTTCGACTTGGCCGTGACTTCGGCAAACGACGCCGGATCGGCTGACCGATTCCCTCAATAGCGGCTTCGACTTGCGCATCCACCTTCGTCGCCTTCGCATCGGATAGCGGCTGGCCGACCTTGCAGTTGTCNCGATAGATCGCGAGTGCCTTGAGGCCCTGCTTCCAACCCTCGTAATAGATCTCCTCTACTTCTTCGACGGTCGCGGTCTCCGGCATGTTCACCGTCTTGGAGATGGCACCGGAAATAAACGACTGCACCGCTGCCATCATCCGAACGTGACCCATGGGAGAAATGGACCGGGCTCCCATAGCGGTGTCGAAGATNGCATAGTGCTCGGTCTTCAGCCCAGGTGCGTCCACNACGTGTCCGTTATCTGAGATGTACTCCACGATGGCTTCGATCGTTTCTTCGGTGTACCCCAGCTTGCGCAATGCGCGCGGGATCGTCTGGTTGACGATCTGCATCGAGCCACCACCCACGAGCTTCTTGAACTTCACCAGTGAGAAGTCCGGCTCGATTCCCGTGGTGTCGCAGTCCATCATGAAACCGATGGTCCCGGTGGGAGCGAGGACGGAGGCCTGCGCGTTNCGCCACCCGTTCTTCTCACCCGTGGTGAGNCATTCCTCCCATGTCTTCACCGCGAGCTTGAGAACGTCGCCGTCCAAGCTCGACACGGTCCGCACATCGTCGTTAGCCGATGCGTGCTTGCGCATGACGCGCTTGTGGGCATCGACGTTTCGCGCGTAGCCGTCGTAGGGACCGACGACCCCGGCGAGCTCGGCGCTGCGCTTGTACGCAGTTCCGGTCATCAGCGATGTGATGGCCGCAGCGAAAGAGCGACCAGCGTCGGAGTCGTAAGGAAGACCAGTCGCCATGAGTAGCGCACCGAGGTTGGCGTACCCGATGCCGAGTTGGCGGTACCGGCGAGTGGTGTCGCCGATGGCCTCCGTCGGGAAGTCAGCGAAGGAGATCGAGATGTCCATCGCGGTGATGACGAACTCCACACTCTTGGCGAACCTCTCCGCATCGAATGTGTCGTCTTCCTTCAGGAAGGTCATCAAGTTCAAGCTCGCCAGATTGCANGAGGAGTNATCCAGGCTCATGTATTCCGAGCAGGGNTTGGACGCGTTGATCCGNCCTGTTTCCGGATTGGTGTGCCAATCGTTGATGGTGTCGTCGTACTGAATTCCGGGATCCGCGCATGCCCAAGCAGCNTCNGCCATGGTCCGGAAGAGCCCCTTGGCGCTCACCGTCTCCACAACGTCGCCGTCGGTACGAGCCCGCAGCCCAAAGTCCTCGTCCGCCTCCAGTGCCCGCATGAACTCATCGGAGACTCGCACCGAGTTGTTGGCGTTCTGGTACTGAACCGACGTGATGTCNTTTCCACCGAGGTCCATGTCGTATCCCGCGTCGCGCAGAACCCGGATCTTGTCCTCTTCTCGGACNTTNGTCTCGATGAACTCNTCGATGTCGGGGTGATCGACNTCGAGCACCACCATCTTTGCGGCCCGACGTGTGGCNCCACCTGACTTGATCGTGCCTGCGGAGGCGTCTGCCCCACGCATGAACGACACGGGNCCGGACGCCGTGCCGCCCGAGGAACGCAGGAGCTCTTTGCTCGAGCGAATGCGCGACAGATTCAGCCCNGCACCAGANCCGCCCTTGAAGATGAAGCCCTCTTCCTTGTACCAGTTCAANATGGAGTCCATCGTGTCGTCCACNCTCAGGATGAAGCAGGCGCTCACCTGCTGCGGAGCAGTGGTNCCNACGTTGAACCACACCGGTGAGTTGAAACTGAAGACCTGGTGCAACAGCATGTACGTCAACTCGTGCTCNAAGANTTCNGCGTCCTCTTCCGANCCNAAGTAGCCGTTGTCCCGTCCGGCTTTGGTGTANGTCANAACGACTCGGTCAATNAACTGCTTGAGGCTCCACTCCCGCGACTCGGTGCCCACGGCCCCGCGGAAGTACTTCGTCGTGACGATCGTCGACGCGTTCACACTCCAAAAGTCTGGAAACTCGACACCCTGCTGCTCGAACACCACCTCCCCGGTCTTCCAGTTGTTTTGCACCACGTCGCGGCGTTCCCAGGCGACGTCGTCGTAGGGGTGCCGCCCCTCCGTGGTGTAGAGCCGCTCCATGGTCAGGCCGGGGCCTTGGAGCGTGTTGTGCACGAACGGTGCGGGTGTGCTGATTGTTTGGGACATCGGTGGTGCCTTTCTTGCTGGTGCGGAACGGANGGATATNTCTGGTNNTAGGNCGGGGAAGAATCTCGTGCGGGTGTGACATCGGCGTGCTCGCGGCGAGCCGGCTCATGAGCCGTTGGCTCCCCTTCTGCGCGAAGCAGCGTNATCTCTGCTTCGAAATCTTCTAGCGAATCNAANCTGCGNTANACGGACGCGAACCNCAGNTAGGCGACCTCGTCNAGTTCNCGGAGCGGGCCAAGAATGGCCAGCCCCACTTCTTCGGCCGGGACTTCTGCGTTGCCGGTGGCGCGCAGCGCATCCCCNACTTGCTGGGCGAGGATCGCGATCTGATCGTCTTCGACTGGGCGTCCNTGGCACGCCTTACGGACACCCGCCACGACCTTCGCCCGGGAGAAANGNTCGCTGGCTCCCGATCGCTTCACCACATTCAACTGTGCAGTTTCCGANGTCGTGAAGCGCCGGCCGCANCTCAGGCATTCCCGTCGGCGCCGTATNGCNNTGCCTTCCTCCGANGTACGCGAGTCGACGACCCGTGAGTCCTCCTCACGGCAAAAAGGGCACCTCATGGGTTCCTCCTGTCACTCTCGTCACATCTGTCTCGCNATTNCTGCCGTCTGTGGGGATTTATGGGGAAANCCTGTGGACGNTCTGTGTAGTAGTACCACAACCTGTGGNCGAATCACATGCGTGTGACTACTACATCTAGGGGTCAGACTGTAGGGCTAGCGGACGCCGGGCGCAAGCGTCCNCGNGAATTTGGCCCGCTTNGGCGTGTTGCTCGGCTCAGCCGGCGATTCGGGAGACTTCATCGGCGACCCGCGATGCCCAGGTCTTCGTNCCTCGCGTCGTGTAGTGCAAGGCGTCAGCGAAGGGGACCTTCTGGTCTCTCGCCCANGAGCCCCAGCGAATGTGATGCAGATTGTTGCTGTNCGCCGCAAGCTGCTTGACCTNCCGGTTGAACCACCGCTCCTTTTCTCGCGTGAAGCGATCACCACCGCTGGCGTAGGTATCCACCCACATCACTGTGCGCCTGGGTCCGAGCACCCGCANGAGCTCCTTCATTCGAGANNCGGTTGTTCCTCGATCGATCCACCGCATGTCATTGGTTCCGATGGCGACCACCACTGTCGCCGGAAGTTGATCAAGTTCCTTCGCACGCNTGGCTTGNGCGATCGCCCAATCCAGCCGCTTCCCTCCGAAGCAACGCACCGTGGGAGTCCATCCNTCCTCACGNAGCGCCCGCTTCAACGGCTTTCGTCCATTNCGGGTCAACGAGTCGCCGATNACCAGCACCCGGCGCCCTTGACCCGGTCCGGGGGTCGTATTGAGTGCGTCGGGCCAGATCGGCCCGCTGCAGGCCCGAGCGTCTCCCCCGGTGGACCATTGCGGGTCCTTGCGCGGACCCGGTTCANCCGCCNCCACCGGACTCCACTGCTGACCGGCCAGACAAACGACGAGNGTGGTGATGACTACCGCAAGGNGACGAGGCACCCGCTCAGTATCACCCGAGGACGGGGACGACGATGGACTGGCCCGGCACCACGGGTGNTGTGCCGAGGTCATTCATTTGACGAATCTGCCGAACCACCCCCCGTGGATCGCTGCCAGGGGCCACCTCGCGGGCTATCCCCCACAGNGTTTCGCCCGCCTGGACCACCACGACCTGCTCAGCNGGCGAGTTCGACGCCTGCGAATCTGATCCTGACGCGCCGGCCACCTGACCGGCCCCGANAACAATCNCACCCANGGCCGCNACGGACGCTGAGAAGGCGACCAGCCGACCTCGCCTGGTCAGCCGCAATGCTGGNTCGCTCCTGCTGACTCGATGCCTGTCATNACGTGACCGAGTGCCTCGGGGGGAAGTCCGCGTATCCATCGNTGTACCTTTCCTNGAGCCGAATNACTTGTTCGAACGTCTGTACGATCGAACACATGTTCGTTTTCTACCATGNTCCGNCCGACACNCCCTGCATTTATCGAACAGGTGTTTGATTTCGTGTCGNGGCTGCCNTAGTTTTCGAACACACGTGCAGGATGGCGTNGGGGTCTGACACCCNCGCCTCGGCTAGCCCAGGAGGGCCCATGGCATCGACAGTCAGCGAACTTCCCGACGGTGAGCCTGACGGTTCAGGCCTCACACCCCGGCAGCAGGCCATCCTGCGGGTGATTGAGGACACCATGGCGGACCGGGGGNATCCGCCGAGCGTCCGCGAAATTGGGNACGGNGTCGGCCTGACCTCCCCNAGTTCGGTGGCCCACCAACTCAAGACGCTCGANGAATTGGGCTATCTGCGTCGCGACCCCCACCGGCCTCGCGCACTCGTCGTGGCGCGTCCAGCGGGCACACCCACCGGCTCCTCCACGGCGGACGTGACGCACATCGAGTCGCAGNCGCCTAGCAGCGCCGTTTCGGTGCCNCTGGTCGGTCGTATCGCCGCGGGCGGGCCCATCCTCGCCGAGCAGCACACCGAAGACGTCATGCCCCTGCCCCGGGATCTTGTCGGCGACGGCGAGCTGTTCATGCTCACGGTGGTCGGCGACTCGATGGTTGACGCGGCCATTTGCGACGGGGACTTCGTGGTTGTTCGCAGCCAACCGACGTGTGACAACGGGGATATCGTCGCCGCGATGATCGACGGTGAAGCCACCGTCAAGACCTTCAAGCGGCGCGACGGTCACGTGTGGCTCATGCCGCACAACCCGGCCTACGAGCCGATCCTCGGTGACAATGCCACCGTTCTCGGAAAGGTCGTCAGCGTCCTTCGACGGATTCGCTGAGATTTCTTTCTCTCGCGAGACGCTCAGACTCAGCCTTCATCTCTGAGCCTCACCAGGGCCTGTCGAACGACCGACCCGTCCGTGGTGAACCACAACGGTGGCAGGGACGCACGCAACGCTCCCCCGTATCCGGCCGTCGCCATGCGCGAATCAAGAACCGCTACCCCCCCTCGATCAGATTCTGAGCGAATGAGTCGACCCGCCCCCTGAGCCAACAGCAAAGCCGCCCGGGTCAGCGCTACCTCGCGAAAACCGGAGCGACCATCCTCATCGACCACGGCTTGCCGCGCGCTCATCACCGGGTCATCGGGCCGAGGAAACGGAATCCGGTCGATCGTCACTAGCACTAACGAGTTTCCCGGTACGTCGATGCCCTGCCACAGGGCGACCGTTCCCACCAGCACGCTTTGAGGCTCGCTCGTGAAACGTTGCA
>NZLD01000080.1 GCA_002694095.1 Micrococcales bacterium | reverse complement strand
GGAGTCGGCCTCATTCTTGCCCTGCGGTGGATGAGCTCGCGTCAGGCGGTGGCCGTGACAATCGTTGTCGGCCTGGTCGGACTCTCCACGCTTGGCCTGGCCGGTACCCGGCAGACGGAGCCGTTACGGGGACTACCGCAATTCCCTGGATTCGAAGCCATCGGCCAGCGGTATGAAGGAAGGCAGGCTCAGTGGCTCGGAGAGTTGATTGTGGCGGGGGTCGATGCAACCGAGGGTCTACCCGAGTTCGCTCCTGTTCTATGGGAGGGGCCGGGAACTCTGTCGAACCTGTGGACGGGGAGCATCCACGGGACCTTGTCCAGCACTCAACAGGTCTTCTATCTCAGTCTCCCGCAACCACCAGAGGGTGAAGACGCTGCTGCATGGGTCAAGGAGGCTTTGGCGGCCTTCCCACGCCTGCGGATTGCCTTTGTGCCGCCGACGGAAGAGTCAGCAGAGTTTTTGCGCTTGCGTTTCGGCTCTGCGGATCCGCGTCGCGTTGTCGTGGTAACCGATTGACGTCAGTGGAGCGGCTGACTCAGTTCCCACTCTTGGCAACGGTCAATGGTCGGAAGCATGCCCATATCCGCCGCATCAGCGAGGAGTGGAGCGCCCTCGTCCTTGTCGGATAGCACGATCTCGGACATGTCTGGCCAGGGGAGATCCAAGGCGGGATCGAGTGGATGAATACCACGCTCTCTGGTGGGTGAGTAGGGAGTCGAACACAGGTAGCCTACAGTCACTGACTCCGTCAGTGCACAAAAGGCGTGCCCGAGCCCTTCAGTGATAAACAGTCCGGTGCGTGACTCGGCATCAAGTTCCGCGGCGTCCCATTGCCCGAATGTGGGTGATCCAACGCGGATGTCCACCACGATGTCCAGGATCTTTCCCTCGAAACACTGAACGTACTTCGCTTGACCAGGCGGAACGTCCGCGTAGTGGATGCCCCGCACGGTTCCTCGGCGGGAGACGGAGATGTTCATTTGACGCAGATCGAAGGGTCGACCCACCGCGCTCTCGAAAATGTCAGCTTTGAAGGATTCGAGGAAGACTCCCCGCTCATCGGGTCGTAACACCGGGTGGAATTCCCACGCTCCCTTGATCGACAGAGCCCGAGTGTCCACGCGGGCAGGCTAGCAGCGAATGTGTGGACGGCAGCCACGATGGAGAAGTACTGAGAACGTCAATGTGAGACTCTTGGTCGCGTGAAGGTGTCGATTCTCGGGACGCGAGGTGTGCCGGCTCAGTACGGAGGTTTCGAGACGGCCGTCGAGGAGATTGGCAGCCGGCTGGCCACTCGCGGTTACGACGTTACGGTCTACTGCCGCAACCCCGGGCAAACATTGACTTCCTACGCCGGAATGACTCTGGTGAATCTTCCAGCGATCCGCCATCGCGTCGCTGAGACCTTGAGTCACACGTCGTTGAGTGCAGCGCACGCTGCCATCAAGGATCGACCTGACGTCGCACTGGTGATGAATGCTGGCAACGCCCCATTGTTGCGCCCTCTACGTGCCGCCGGCATCCCGGTTGCTGTTCATCTCGACGGCCTTGAATCGAAGCGCGAAAAGTGGCGTGGCGCGGGAGCCACGTACTACCGATGGGCCGAGCGCGCCAGTGTGCGATCAGGCACGGAAGTCGTGTCCGATTGCAACGCCATCTCCAACTATGTTCTGCGCACGTACGGACGCAAGAGTTGGGTGATCCCTTACGGCGCAGAGGTGATCGAGCCGGGAAGTGAGCATTTAGACGAGTTGAACCTGGTGCGGCGTGACTTTCATCTGCTGATCGCTCGCATGGAGCCAGAAAATCACGTACTCGAAGCCGTGCACGGGTATCGATTGAGCGAGGAAACGCGGCCCCTGATTGTTGTCGGTAGCGCCCCCTATTCACAGTGGTACATCGACCAAGTGACGCGTGCGGCCGATGATGATCCACGTGTGCGCTTCTTGGGTGGCGTGTACGACCAGGATCTTCTCAACCAGTTGTACGCCAACGCGAGAACCTACATTCATGGTCATTCCGTNGGTGGAACAAATCCNAGCTTGCTTCGGGCGATGGGTGCTGGCGCACCGGTATTGGCGTTCGACTGTGAGTTCAACNGAGAAGTNACCGCCGACCGCGCCCTCCTGTGGTCGTCAGCAGANGACATGACCAGGNTCATGGATGACCTTGCCGANGGCGAATGGGAGCCNGTGCTGCGCGAACTNTCNGACGCCGGCAAGCGTCGNATAGAAGAGCACTATCAATGGGACTCGGTAACCGATGAGTATGAGAANTTGCTGCAGCATCTNCAACGTGCNCACCGAGGACCAGATCGAAGGATCGAGGCAGCACGNCCGTGACGAATNTCGCGGTCGTCCTGGTGACCTGCAACAGCACTCCCGGACTTACGGAAACTCTTCAGAGTGTCTCGGGTCAGACGCAAGAACCAACAACACTGATTGCCATTGACGACTATTCGACCGACCACACTGTGCAGACTCTGCGTGCAGCGGGATTCACGGTGCGGACGTCAACATCGACGAGTTCCGATCCNTTCACGAGAATCNCCCAAAACTTTGTNAACGGTGTCCGANTCGCGCAACAACGNGGCGCAGANATCGCTGTNTTGGGTGATCATGACGATNTTTGGCATCGCGATCGCGTACAGCGACAGNCCGACATTTTGGAGACCCACCGACAGGTAGCGATGNTTGCCAGTGATGGCTTTNTNATCGACGAACACGGTGTAGCGCTGCCCGGCTCCATTCGTGGATCGTTTCCNNTGCCCGACGACTTCCACGAGTGGANGGTGCGCCATCAGATGCGTTTCGCGTTGCGTCACTCCATCGCCACAGGCGGAGCGAGCGCCATCCGCTTGTCAGGGCTTTCCGATTGGACGGTCCCTCCNGGATGGTTGCACGATCGGTGGTGGAGTCTCGTGGCTCTTCGACAGCAGGCCCTTCTCATTGANGACACGAAGGTGATCGANTACCGNGTTGGTCCAGACCAGCAAGTCGGGCTGNCAACCTCGGGGCAAGATCACCCGGTTGCCTGGTGGTNCGCACGTGCCCGCCACNTTGGACGCACTGCAGGACGAGTGCGTGATGTNGCGGGGCTNCTTCGNCCTTAACCCACCCAGGTGAGTCGCGTCAGGCATGCGACCACTTGCCCGGTGCCGACACCAAGATACGGCTGTTCGGTGCACTCCAACTCTGACGGGAGCGCCCAGGGAGGNAGCGTCTCGTACAGGGTGTCAANGTGCGTCNTNTCGGGGGCNTANAGNGCTANCACCGAGGGTCGAATCTCCTCCAGGCGCATGGTGGTCTCCCGGTTCANTNCNGCGTCGCGCGTGAATATGTTGTAGCCACCCCACAGTTGCATGGCAGCGACGTCCGCGGTGAGGAACTGTGGATCCGTCCAGAGCGCGATGGTGTCGTCCGGGGATGTCCGCGCAANGAGCCATCGCTGGACGTNGATTTTGGCTTCCATCTGCTCTCGGTAATTGAAGTCGACGAAGGCCGATCGGAAGGGATACTGCCCGTAGCCACCGAGGAGNCCCCTCCCATTTTGCAAGATNTGGGCGCTCACGAAGGTCACCAGCATGGTNGCGGANANCGCGACNGCGACCCATCTNTTCCATGCCCGACGNGCAAGAAGCAACATCCCGATGANGAGNANNGNCANGAGTGATGCNAGGAGCCANGNGNNCGCNCGAGAAAGTGTTCCGTCNAAGCGTCCACTCCACAGCAGTGCAGGAATGGTGACCNTGGCTCCCAGCACGATGACGATGCGATAGGCNGNNCGGCTNTCCCTGGTGCCGGGAGCGATAGTGAAGAAGGCCAGAGCNAANGAGATCANTGANGCCGGCCACANNTTGGCNATGTAGGTGGGGGCTTCNAGCCANGGACCGGTAAAGGAGATCATCAGAATCGCNGTGACCGCCACGTTGGTNGCTCCGATNGNTATNGCTGCCCATGCCCANCGTCGAGCGGGATAGACGATGACCGTNACNAGAGAGATAACNACGGAGGCGACGACGATGAGCAGCGCCGAGTCACGCTGCCACGTGTTCGNGTCGATGATGAANACNGTGTAGTCGAGGCGAGAGTTCCACTCNAGATANGTCGTCCACCAGTTCAGCTNGGGAAAGATGGAGCGGCCGGNAGCAAGGAACACGGCGANGCTCAGAGCGGCTCCAGCAAGCCCAGCGACACCATCAATNGTCAAGCGTCGAATCCGGTCATCACGCAANAGGACAAGCGNNGTGATCCGAACNCCGCCCCAGATNGCGCCGCCGAGGATGAANGCGTAGGGGTTGATCATGATCAACCAGCCGGCGAGCAGACCGGAGAGNACNCCGGTTGTCCACCGCGGAGTGCCGAGNAGGCCTCGGCCGTGACTCCCGTGGCTACCGAGGAACGAAAGACTGACGGTGATCAAGGCGAACATGACCGCNATNGCGGTGCCCGTCAGGTAGGTATTGCCCACGAAGGCGAGCACCACGGTGTTGAGTCCCACGAAGATGGACAAACTTCCAGCGAGCACCCGCGACCTGCCGGTGATTGTTCCGGCGGCGTATATGGATCCAACGATCAACGTGATGAGTAGGCACCGCCACACCTCGAAACCCACCCACGGCCCGAAGACCGTGACGAGGGCTCGCACAGGGACGATGTATCCCAGTCGCGTCCAGGTGTACGCGGGTTCGAACGCTCGGTCGGTGATGTCGGAGCCGAATAGAGCAAGNCTNGCGTAGAACTCNGAGTCGGGTGAGTTGAAACCAGACCAACTNTGAGAGGCNACGCTGATGCCGGCAGCGATCGCAGCGACGACACCTAGGTCGGTGANTCGTTGAACCGAGGGGCGCATGGATGGCACGCTAGTCGGCTCCTAGGCTCNTGTGCTGAGCGAGCGGACAGNGCCTTNGTTGCGCAGACCTGATGGGTGGTGACGGCATGAGCACGATCTACCTAGACGTCACCGANTACGTCGANTTTCTCACCNGGAGTGAATCNCCGTCGGGTGTTCAGCGCGTNGTGGCTGANGTGTCCCCGTTGTTGATGGCCTCCCNNNCNGCGCGCCCCGTCCTGTTGGACCGAGCACGGGGGGTCTTCGTCGAACTCACNGGNGANGAATCNGACNGCCTCCTGAGAAAGAGACCCCCGACGTCCGGGACNGGNCTGNCANNAGACGCACCGGCTCAGGCCGCCNCTGNTCTCGAGAGNGCTCGGGCNGCACAACCGGTCACCATCGANANTCGCTGCACNCTGGTGTTTCTNGGCGCGTTGTGGATTAACGATGCCCTGATGGGNGCTGCCCGCCTCGCGCACACTCAAGGTGCCACGCTCGTTGCCCTGCTCTATGACCTGACGCCGGTTATGGAGACNGGCCACACATCGACCGTCAANCGTCTNTTCACGCGGTACCTCGACCTCCTCATCANNTCAGCGAGCGCCGTNCCAGCGATTAGCGAATCATCGCGGCGCGACTTCGTTGCCTATGCGAAAGGCAAGGGACTGCCTGCACCACCGGGCCACGCGACGGGGTTGCCGTGCGGCATAGCCCCCGCCAATCGGGACCTGTCTCAGGTGCCATGGCCGAGGCCGTACGTGCTGTGTGTTGGCACGATCGAGGCACGCAAGAACCACCGTTTGGCTTTGTCTGCGTGGCAACAACTGATTGAGCGGCATGGACCCGAAGTGGTTCCCGACCTCGTGTGCATTGGACGCTTGGGGTGGCATGCGAGCGAGTTTCTCGACGCGTATGTCGACAGCGGGGGATTGAATGGCAAGGTCAGCGTTCTATCGAACTCNGTATCCGATACGGAATTGGCGGAGTTTTATGCCCATGCTGAATTCACCCTTTACCTAAGCCGATATGAAGGATGGGGACTGCCTATCGGCGAGTCCATNGCTTTCGNNAAGGTCCCCATCGCCGCAGATAACTCGTCGATTCGTGAAGTNGGTGGTGANGCNGCCGTNTACGTNCCNACCGACGACCNNGANNCATTGATTTCAGCGGTCGAGTCCATGNTGGTGGATTCGGTGTTCCGGNAGNAGCGAGAGGAAACCNTGCTGNNAAACGCACCGGTGCCTCCGACCTGGGAGACTGTGGCANCTGCCATCNCTGCNGACATCGAAGCCGCGGAAGGNAGNGANCCGGTGTATCCCGAAATCGAACTCGGNCGTGANTACATGCTNGTCNNCGATTCGGNGGCCCCTGAGACCGACCATGCCGATCAGTACCTCTCNCACGTGACGGGTGACGGNNTCACACCGCTNTTGAGCCAACCACGCGTGGCGGACGACGTCACCGTGAGCGATGCGGCGATNGTGGGGACCTTCGGAAGCCCGCAAACNTGGGGGTGGGANCTCAGGCCCGGTGGTCACGCGGTCATTCGACTCAAGCGGCCGGTAGACGGTCCGCTNACGGTGCTTGTGGCNACGAGGTCGATGCCCGGGCGCGCNTCGATCGANATCACNGGGCCNGGAGGCCCGGTNTTCCAGGAGATCTACCTCGGATCGGTTATCTCCGTNCCCCTCGGGGATGGAACGAGAGGAACCCCAGCNCAGGCNCGAATTTCNGTNACCNACGCTGCTGATTCTGTCGAGGGCTTTGTCGGNTTACGGTCCTTCGTTGTGCTNGCGAGCGANGACAAGGACNCGCAAATCNTNGCTCTCNANGCNGCCAANAAGGCACTTCGTCANGANNTGGACTTCATCCAGGGCACNCGATCCTGGAAGGTCACCTCCCCTCTTCGCCGATGGAAAGGACGCGGCGCCTAGCTACGCTTCTTCTTGGGGGCGGCGGTGATATTGATCGTGTAGGTGTCCGCGGTGCCAGACAGTGAGCCCCCGTTGCCGA
>NZLD01000079.1 GCA_002694095.1 Micrococcales bacterium | reverse complement strand
GCGGCGGTGGCGGATTCGGCGCAGATTCTGGTGGTGCCGCACCTGCGGAGGATCCCTGGACCACAGGCGGCACAACCGACAACTTCGACGAACCCCCTTTCTAAGCAGCACAGACGTACTTCATAAAACAGGAGAAACCAATGGCACGTGACAACAAGCGCGACAAGCACCAAGCGCAACAACGGATGGTCAAGGCGAAGGCCTGCCCCTTCTGCAAGGAAGGTGTGAAGGGCATCGACTACAAGGACGTCACCCTGCTGCGCAAATTCATCTCGGACCGCGGCAANATCCGNGCNCGGCGAGTNACNGGGACNTGCACNCANNNCCANCGNGATATCGCGATGGCGGTCAAGAANGCCCGCGANNTGGCNCTTCTNCCCTACACNTCGACGGCTCGGTAAGGAGACGCGACATGAAATTGATCCTTACCCAGGAGGTTGCCGGACTCGGCGACGCCGGNGACATCGTCGAAGTCAAGGACGGCTANGGACGCAACTANCTGCTCCCGCGNGGGCTGGCNATCGGCTGGACCCGAGGCGGGGAGAAGCAGGTCACCCAGATCAAGCGGGCTCGCAAGGCCCGGGAGATCCGCANTCTCGATCACGCCAAGGAAGTNAAGGCGGAGATCGAAGCTCTGACGGTCANNGTCCCTGNGAAGGCGGGAGACAGNGGCAAACTTTTTGGCTCGGTGACCANCACCGACGTCATGAACGCCATCAAGGCGGCCGGTGGCCCGCTNGTCGAGAAGCGCAACGTGCAGATCTCGGCGCNCATCAAGAAGACCGGTAGCNATACGGTCGCGATTGATCTCCACCCGGANGTGGTGGCACNGGTAACCATCGAGGTNGTGCCGAGTTAGCAGCNNATGTCGCTGCTANAGCGAACACGACGGAGGCCGGNATCNAANGATCCCGGCCTCCGTGTTGTTGCGTAGTCAGCGAGAGCGTTAGCTCCCGAACATCCCACCAAGCAGAGTGATGAGGATGAGCAAGACCCACAGCGCCAAGCCGACGATGCCGAGAATGAAGCCAGCCTTCGCGGCTCCACCGTTGGTTGCGAGCCCCTGCTCGGCCTTTGCCATTCCCATNTTTCCGAAGACGATAGCGAGAACACCACCGATCAAGGGAAAGCAGAAGAACTGAACGATGCCGAGCACCAGAGCNGCAGTTCCCAGNCCNTTCTGGGGAGCCGCCGGCTGAGGACTCGGAGGGGTTACTTCAGACATGNTGCCTCCTTCACAGNGCAACCGTAGTGAATCGAGTGGCGTCTGTGGAAGAAATCGGGAATGTAATGGATATCGGTTGACATCAGCGAGAGGATGAAGCGCCCATGAGGAGGGCGAACGAGAGGAGAATGCAATGGGCTTCGGACAAGCCATCTCNACATGTTTTTCGAACTATGCGAACTTCAATGGTCGCGCCCGCCGGNCGGAATTCTGGTGGTTCTGGCTTTTCGTGGTGATCGTTCAGGTNGTNGTTCAGACGCTGTTCGCAGTGATCGTGGGAACNGACTCNGCCCTGTACTCACTGCTGGCGTTTGTGCTCGCCATCGTGCTGGCGATTCCGCTGTATGCGGCAGGCGCTCGACGTCTCCACGACACCGGAAAGAGCGGCTGGCTGCAGTTGCTGGTGCTNATTCCNTGCGCCGGAATCATCNTCATGATCGTGCTCTGGGCTCAGCAGGGNTCAGGAGTCGACAACCANTACGGAGCTCCACNCNCGTAACCCCTCGTCGCTGTTGACGTGAGCTACCGGTCCAAGCGGTCCGNTAGNTCACGCACGAGGCCATCNGCGGCGGCCTCNATCATGCTCANCACAGCGCCGAANCCGTCCCGTCNNCCGTAGTACGGGTCGGGAACGTCCAANTCCGGATGCGGAGCCTCGAGATNCGCNAGCGCTGGATCAAAACTCCGCAGCATGCGAACGTCCGGNTCNCTGNCCGTCATNGTCGCGAGANCGAGCAGGTCCCGNTAGTTNNTCGAATCCATNGCGAGCACCAAGTCCAAGCCGTCGAACCANTCGGCATCGATACGGCGTGAAATATGTCCCTCGAGTTGGTAGCCATGGCTGGCGAGCGTCGATAGGGAACGCGGATCAGCGCCATGGCCGAGGTGCCAATCGCCGGTACCGGCGGAATCGACCGTCACGAGCAAGCCCAGTCCTGCCGTAGTGGCGCGATCCCGGATGACAGCTTCGGCGATCGGTGAACGGCAAATATTGCCTAAGCAGACGGCGGTGATGCGAAACGGCGTCGATCGGGGTGACGGGGAGGACACGGCCGTCATGCTATTCAGACGCGAGGGAAATATTCATCCCCAGGCTGGGGAAGAAAAATCACGCTCGAATCCCTCTAGGTCGAGAGAAATTTGTTCCGTCATCCCCAGATTGTCCCCACGCTGTCCTCAACCTCTCGGCGGTTGTCCGCAGGAAGTGCACAGAGTTGTCGACAGTGCACGTGGACATACGTCCGTCGCATCCGTACCGTCACGTTGCTGCGGCCTGCACTGTCACAGCTCCGGGGTACACAAGGTTGCGATCACCACACGATCATGGTGTGTGGTGCCGAGGAAGGGGTGCACAGGTGAGCGTTGCCGAGTTCCCCCTCCCCGATGAGCAGACGGGGCAACCTGACCGGACCCCACCCAATGACTCTGCCGCCGAACAGTCGGTCCTCGGGGCGATGCTGCTGAGCAAAGATGCGATAGCCGACGTCGTCGAACTTGTTCGTGACTCGGACTTCTACCGACCTGCGCACCAGACGATTTACTCCACCATCCTGGAGCTGTATGGCCGCGGGGAACCCGCGGATGCGGTCACGGTCGCTTCCGAACTGACCAAGAGCAGTGAAATCTCGAGGGTGGGCGGCGCCAGTTACCTGCACACCCTCGTCTCCTTGGTTCCCACGGCAGCCAACGCCAACTACTACGGGCGCATCGTTCGTGAGCAGGCGATCCTCCGGCGCCTCGTGGAAGCCGGAACACGGATCGTGTCGATGGGCTACGCGGGTACCGGTGATGTCGACGACACCGTCGATCGTGCCCAGGCCGAGGTCTACGAAGTTACCGAGCGGCGCACGAGCGAGGACTACCAGCCACTCAGCGAGATCATGGGCGAGGCGCTCACCGAGATCGAGGCGATCTCCAACCGCGACGGCGAGATGGTCGGAGTGCCCACCGGGTTCACGGATCTGGACTCTTTGACCAACGGCCTGCACCCTGGACAACTCGTGATGATCGCCGCNCGCCCNTCGTTAGGAAAATCCACGGTNGCACTNGATTTGTGTCGCACCGCATCCATCAAGCACGGGCTTACNAGNGTGATCTTCTCNCTGGAGATGAGTCGCAACGAGATCGTCATGCGGCTGCTGTCNGCGGAGGCTCANGTNCCNNTGCAGCACATGCGTTCGGGAACGATGAGCGAGTCCGACTGGTCCAAACTTGCCGGAAAGATGGGTNCGGTCAGCGATGCACCGTTGTTTATNGATGATTCGCCGAACATGAACCTCATGGAAATTCGCGCCAAGTGTCGTCGCTTGAAGCAACGGCACGATCTCCGGCTCGTCGTCGTNGANTACCTACAGTTGATGTCGAGCGGTAAACGCGTNGAGTCTCGNCAACAGGAAGTGTCNGAGTTNTCACGCTCTCTCAAGTTGCTGGCAAAGGAACTTGATGTNCCCGTTATNGCGATCAGCCAGTTGAANCGTGGTCCGGAGCAACGGCAAGACAAGCGTCCGATGCTCGCCGACCTTCGCGAATCCGGNTCNCTCGAACANGATGCGGACATGGTTCTATTGCTGCACCGTGAGGATTTCTACGAACGGGAGTCACCCCGCGCGGGCGAAGCAGACTTTATCGTGGCCAAGCACCGCAATGGNCCAACCGCNACAGTNACCGTCGCCTTCCAGGGCCACTACTCACGGTTTGTTGATATGGCGCAGTCGTAACCCTCGACTTACGCGTCCGTCGAAGGGTTCGACTTCCCGGTCCCAAGCGCAGCGATCTTCTCCAGAGGCCCTTGGTCGAACCGCTTCATCCACTGCCACGCGACCAGGGAAAGGAGCGCCCAGGTGACTATCCCGGAGAGAACCACCGCGAACGCGCCCCATTGACCGAAGAACCCGAGCCCGTAGCCGCAATACAGCAGCGACATCAGTACTGACTCACCGATATAGACCGTCAAGGACATGCGACCGGCGGGTGCGGTGAAGGACATGAACCCTGGGCGTCGCGCGAGCAACAACGCGACGGTACCGACATAGCCCGCCGTGAGAATCGGTGCAGTGCAGAACCCGAGCGCCAGACCAAACGCCCCAGCCGGGGAGAAAACACCGTCCCCGGTCGCTAGCGCATTCACCTGCAAAGTCCCAGCGACCACCTGGAGAGGAAGACCGACAGCCAAACCCCACCGAGCACACGACCGCCATAGTGAGAGGTGATCGGACGGCTGGGAGAGCAATTGGGCTCGTGATGCGCGAAGACCGAGAATGAACGCGGCGAAAGCCATCGGCGCTTGCAGGAAGAAGCCTCCGAAAAGAATCGACGGCAGTGCTTCGAGTCGTGCGAGAGCAGCATCGGTGAAGGTTCCGGTTGTCAGGGCCTGGTCCAGCAAGCGCCCGGCACTACCACTCGCGCTGTCGTCGGGGAATACCGTGAGGAGCAACGCAATCATCACCAGAAGGACAACAGCGGTGGAGAAGACAGCTATGGCCCAGCGCCGTAATGCTCGATCAGACAACCGTGAGAGGGCGAAGAGAAAGAGTCCGAGTATCGAGTAGGCGATCAGGATGTCGCCGAAGAAGAAGAAGACCGCGTGAACAAGACCGAAGAGAAACAAGACCAGCAGGCGACGCAGGTAGCGTCGTCGATTCGGCTGGCTGTTGTCTCGAAGAATGAACGACGCGCTATAGCCGAACAGGAAAGAAAACAACAGGTAGAACTTCCCCTGGGCAAGAACGATGACCAGAAATGCCGTCACCCGATTCACAGAACCCTGGATCGATTCGGTGGTAAAGCCGTCGGCACTGATGCCGAGGAAAGCGGCGTTCACCACCACGATGCCGAGCAAGGCGGCACCCCGCAGGCGATCTGGCAGTGCCTGACGGGAGTTCACTGGCGACATTGGTTAAGCGTAGGTGACGTAGTGAGACAGGTGCCGCCAGGTGCGCAGATGCGCAGGTGCTCGGTACGCTCATGCGATCTCGCTCGTTGACCAGGAGACCCGTGTGTCCAGTAATCGTTTCATCTTGACCCTGCGCTGCCCCGACGCTCGCGGGATCATTCATGCGATCTCCGGCGCACTCCTCGAACTCGAGGGCAATGTGTTCGAGCAAGCGCAATACACGAAC
>NZLD01000078.1 GCA_002694095.1 Micrococcales bacterium | reverse complement strand
TTCTCGGCCGCGGATGTACCCGGCATGCGGCGTGCCATTTCGTCGAGGACTCGCAGACGCTCGGCGAGCTCGTTGAGGGTGGGTGCAACCGAGGAGTCGGCTGCTCTCAACTCTCGCGCCGCATCGTGGTGCAACGGTGCAATCGCGTGGATGACCTGAACGGTTTGAACCCGCACCGCTGTGTAGCGAGCGACAGAGTCGTACCCGATCGCGCCACGACGAACAAGTGCCGGGGGAGACGCGATCTGCGGAACTGCCGTGAAGGGTGACAGCCGCCGCCAGGAACGCCCGCCGATGACCGCTGCGACGGCGCCGATGGCAGAGGCCGCAAACCAGCCAGCACCGGTGACGCCGGTAGCTGCGACATCGATGATGCCCGCCGTCGCGGCGGACGCGCTTACGGCTGTGCCGCCGATGGTCATAACTTGCGACTGGACCTTGCGAACGTGATGAGCTCGCCGAGCCCGGCGGGTATCTGCAGCACTTCGCTTGGCTTCACGTTCGAGTTCTCGACGACCAGCCGGTGTTCCACGGAATGCGTCGACGAGATCGAGTCCCTTGCGGATGCCGGCGTCCACGGCAGCGGCGAGCTCCGCTGCGTCTCGCTTGCCGTTGCCCATAGGACGAGATTACGTCCCGGGTTACCGTGTCGGTTATGCGCGTTCGCATTCTGGTTGTTCTCGCCCTGATATGCGGTGTAACGATCGCCGGTTGCTCGCACGCACCGGAGCCGGTTCCCCTCCCGGAACCGACCGCGCCCGCACCGGTCCCGACCGAGGACGGCCTGGCACCGTTCTACGAACAGACCATCGAGTGGCGTGACTGCGGGGACGCGGAGTGCGCGCGCATCGACGTACCGCTGGACTATTCGAATCTGGACGGTCGCACCACGGAGCTGTCCTTGACCCGAGTNCCNGCAGCGGATGANNCNATCGGCGCGCTCTTCGTGAACCCGGGNGGACCAGGAGGAAGCGCCTTTGATTACGCCCGCGCAGCGGACTACATTGCCAGTCCGAGCATCCGCGACGCATTCGACATCATCGGTGTCGATCCACGTGGAGTAGCGGGTAGCGACCCCATCCGGTGCTGGAGCGACGCGGAAATCGACTACTACTTCGCGAGCGACGGAACGCCGGATACACCCACGGAGGTGGAGGCAATCGCCGAAGACACGACGACCTTGCTTGAGGCGTGCGACAGCAAAGCGGGGGATGTGTGGGCGCACATGGACACGATCTCGACGACNCGAGACATGGACATCGTTCGCTCGCTGCTCGNTGAACCGGTTCTGAATTACCTGGGCAAGTCGTACGGAACAGCCATCGGCACTACGTATGCGGAACTGTTCCCGCAGCGGGTTGGACGCATGGTGCTCGACGGTGTTCTCCCTGTGACGGCCAGTCAGGAAGAAGTGACGTTCGGACAAGCGGTCAGCTTCGAGGAGTCGGTCAAGCACTTCGCTGCCGACTGCGTGGACTCCGGAGAGTGTCCTTTNNCNGGGANCNCACGAGANGTNGAGCAGGCATTGCGGAGTTTNTTGGCTGGACTCGACGATTCACCGCTACCCACCTCNGGTGATCGTGAGTTGACGGAGTCGTTNGGNCAGTATGCGGTCCTNTCGTTTCTCTACTTCCCGAGTANTGACTACCCGCGTCTTCGGGCAGCGTTGACCGAAGCAGTGGANGAGAACGANGGAACGGCCCTGCTNTCCCTCGTCGATGAGCGNGTGAACAGGTCTCCTGATGGTCGGTATNTGGATAACTCGACCGAGGCCTTCTACGCGGTGACCTGCGCGGACATGCCGTANGACGNAACGGTNGATGAGGTCGCGCGTTTGGCTGCNCAGTGGCAGGAAGTAGCACCNACNTTCGGGGAGGCATTCGCGTGGGGAATGCTCNCGTGCGTCGGCTGGCCGCAAGCCGCNGAGAATCTNGATTCGGTCTCCGGTNCNGGAGCGGNNCCGATCNTGGTCGTCTCGACGAGACANGATCCTGCGACCCCGTACGACTGGGGCGTGGATCTNGCGCGGTCGCTCGANGACGCGCANCTGGTNACCTGGAACGCNACNAACCACACNGCNTACCGCGAGGGATCNTCGTGTGTGGANGAGGTNGTGGANGAGTACCTGNTGANGGGCNNTACCCCCCNGGAGGACGTCACCTGCGATTAGACATATACCCTANGGGGGTATANATGGCAGGAGGCACGATGGCNGGTTACACCGCNGACAANGNNGCACTCGTCACGAGACTTCGACGGATNGAGGGACANGTCCGTGGTNTGCAGCGGATGGTCGAGNACGACANNTACTGCATCGATGTCATCACGCAAGTGTCGGCAACGACGAANGCTCTGCAGTCTGTTGCGCTGNTGCTGTTGGAGGACCATCTCGGCCACTGCGTTGCGCACGCCATGGCGGATGGTGGNACCGCGGCAGACGAGAAGGTGACCGAGGCGTCCGCGGCCATCGCTCGACTGGTCAAGAGTTGACGNGNGGCAGNAGATGAGCGTCTCCCAGCANTACGCCGTGCGCGGCATGACATGTGACCACTGCGTTACCGCCGTGACCGAGGAAATCTCTGCACTGTCGGGCGTGATTGGCGTGGAAGTCGATCTCGTAGTGAACGGCAACTCCCGTGTCACCGTTGCCAGCGAACATCCCCTGGATACGAACCTCGTCCGTGNCGCAGTGGNTGAAGCCGGATACGAGATCANCGACTAGNNAGNCATGAACACCCCCGNGTCTGCTNNGACTGAGGTCGATCTCGACATCACGGGAATGACATGTNCCTCCTGCGCGGCGCGTGTGGAAAAGAAGNTNAACCGAATGCCCGGGGTCACAGCCACCGTCAACTACGGAACCGATCGAGCCCACATCGCCTTACCGGAAGGCACATCAATCNATGACGCGATCNCGACNATCGAAGCAACGGGATACACGGCGCNAAGGCCGAGNGTTNAATCCGATCNCGAGCGCGCGCACGANGACCCAGAACTCCGNGANCTACGCCGTCGCGTGACGATCAGTGCGATTTTGACCGCGCCGGTNGTTGCTCTNGCGATGATCCCGCCCCTGCANTTCGACTACTGGCAGTGGATCAGCCTNGCTCTCGCGGCNCCCGTCGTTNTCTGGGGTGCNCTCCCCTTCCACCGGGCAGCGTGGACGAANCTGCGCCACGGNGCGGCGACCATGGACACCTTGGTTTCNCTNGGNGTAGGCGCGGCCTTCNTGTGGTCGTTNTATGCGCTCTTNCTNGGGGGAGCAGGCGATCNGGGAATGCGCATGNNCTTCCACNTGCTGCCCTCCCAAGGCNCCGGCAACAGCGAGATCTATTTGGAGGTCGCNGCGGCTGTCACCACCTTCATNCTGCTCGGNCGGTANTTCGAAATTCGCGCCAAGAGCAGAAGCAGCCGGGCCCTNACCNCGCTGTTGTCCCTNGGCGCCAAGGANGTCACGGTGGTGAGTGACGGGCGTGAACGGACGATNGCCATNGACGAACTCNCCGTGGGAGATCACTTTCTCGTGCGCCCNGGAGAAAAGGTGGCAACAGACGGTCGAGTGATCAATGGCGAATCGTCCGTGGANATCAGTCTGCTNACCGGGGAACCNATGCCGGTGGAAGTCGGTCCCGGCGATGCGGTGGTGGGTGCCGGAATCAANACCTNCGGCCGACTGGTGGTGCAGGCAACTCGTGTGGGAGTCGACACNCACCTNGCNCGAATNGCCGCTCTCGTTGAGGACGCGCAAACNAAGAAGGCTCCNGTNCAGCGCCTCGCNGATCGAATCTCAGCCATCTTCGTCCCNATCGTGATCGTCCTGGCGCTAGCCACGGTCGTGGGTTGGTCCATTACCGGAGCCGATCTTGCGTTCGCATTCACCGCGGGTGTCGCTGTATTGATCATCGCGTGCCCGTGCGCGCTTGGGTTGGCGACTCCCACGGCGCTTCTCGTGGGAACGGGGCGTGGAGCACAAATGGGAATCGTCATNCGNGGTCCGGAGATTCTNGAGTCCACACGAAAGGTCGACTNCATCGTGCTNGACAAGACNGGGACTNTGACGCAAGGTCGGATGAGCGTTNTGGATGCCCTCATCGAGGCCGACCGACCTGACACGTACGAATTGACCGCCGCTGTCGAANCGGCGTCCNAGCACCCCATCGGCCGCGCCTTGGCTGCTGNGATCAACGAGATCCGACCAGTAGAGGCGTTCTCNNGCACNCAAGGTCAAGGAGTCCGGGGAGTGGTCGACGGTTCGACAGTGGTCACGGGTCGACCAAGCTGGCTTGTTCAGGAGTGGTCGATCTCCATCCCGCCAACCGCACACGACTGGATCGACGACCAACGCGAGCGCGGACGAACCGTCGTCGCCACAGCCGTTGATGGCTCCTTCGGTGGAGCCTTTGCC
>NZLD01000077.1:19569-32169 GCA_002694095.1 Micrococcales bacterium | reverse complement strand
CTCGTCACCACGGCCGCAAAGGAAGCCATGAAGGAGGTCAGCGCATGACGTCGGTAGATGTTCTCGACCCGGCAGGCAAGAAGTCGGGCTCAGTCGACCTCCCCGCGGAGGTCTTCGACGTTCAAGTCAATGTCCCCCTTATCCACCAGGTGGTCGTCGCCCAGCTTGCTGCAGCACGACAGGGATCCCACGACACCAAGACGCGGGCCGAGGTCCGCGGTGGTGGGCGCAAGCCGTACAAGCAGAAGGGAACCGGCCGTGCCCGTCAAGGGTCGATCCGGGCGCCGCAGTTCACCGGCGGTGGCACCGTGCACGGGCCGTCCCCTCGTGACTACACCCAACGCACTCCCAAGAAGATGAAGACGGCCGCCCTTCGTGGCGCGCTGTCCGATCGGGCCAGGGATGGACGCGTGCATGTTGTCACGACCTTCGCGCCGGAGGATGTTCCCTCCACGAAGGCTGCGGTGGCAGCGCTCGCCGCGGTCGGAGTCGAAGACGGCTGCTTGGCCGTCGTCACCCGTGATGAAGAGGCATCGTGGCTGAGCCTTCGCAATCTGCCGGAGGTCATGGTGGTCGCGCCCGATCAGTTGAACACCTACGACGTCCTGGTAAGTGACCGTGTTGTCTTCACCCAGGCGGCTTTCGATGTCTTCGTCTCAGGACCGGCATCCGGCAAGGGCGCCAAGGCCGTCGCCTCGGAAAGCGAGGTGGGGGCATGAGAATCGCCGACCCCCGGGACGTGCTCATCTCTCCGGTTGTCTCCGAGAAGAGCTACGGCTTGCTCGATGAGAACAAGTACACGTTCATCGTTGCCCCAGACGCCAACAAGACGCAGATCAAACTTGCGGTCGAGCAGGTGTTCGGTGTGAAGGTCACCGGCGTGAATACCAACAACCGCGAAGGCAAGCGGGTGCGTACCCGGTACGGCTGGGGGCGTCGAGCGGCGACTAAGCGCGCGATCGTCACCGTGGCCGTCGGCGACCGCATCGACATCTTCGGAGGACCGGTCTCCTGACCGGCGTGAACTGACGAGATAGAAGGAACGGACACACCATGGCAATCCGTAGGTACAAGCCCACGACCCCCGGTCGTCGCGGCTCGAGCGTTGCCGATTTCGTCGAGGTCACGCGGTCAGAACCCGAGAAATCTCTGCTGCGCCCACTGTCGAAGTCCGGCGGTCGAAACAACTCAGGAAAGATCACGACCCGACATAAGGGCGGTGGTCACAAGCGCGCCTACCGACTCATTGATTTCAAGAGGGCGGATAAGGACGGCGTGCCCGCCAAGGTCGCTCACATTGAGTACGACCCCAACCGCACCGCTCGCATCGCTCTGTTGCACTTCGCCGACGGTGAGAAGCGCTACATCATCGCTCCGGAGAAGTTGAAGCAAGGCGACCGCGTTGAGACTGGTCCCAGTGCTGACATCAAGCCCGGCAACAACCTGCCGCTGCGCAACATCCCGGTGGGAACCGTTATCCACGCGGTGGAGATCAAGCCGGGTGGGGGAGCCAAGATTGCTCGATCGGCCGGCGCCAGCGTGCAGTTGGTCGCGAAGGACGGCCCCTATGCGCAGTTGCGTATGCCGTCGGGAGAGATTCGCAACGTTGACCTGCGTTCTCGTGCAACGGTTGGCGAGGTCGGCAATGCCGAGCAGTCGAACATCAACTGGGGTAAGGCCGGCCGCATGCGATGGAAGGGCAAGCGCCCGACCGTTCGTGGCGTGGCCATGAACCCGGTCGACCACCCACACGGCGGTGGAGAAGGAAAGACTTCCGGCGGCCGTCACCCGGTCAATCCGAAGGGTCGCCCTGAGGGCCGCACTCGCAAGGCCAAGAAGGCCAGCGACAAGTTCATCGTCCGTCGCCGCAAGACCGGCAAGAAGCGCTAGGGGATTAGCAGATGCCACGCAGCCTGAAGAAGGGTCCATTCGTCGACGACCACCTCATCAAGAAGGTGGACGCGCAGAACGAGTCGGGTTCCAAGAACGTGATCAAGACGTGGTCGCGCCGCTCCATGATCGTGCCGGCCATGCTCGGTCACACGATCGCCGTCCACGACGGGCGCAAGCACGTTCCCGTGTTCGTCAGCGAGAACATGGTGGGACACAAGCTCGGTGAGTTTGCACCTACGCGGACGTTCAAGGGACACGTGAAAGACGACCGCAAGTCCAGGCGTCAATAGGTCGCCAGCACACCAAACCAACTACCAGTCACGACGAGCGAGCAAGGGGAAAGCAATGGAAGCCAGGGCCCAAGCGCGGTACGTCCGCGTCACGCCCATGAAGGCACGGCGCGTCATCGACCTCATCCGTGGGATGCAGGCGGGAGACGCGCAAGACGTGCTGCGGTTCGCTCCACAGGCTGCGAGTGAACCGGTGGGCAAAGTGCTCGCGAGTGCGATTGCCAACGCCACGAACAACCACGGCATGCAAGCCCGCGACCTGGTGATTGCCCAGGCTTTTGTGGACGAGGGCCCCACGCTCAAGCGCATTCGCCCCCGCGCGCAGGGGCGCGCCTACCGAGTTGGCAAGCGGACAAGCCACATCACCGTCGTTGTTTCTGACGGCGTCGTTATTGAGCAGGAAGTCCGCCCGGCGAAGGCTAAGGCGGCGACACCTCCGGCACCCAAGACGGCCGAGGAACCCGCCAAGAAGTCAACAGCGAAGAAGTCGACGGCGAAGAAGACCCCGGACACGAGCGCGGCCAAGAAGACGTCTGAGCAGAAGTCGGCTGAGAAGAGCACCGCGAAGAAGTCGACCGCCAAGAAGTCGACGGCGAAGAAGTCGACTACGAAGAGCACCGCGAAGAAGTCGACTACGAAGAGCACCGCGAAGAAGTCGACTACGAAGAAGTCGACCGCCAAGAAAACGACAACGAAGAAGTCGACCGCCAAGAAGTCGACTACGAAGAAGACGACCGCCAAGAAGGAAGAGGGCTGATCGTGGGACAGAAAGTTAACCCGCACGGCTTCCGGCTGGGCGTGACCACAGACTTTACCTCTCGTTGGTTCGCCGACGATGTCAAGAAGGGTCAGCGCTACCGCGACTACGTCGAAGAGGACGTGAAGATTCGCAAGCTGCTGAGTCAGGGCATGGAGCGAGCTGGAATCGCCAAGGTCGAGATCGAGCGGACCCGGGAACGGGTTCGGGTGGATATCCACACCGCGCGCCCCGGCATCGTCATCGGTCGTCGCGGCGCCGAAGCGGACAGGATCCGCGGTGACCTCGAGAAGCTGACTGGCAAGCAGGTGCAGTTGAACATCCTCGAGGTGAAGAACCCCGAGATCGAGGCCCAGTTGGTTGCCCAAGGCATTGCTGAGCAGTTGTCGAGCCGAGTTTCCTTCCGCCGCGCGATGCGTAAGGGCATGCAAAGCGCCATGAAGGCGGGAGCCAAGGGCATCCGTGTTCAGGTTTCCGGCCGTTTGGGTGGCGCGGAAATGTCGCGTACCGAGTTCTATCGCGAGGGACGCGTTCCGTTGCACACGTTGCGCGCCGATATCGACTACGGCTTTTACGAGGCCCGCACGACGTTCGGTCGCATCGGCGTCAAGGTGTGGATCTACAAGGGTGAAGCTCTTGGCTCGCGGGCAGAAAGAGAAGCCGCTGCCGCGGCAGCTCGTTTGAGTGGACAGCGCTCACGACCGGAGCGGCCGCGACGAGGTCGTCGGGACGAGGAAGCGCCCGCCACTGCAGAAGCCCCGGCAGAAGCCGTTGCCACTGAGGAGTCGGCGGCATCAGCGGAAGCAGCGCCCGCAGGACAGGAGGGCTGATCATGTTGATACCTCGAAGGGTCAAGCATCGCAAGCAGCATCATCCGAAGCGGACGGGTGCCGCCAAGGGAGGCACGCGGGTCACTTTTGGTACCTACGGCATTCAGGCGCTCGAACCCGCCTACGTAACGAACCGGCAGATCGAGGCGGCCCGTATTGCGATCACTCGTCACGTCAAGCGTGGTGGTCAGGTGTGGATCAATATCTACCCGGATCGTCCGTTGACCAAGAAGCCGGCGGAGACGCGCATGGGATCCGGAAAGGGGTCCCCTGAGTGGTGGGTAGCCAACGTCAAGCCGGGACGCGTCATGTTCGAGTTGTCCTATCCGGACGAAGCATTGGCGCACGAGGCGCTCATGCGGGCGGTGCACAAACTTCCGATGAAGTGTCGGATCATTCGACGCGATGAAGCAGGTGAGGACTAATGGCAGTGGGTACAGCAGCAGGTGAGCTGCGCAACCTGACGCANGAAGAGCTCGTGNCCAAGCTNCGCGAGTCGAAGGANGAACTCTTCAACCTTCGNTTNCAGGGTGCNACNGGTCAGTTGGAGAGNCANGGCCGTCTTCGCGCCGTCCGCAAGGACATCGCTCGCATCTACACGATCATGCGGGANCGGGAACTNGGNATNACTCCCATGCTCGAGATGTCAGACGATGCCGGTGACGGCGAGGANGGTGCCGCATGAGCGCCACGCAAACGCAAGCCCGCGGCTACCGCAAGGTCCGCGANGGTCTCGTNGTNAGCGACAAGATGAACAAGACCGTNGTCGTTGCCGTCGAGGACCGCTTCAAGCACCCGCTGTANGGGAANGTCGTTCGNCGNACCAGCAAGTTGAANGCGCACGANGAGCAGAACNCCGCAGGTGTAGGGGACCGCGTNCTGCTCATGGAGACGCGNCCGATGTCNGCCACGAANCGGTGGCGCGTGGTCGAGGTTTTGGAGAAGGCCAAGTAGACAAGCCGGCCGCAAACAGCAGTCGGAGGGGTTCCGCCAGGCTCGAANAGAGAACCGGCAGACGATCAGGAGAGAAGCAGTGATCCAGCAAGAGTCGCGANTGCGAGTCGCCGATAACACCGGTGCCAAGGAGATCTTGTGCATCCGGGTNCTCGGTGGCTCAGGACGACGTTACGCAGGGGTCGGAGACGTCATCGTCGCCACNGTCAAGGACGCCATCCCCGGCGGTGGAATCAAGAAGGGCGAGGTCGTCAAGGCCGTCATCGTCCGCACCAGGAAAGAGCGNCGNCGCCCGGANGGGTCGTACATNCGCTTCGATGAGAACGCTGCGGTNATTCTCAAGGGTGAGAACGAGCCTCGCGGNACACGCATCTTCGGNCCGGTCGGCCGGGAGNTGCGCGACAAGAAGTTCATGAAGATCATCTCTCTCGCCCCGGAGGTGCTGTAGCCATGAGCAAACTCCACGTTCGCAAAGGCGACACTGTCCAGGTGATNTCGGGCAAGGATCGCGGACTCACCGGCAAGGTCATTGAGGTGTATCCGGATTCTGACCGGGTGATCGTCGAAGGTGTCAANCGAATCAAGAAGCACACGCGAGTGGGCCAAAACGCCCGCGGCGCGAAGACCGGCGGCATCGTGACNACCGAGGCACCAGTTCATGTCTCCAACGTCATGGTTGTCGATCCGGANGACGGCCGNCCNACCCGCATCGGGTACCGNAAGGAAAAGGTTGAGAAGCGTCGCCCAGACGGCTCCACNTACGAGTCGGAGCGCAGCGTGCGGATCTCCAAGCGCACAGGGAAGGATCTGTGATGGCCACCGATACCAAGGCGCGNNTNAAGGCGCGCTACCGCGAAGAGATCGTTCCGGGTCTGCAANGCGANTTCGNTTACTCNAACATCATGCAGGTCCCCACGGTCACCAAGGTNGTCGTGAACATGGGCGTNGGTGAAGCCGCACGGGACTCNAAGTTGATCGAGGGTGCNNTNCGAGACCTCACGGAGATCACNGGTCANAAGCCGCAGATCACNAAGGCACGCAAGTCGATCGCTCAGTTCAAATTGCGTGAGGGTCAGCCGATCGGTGCNCACGTGACGTTGCGTGGGGATCGCATGTGGGAATTCCTCGACCGTCTCCTGTCGATCGCNCTNCCGCGAATTCGNGACTTCCGTGGACTGTCACCCANGCAGTTTGACGGGAANGGCAACTACACATTCGGTTTGAGCGAGCAATCGGTTTTCCACGAAATCGACCANGACAAGATCGACCGCACGCGGGGCATGGACATCACCGTCGTGACCACCGCAACCAATGACGACGAGGGGCGCGCGCTNCTTCGGCTGCTGGGCTTCCCGTTCAAGGAGGCGTAGGCCATGGCGAAGAAGGCGTTGATCGAAAAGCAGCGCAAGACCCCCAAGTTCAAGGTGCGGGCGTACACCCGCTGCACCAAGTGTGGTCGNCCGCACTCGGTGTACCGCAAGTTCGGCTTGTGCCGCGTGTGCCTTCGCGAGATGGCCCACGCGGGCGAGCTNCCCGGAGTCACGAAGAGCAGTTGGTAACGACGCCGCAGGTCCTCAGCGAGAGCAGGGGAAACCACGGCGAGGAAGGCCGGTAGGCCATGACAATGACAGACCCGATCGCGGACATGCTTGCNCGTCTGCGCAACGCCAATTCGGCGTACCACGAGGACGTNGCGATGCCGCACTCCAAGATCAAGGCGAATATNGCTGAGATTCTGAAGTCGGAGGGCTACATCGCCGGCTACGACGTGGCGGANGCTGAAGTCGGNAAGACACTCACNTTGCANCTCAAGTACGGCCCCTCACGCGAGAGGTCGATCGCGGGCTTGCGCCGTGTCTCGAAGCCCGGATTGCGCGTGTANGCCAAGAGCACGTCGTTGCCCCGGGTTCTCGGTGGGCTCGGCATCGCCATCNTGTCGACGTCGAACGGATTGCTGACGGACCGACAGGCTTCGAAGAAGGGCGTAGGTGGGGAAGTCCTCGCCTACGTTTGGTAGGGAGGAGCGCCATGTCACGTATTGGCAAGATGCCCATCCCCGTTCCTTCGGGTGTCACGGCATCCATTGACGGTCGATCGGTGACGGTTACCGGNCCTAAGGGATCCTTGAGCCTCGATGTTGCTNANCCCATCACCATCGCCGAGGAAGAAGGCAGCCTGGTTGTCCAGCGTCCGAACGATGAGAGTTCTTCGAAGGCGCTTCACGGTCTCACGCGCACGCTNGTCAGCAACATGGTCACCGGNGTGACAGAGGGCTACTCCAAGACCCTCGAGATCGTCGGNACCGGGTACCGGGTGACGGCCAAAGGTCAGGATCTGGAGTTCGCTCTNGGTTANAGCCACTCNATCACGGTGAAGGCCCCCNACGGNATCTCGTTCGCCGTGGAGAGCCCNACCCGCTTCTCGGTGACCGGNATCGACAAGCAACTGGTNGGTGAGACCGCGGCNAACATTCGCAAGTTGCGNAAGCCGGAGCCTTACAAGGGTAAGGGTGTTCGGTACGAGAACGAAGTCATCCGTCGCAAGGCCGGAAAGGCGGGCAAGTAGCGATGAGNACGAGCACATATGGCGTGAAGTTGGGCTCCGGCAACAAAGTTGCCGTCGGGCGCAAGCGTCGCCACATTCGAGTCCGCAAGAAGGTTGCCGGAACCGCGGAGCGGCCACGGCTGGTCGTGACTCGATCCGCGCGACACATGACGGCTCAGGTCGTCGACGACGTTGCNGGTCACACACTCGCCTNCGCTTCCACGATGGAGTCCGAGATGCGCGGGCTTGGTGACGACAAGACANCAANGGCTCGCAAGGTCGGCCAATTGGTCGCTGAGCGGGCGAAAGCCGCCGGCATTGGAACGGTTATCTTCGATCGCGGNGGNAACCGGTTCCATGGTCGTGTCGCAGCCCTTGCNGAGGGTGCGCGCGAAACCGGCCTGGACTTCTGAGACGACCGAGAGCGAAAGAGGAAAACATGTNAGGAACCGACCGACGCGGAGGCGGCGAACGCCGTGACCGCAANGAGCGGACGCCGCGCGAGGAGAAGTCGAATCACCTCGAGCGCGTCGTTTCGATCAATCGTGTCGCGAAGGTCGTCAAGGGTGGTCGTCGCTTCAGCTTCACCGCGCTTGTTGTCGTTGGCGACGGTGACGGCATGGTGGGAGTGGGCTACGGNAAAGCCAAGGAAGTCCCGGCCGCCATTGCGAAGGGTGTGGAAGAGGCGAAAAAGAACTTTTTCCGCGTCCCTCGGATTCAAGGCACGATTCCACACCCGATCACCGGCGAAGCCNCAGCGGGCGTNGTNATGCTCCGNCCGGCAGCTCCCGGTACGGGNGTTATCGCCGGAGGGCCGGTTCGTGCGGTCTTGGAGTGTGCCGGAGTTCATGACGTGCTGAGCAAGTCACTGGGATCCGACAACGCGATCAANATCGTGCACGCAACNGTTGCNGCNCTNCAGATGTTGGAGCCCCCCGAGGCNGTCGCNGCACGTCGAGGCCTTCCGCTCGAAGACGTNGCGCCGGCCGCCATGCTCCGCGCCAAGGCAGGGGCNGGCTCCTGATGACACAGTTGAAGGTGACGCAGCGCAAATCCGAGATCGGTGGAACCAGCAGTCAGCGCAACACTNTGCGGTCNCTGGGTCTCAAGCGAATCGGCGACGTCGTCGTGAAAGAAGATCGACCAGAGATTCGCGGCATGGTGAACACCGTGTCCCACCTGGTCGANGTCGAGGAGGTTGACTGACATGGCACTGAAGGTTCATCACCTGCGACCNGCNCCGGGGGCTCACACGCCCAAGACCCGCAANGGGCGCGGCGAAGGGTCNAAGGGAAAGACGGCCGGTCGCGGAACCAAGGGCACNAAGGCCCGGGGTACCGTTCCTGCTTCTTTNGAGGGCGGTCAGATGCCGTTGCACATGCGCATCCCGAAGTTGAAGGGATTCAAGAACCCCAACAAGGTCGANTTCCAGGTCGTCAATGTCGCAACCATCAACAAGCTCTTCCCCGAGGGNGGAGACGTGACGNTNAGCGATCTNGTGGCNAAGGGNGCNGTGCGTTCTGGTCAGCCCGTGAAGGTTCTTGGGCANGGGGAGATCTCNGTGGCAGTGACGGTCACTGCGAACAAGTTCTCCTCGAGCGCTCGTGACAAAATCGACGCTGCCGGGGGCTCGACGATCGAGCTGTAGGTAGCGTGGGGCAGGAGTCACGGACTCGAGTNGCCNCACAGGCAAGGCCAGGTGGCCGGTGCACAGGCACTCGNCACCGNTGAAGGCGTCCGAGAGGAGGGGAGGACCTGATGCACATCAGTGCGTTTGGGGCTGCCCTGCGGACCCCCGANCTTCGCANGAAGATCNTGTTCACCCTGGGGCTNTTGGGGCTGTANCGNCTCGGNGCCGTCCTGCCTACNCCNGGNGTTGACTACGCCGCGATCCAGCGGTGTATNGACGTGGTTCAGGACAACTCNGTGTACGCGCTNATCAACCTCTTNAGCGGCGGCGCACTCTTGCAGCTGAGTGTNTTCGCGCTCGGCATCATGCCNTACATCACGGCCAGCATCATCTTGCAACTGCTGACCGTGGTGATTCCTCGGCTCGAAACCNTGAAGAAGGACGGGCAGGCNGGTCAAGCCAAGATCACCCAATACACGCGCTACGTGACCATTGGTCTTGCGGTGCTCCAGTCAACGGCGATCTTGTCTTTGGCGCGCACTCCCGGGGCGCTGTTNAGCGGCTGNAACGANACCATCATTCCCAACCAAGGCATCTGGGTGATTCTCGTCATGGTCATCGTNATGACGGCGGGTACCGCGGTCGTNATGTGGTTCGGAGAACTCATNACCGAGCGCGGCGTCGGCAACGGNATGAGCGTNNTGATCTTNACCGCGATCATCGCCACCATNCCGGCNCAATTTGCGGGAATCCTCGGNAGCCGNGGANCCTTCACGTTCACGGTNACGGTGCTCGTNGGNCTCGCGGTTATNGCNTTCGTNGTTTTNGTCGAGCAAGCCCAGCGGCGCGTCCCCGTGCAGTACGCNAAGCGCATGGTNGGCCGTCGCATGTACGGCGGAACATCNACGTACATCCCGCTGAAGGTNAACATGGCCGGCGTCATTCCNGTCATCTTCGCGTCGTCNCTGTTGTTCCTGCCGACCCTGTTCGTGCAGTTNACGGGGAGNCAGGCGGCNTGGGCCCAGTGGGTNCAACAGAATTTCGGNACGGGCTCAGGAACGTGGTACNTGCTCACCTACTTCCTGCTGGTGATCTTCTTCTGCTACTTCTACGTCTCGATCACCTTCAACCCGACCGATGTCGCCGACAACATGAAGAAGTACGGCGGCTTCATTCCGGGTATNCGCGCCGGCAAGCCGACCGCNGANTATCTGGANTATGTCCTGACGCGACTGACAGCNCCGGGCTCGCTGTACCTCGGNNTGATCGCGGTGCTGCCGGTCTTCGCGTTNGGAGGCCTTGGTGTGGCCGGCGACTTNATCTTCGGCGGAACCAGCCTGNTGATCATGGTNGGTGTCGGGCTCGACACCGTCAAGCAGATCGANTCCCAGTTGCAGCAGCGGAACTACGAAGGCTTCCTGGGCTAGGTACGCANATGCGTCTTGTTTTCATGGGACCCCCGGGTGCCGGCAAAGGAACCCAAGCGGGNGTTCTTGCGGGTCGACTCGGAGTNCCNCANATCTCCACCGGGGACATCTTTCGGGCGAANGTNGCNNAGGGNACNGAACTNGGNGANCAGGCGAAGGCNTNNATGGATGCCGGGGAGTACGTCCCCGATTCGATCACCAACGCCATGGTGCGCGANCGCCTCACNCACGACGANTGCCGACCTGGTTTTCTTCTCGACGGGTTCCCGCGCACNGTNGAGCAAGTNGCNGANCTNGACNCCATGCTCACCTCCTCCGGCCACCACCTCGATGTTGTNGTCGANCTNACCGTNGANGTCGANGAGGTCGTTTCNCGGCTGGTCAAGCGTGCTCAGGAGCAAGGGNGAACNGANGANACCGAGGNTGTGCTNCGNCGCCGCCTCGAGGTNTATNCCGATCAGACGGCACCTNTGATCGAGACNTACTCNGATCGAGGANTGCTNGNGAAAGTCGANGGCATGGGNACGGTCGACCAGGTCAGTGAGCGNCTNCTNNCTGTTGTCNCCGGCGGCTGATGTTCGGTAAGAGCAAACCGATCGAGATCAAGTCGGTCGACGAACTCGCGCTCATGCGACAGGCCGGGCTGGTTGTCGCGAAGACNCTGGAGAAGATGCGGTCGGAAATCGCCGTCGGTATGACGACGGCGGATCTAGATGCCCTTGCCCGAGAGAGCATCGCCGACCATGGAGCAACATCATCTTTCCTCGGGTACCACGGATTTCCGGCNGTGATNTGNNCNTCGGTNAANGANGANGTNGTCCANGGNATNCCNGGNGANAGGGTGATNNAGTCCGNTGACATCGTCTCGATCGACTGCGGTGCGATCNTCGAAGGCTGGCACGGCGATGCCGCGATATCGATTGTGATGCCGGATGCCGCCGAGGACATCTCTGCTTTGTCCGAGGTGACCCAGTCGTCGCTGTGGGCCGGGCTGGCGCAGGCACGGGTGGGTCGCCACTTGTCCGACATTGGGCACGGCGTCGAGGAGTGCATCCGGGGTGCCGGGGGGTACGGAATCGTGGAGGAGTACGTAGGGCACGGCATCGGATCTNAGATGCACATGCANCCGCCNGTNCCNAANTACGGNCGTCCGGGCCGNGGCCCCCGTCTNNAGGNGGGAATGGCTCTCGCNATCGAGCCNATGGNNACGATNGGCACCGCCAACGTTCAGGTACTNGAGGATCAGTGGACCGTCGTGACCTCCGACGGCGCGGCNGCGGCNCATTGGGAGCATTCNGTNGCTATNACCGATGANGGGCCNTGGGTGCTNACGTCACTGGAAGGCACCCGTCTGTAACGTGTCGGNGNTGTNCGTNGCNCGCCCNATTTTCAGTGGTGGCACGGGGAGAAGTGGCACAACGATCCTNGCGAAGCTCCTCCGNTGCCACCCGGAAGTGCGTGCGAGCAANCCNCTCGAANTTCGTTGTGTGACGGACTCNGCTGGTCTGNTGGATGTGTGTCTCGGGCCGANGGATGATGCACCCTTGACGGTGAAGGTCTTGTCGATGGTNCCTGGAGGAGTGGCGCGGCAATTCAATTCCCGAATGCGAAAGCAGTGGTGGGATCGCACCAATCGGCTGGGAAGATCGAGTGGCCTGCACCGGGGGATGTCAGCGCAGCANCGGGAGGNGATGATNCGGAAGCTGCACTNNAGTGTGAAGGCAGACCCGGCACGCGCTGGTCGAGAGTTCCTGGATGATCTGATGAAGGCCCAGGGGGTGACGAGTGAACGATTCTGGGTGGACACATCCCCTCCGAACGCCGTCTGCGCCGANCGGATNTTCCAGGTAGCAACCGATGCTCTCTTCGTGCACATGGTNCGCGANGGACGNGACACCGCNGCNTCGGTNATGGCGGAGCCNTGGGGNCCATCCACNCCNCAGGCGGCGATTNCCTGGTGGGAGGGTCGCATGCGCCGCGCNCACCACTCGCTGGGGAAGNTNCCTNGCNAGCNGGTGCTGACGGTGTCGNTGGAGGACCTCGTCGTNCGNGAGCGAGANGCGACCTATCGNCGAACTNCTCNATTTTCTCGNCCTGTCGGACCGNCCNCGNATGAGNCGNTANTTNTCGGAGNAAATGCCCGCTGACCGGGTGAACGTGGGGGCGTGGGCNTCGCGGGTGGCCGANCCCGAGNTGCTGGNGGCCCTCTATGNCCAGGCNCGAGATCGCCTCCTGCAGGAGGGGATCGAGGTNCACGAGCNCANCTGAGGNCACT
>NZLD01000077.1:0-19564 GCA_002694095.1 Micrococcales bacterium | reverse complement strand
GGGCCACCGNCTGTCGCNNATCNGCCCCCCGTGTGCCCTCNCTGGGCCGNGGGGCGTAGACTTTGNGGGCTGAGATCGGGCTTCCCCGTCCATCTTCGAACCNCCTCCGCTNNNGCGGTGGNGTCGTGGTGTGNGGGAGGACCGGGTCAGTGGGCCGGAATTCCCGGTTCGCAGAAGCGAAGGGCACCAGATGGGCAAGAAGGACGGCGCGATCGAGCTCGAGGGCACGATCACCGAGTCCCTTCCCAACGCGATGTTCCGCGTGGAGCTCGACAACGGGCACGAAGTGCTCGCTCATATCAGTGGAAAGATGCGGATGCACTACATCCGGATCCTTCCGGACGATCGTGTCGTCGTGGAGTTGTCACCGTATGACCTCACCCGCGGCCGCATCGTTTACCGCTACAAGTAATCGACGCAACGCGCGTCGCGAGGGAACGGACANAGCACATGAANGTGCAACCGAGCGTCAAGAAGATCTGCGANAANTGCAGGCTGATTCGTCGCCACGGACGCGTCATGGTGATTTGTTCGAATCCGCGCCACAAGCAGCGTCAGGGCTAGTAGCGGGTGCAGCGGGAGAGACAACTCGCGCACCCATCACAAAGGGAAATCCCGACCCCTCCCTCGGTGGTAACCATCGAGACGAGGACGACACCTTCGGCCACGGGGCCGAAGACCGGTCTTGGCGGACCGGAATGGACTCCCTCGGCAAACCCCGTGAACGAGAAGCGATAGGACCGCCCCATGGCACGTTTGATCGGTGTCGATCTCCCGCGCGAGAAGCGCTTGGCGATCGCGCTTACCTACATTTACGGCGTTGGCCGCTCACAGGCAGCCAAGGCCCTGCAGGCCACCGGTATCGATCCGGAGATGAAGGCCAAAGACCTCACGGATGACCAAACCCTCGCACTGCGCGACTGGATCGAAGCNAACCTGAAAGTCGANGGTGACCTTCGACGCGAGGTGGCAGCGGACATCCGACGCAAGGTCGAGATCGGTTGCTACCAGGGCATCCGTCACCGGAAGGGCCTCCCGGTCCGGGGTCAGCGCACCCACACCAATGCCCGGACCCGCAAGGGGCCGCGCAAGACCGTCGCCGGCAAGAAGAAGGCCTAGCCGGCNGGGANGCCNGTCACCCGATCATCCGTCCACGGAAAGCNAAAGGAAGCAGATAGACATGCCCCCCAAGACTGCCGGCGCCAAGAAGGTGCGCCGTAAGGAAAAGAAGAATGTGGCCCACGGCCACGCCCACATCAAGAGCACGTTCAACAACACCATCATCTCGATCACCGATCCCACGGGTGCAGTTATCGCCTGGGCGTCGGCCGGGCAGGTGGGCTTCAAGGGAAGCCGCAAGTCCACGCCGTTCGCTGCGCAGTTGGCGGCTGAGTCNGCNGCCCGCCGTGCGATGGAGCACGGAATGCGCAAGGTCGATGTGTTCGTCAAGGGTCCCGGCTCCGGTCGGGAGACCGCGATCCGNTCACTGCAGGCGACNGGTCTNGAAGTNGGATCNATCTCCGACGTCACGCCNGTGCCCCANAACGGAACNCGTCCCCCGAAGCGTCGCCGCGTCTGATCGCGTGCAGNAATAAGGAGAANANANANCTATGGCGCGATACACCGACGCAGACTGCAAGCGCTGCCGCCGAGANAANNTGAAGNTGTTCCTNAAGGGGAGCAAGTGNGATTCGCCGAAGTGNCCTTTCGAGANGCGTCCGTACCCTCCNGGNCAGCACGGGCGAGGACGCTCCAAGGAGAGCGAGTACCTGCTGCAGCTTCGGGAGAAGCANAAGGCGGTACGNATGTATGGGGTTCTCGAGAAGCAATTCGGCAACTACTACGTAGAGGCCAACCGTCAGTCGGGTAAGACNGGTGACAACCTNCTCCGGATCCTGGAATCACGGCTCGACAATGTTGTTTTTCGTGCTGGCTTCGCGAAGTCGCGAGACATGGCGCGCCAGTTGGTGAACCACGGACACTTCANNGTGAANGGCAAGAAGGTCGACATCCCGTCCTTCCGCGTCTCTCCGAACGACATCATCGAGGTGAAGCCCTCTTCCCGAGAGATGACTCCNTTTGTCGTCGCCCACGCCGAGGTGGGTGAGCGCACNNTTCCGGCNTGGCTGGAGGTAGTTCCTTCCAAGATGCGGATCATCGTTCACTCGCTNCCCGAGCGTGCGGTCATCGACACCCCTGTCCAAGAACAGCTCATCGTCGAGCTGTACTCNAAGTAGGCACCATCNCGGTCTGGCCGCGGACCGGGGATCGTCAAACACGCGACGTCATATAGCGGTCGTNGCGGGAAGGAACAGTCACAGTGCTCATCAGTCAACGCCCCATCCTCACCGAGGAGCCGATCAGCGATAACCGTTCGCGCTTCGTCCTNGAGCCGCTCGAGCCGGGNTTCGGCTACACCCTCGGAAACTCGATGCGACGTACCTTGCTGTCATCCATNCCGGGTGCNGCGGTCACCAGCATCCGCGTGGATNGCGTNCTTCACGAATTCAGCACCATCGAAGGCGTTACCGAAGACGTCACCGAGGTGATTTTGAACCTCAAGCANCTTGTNGTCTCGTCCGAACACGACGAGCCGGTGGTCATGTANCTCCGGAAGCAGGGACCCGGTGTNGTCACNGCNGCNGACATCCAGCCGCCGGCGGGAGTTGAGGTGCACAACCCTGATCTCCACATCGCATCGCTCAACGCCAAGGGCAAGATGGAGATCGAGCTCGTTGTCGAGCGTGGCCGCGGGTACGTCCCGGCATCCATGAACAAGCAGCCGGGCCAAGAGATCGGCCGCATTCCGGTCGACTCCATCTACTCGCCGGTCATGAAGGTGAGCTACAAGGTTGAGGCCACNCGTGTGGAGCAGCGCACGGACTTCGACAAGCTCGTTTTGGATGTCGAGACAAAAGCGAGCATCCGGCCGCGAGACGCCATCGCTTCTGCAGGGCACACCTTGGTGGAACTGTTCGGCCTCGCACGAGAACTCAACGTTGACGCGGAGGGAATCGACATCGGTCCGTCCCCGACCGACGCCTTCGTCGCTGAGCAGTTGGGAACTCCGATCGAGCAGCTGGATATGACAGTGCGGTCGTACAACTGCCTCAAGCGCGAGGGCATCCACACCGTGGGCGAGCTGATNACGCGCAGCGAGGCCGATCTGCTGGATATCCGGAACTTCGGGCAGAAGTCCATCGACGAGGTGAAGGTCAAGCTGGCAGGGCTCGGTTTGGCGCTCAAGGACAGCCCGCCGGGGTTCGATCCGGGAGCAGCGGTGTACTTCACCGACGAGGACTCCGATGAAGACTACGAAGTATTCGAGACCCCTGAGGTGGACGATTCGGCCTACGCCGAGGACGAGCAGCTCTAGCGCGGTCGGCCTGCGCCACCNTCTACCCGAACAGCNACAAGGAGACACACCATGCCNACGCCAACCAAGGGTCCTCGCCTCGGCGGTGGTCCGGCGCACGAGCGGCTCATGCTGGCGANNCTCGCCACAGCNCTGTTCGAGCACGGCAAGATCACCACGACNGAGGCCAAGGCCAAGCGCCTTCGTCCACTGGCCGAGCGTCTGATCACGTTCGCCAAGCGCGGGGATCTGGCGGCCCGCCGAAAGGTCATGACCGTGATCCGGGACAAGTCNGTGGTNCACGAGTTGTTCACCGAGATCGGCCCGCAGTACGCCGGNCGCCCCGGTGGCTACACGCGCATCACGAAGATTGGTCCACGNAAGGGNGACAACGCNCCNATGGCGGTCATCGAACTTGTCGAGCCNATGCTGGAGCAGGTGGTCGCCGAGGCGACNGGNGNCACNAAGCGTGCGGCGAAGGAGCGGGACGAGGAGCAGGCNGCGGCCCCNGACGTCGCNGAAGACGTNNCGGANGACGCGGTGGAAGACGTGACGGTGGACGCCGCTGATGAGGTCGCGGAGTCGAGCGACGCAGACGCCGATTCACAGGATGATTCGGAGGGCGATGCGCAGGAGAGCGCGGAGGCTAGCGCGGACGAGACCGCTGACGACAAGTAACGCGAACGGATAGTTCCAGGAGTACGAGTGGTCGATTCCCCCCGCGGAACGACCACTCGTTTCCGTTTACAACTCTCCTATGACGGGTCTGAGTTTCACGGTTGGGCCAAGCAGAGGGGACTTCGAACTGTCGAGGATGAACTCGGATCGGTTGTCGATCACCTAGTCGCAGAGCACGTGGATCTCACGTGCGCGGGTCGAACGGATGCTGGCGTCCACGCACGCGGACAAGTGGTTCACTTCGATGCTGAAAGGGTTGACCGCCTCACGCTGGAGCACCTCAATGGAGCCCTGCCCCATGACATACGGGTAAGGCAGCTTGATGTTGTGCCGCCAGAGTTCGATGCACGATTCTCCGCGCAATGGCGCCGCTATTCGTACACGGTTTCCGACGATCCGCGGGGACCAGACCCTCTCGTGCGTCGATACCAACTGGCGCTGCCGGATGAACTAGACATCGATGCCATGAACGAAGCGTCACGTGCTCTTGTCGGTGAGCACGACTTCTCCAGTTATTGCAAGGTGAAGGAGAACGGAACCTCTGTTCGTGAACTTCTCGAGTTGGAGTGGGAGAGACGCGTATCAGTGGACTCGGGGCTTCGAACCGCGATCATGCATGTGAAGGCCGACGCCTTCTGTCGGTCGATGGTGCGCAGTCTTGCGGGAGCGCTCATTCCTGTCGGCCAGGGCCGCAAGGACCGTGAGTACCCTGCCCAGGCTCTTGAGAAGCGTTCGCGTGACGCTGGAATTGCTGTGATGCCGGCCCACGCGCTGGTTCTCGAGGAAGTCGGGTATCCGCCGGCTGAACAGTGGGAGCAACGTCAATGGCGAACGCGCAGTGTTCGCTCCGGTCATCAATAGAACGAGAAGTCGAACGACGCGTCTAATCTCGGACTATGATCCGATCCTTCGACGCATGGGAGCCAGTCCTCCATCACACCTTGGCCAGTCCAGACAGGAACCCCGGTGGCGACGTCACCACAGCGGTAGAGGCGCTTGCCACCGAGGGTGACATGGAAGTCGGAGTCTGGGAGCACTCGGTCGGCGTGTCCACTGATGTTGAGGTCGAGGAGGTGTTCGTTGTCCTGTCGGGGCGAGGGACGGTTACCTGTGACAGCGGAGGGCGCATTGATTTGGCGCCAGGTGTCGTGGGGTTGTTGCCGATGGGCGCCCAGACCACGTGGACGGTGACGGAGCCGCTCAGGAAGGTCTGGATCACGCTGTCCTAGGCGCGCTACCCGTCCGGGCCCGAGAATTCGCCCGTCCGGGGTGTGGGGCCTGCCAATTCAGGCGTCAGGTAGGCTACGGCGTTGCTGCCAAATCCAGCGGATTAGCAGCCTGGATGCCCGGAAGGTATCCAGTACGGCCTCGAAGCTTGAGGCACAGAATCCAGTCCCGACGAGAGAAATTGAGGCGGCGCCGTGCGCACCTACAGTCCGAAAGCCAGCGACATCACTCGCAGCTGGCACGTTATCGATGCGACCGACGTAGTCCTGGGTCGCCTCGCCACCCACGTCGCACAGCTCCTTCGGGGGAAGCACAAGGCGACGTTCGCACCCCACGTCGATACCGGCGACTTCGTGGTCGTGGTGAATGCCGACAAAGTGGCGCTCACCGGATCGAAGCGTGAGAAGAAGATCGCCTACCGGCACTCGGGATATCCGGGTGGATTGAAAGCAACGTCGTACGAGGAGCTCCTCGAATCTGACCCACAGCGGGCCATCGAGAAGGCCGTGAAGGGCATGCTCCCGCACAACAAGTTGGGACGTCAGCAGATCAAGAAGCTGAAGGTCTACACCGGTGCGGATCACCCGCACGCCGCGCAAAACCCACAGCCGTACGAGATCTCCCAGGTCGCGCAGTAGCCGCGCGGAAAGAAAGAAGAGGAAACCGTGTCTGAGGCAACTGTCGACATCACAGAAGAAGAAATCGACGAAGCTCCGTCCGAGTACACCAGCGAGTCGCCGGCGTCTGCCGTTGTTGCTCGCGAGGTGACGACCGCGCCCGGGTCTGCCACCGGTCGTCGCAAGGAAGCCATCGCCCGCGTCCGCCTGGTACCGGGAACGGGGCAGTGGACCATCAATGGTCGCTCGCTTGATGAATACTTCCCGAACAAGGTTCACCAGCAGGAGGTCAAGGAACCCTTCGTCACCCTCGGTGCGGACGGACGTTTCGACGTCATCGCACGCATCAATGGCGGTGGAGTTTCTGGGCAAGCGGGAGCGCTCCGCTTGGGCATCTCGCGGGCCTTGAGTTCCATCGATGAAGAGAACAATCGGCCGTCGTTGAAGAAGGCGGGTTTTCTCACGCGTGACCCACGAGCCAAGGAGCGCAAGAAGTACGGCCTCAAGAAGGCTCGCAAGGCGCCCCAGTACAGCAAGCGCTAGAGGTCAGCGTGGGCCGACTCTTCGGCACCGACGGTGTTCGCGGACTTGCCAACAGGGACGTCACAGCGGAGCTCGCCGTCGACTTGGCGGTAGCCGCAGCGCATGTGCTCGGCGATGTCGGTGCGTTCGACGGTCATCGACCGTTAGCGGTCGTTGGTCGTGACACCCGGGCCAGTGGTGAGTTCCTGGAAGCAGCGGTTGTTGCGGGACTTGCCAGCGCCGGTGTCGACGTAACGGTTGTCGGGGTTCTGCCCACACCGGCGGTGGCGTGGCTGACGTCTGAGCTTGATGCAGATCTCGGCGTCATGCTGTCTGCTTCGCACAACCCGATGCCCGACAACGGAATCAAGTTTTTCGCCCGGGGTGGTCATAAGTTGGCCGATGACATCGAAGACGCAATCGAACAGCGCATTGGCGAAGAGTGGGAGCGACCCACCGGCTCAGGTGTTGGTCGGATAACCCATGACTCACGTGCCGGGGATCGCTACGTGGATTTTCTTGTGGGGACTCTCGACACTCCACTGGATGGGCTACGGGTTGTCGTCGATTGTGCGAATGGCGCCGCGTTTGAGGTGAGCCCCCGGGCACTCGAGCGTGCCGGAGCTCAAGTAACGACTATTCACGCGCAGCCAAATGGCTGGAACATCAATGATGATTGCGGATCGACCTACATGGAATCGCTGATCGCCACGGTTCGGGACGGCAATGCCGATGTGGGGATTGCCCACGATGGCGACGCAGACCGATGCCTTGCGGTAGCCGCCGACGGATCCATCATCGATGGTGATCACATACTCGCCATGTTGGCCATAGCCAAGAAGGAGAGCCAGACCTTGGCACACGGCACGGTCGTCTCCACCGTGATGGCCAATCTTGGCTTCAAGATCGCCATGCAGGACGCAGGAATCACCGTGTCGGAAACGGCGGTCGGAGACAGGTACGTCCTTGAGGAAATGAACGCTGGTGGCTTTGTCCTTGGTGGAGAGCAGAGCGGTCACATCGTGATGACCGACCTCGCTGCCACAGGTGACGGAGTTCTGACGGCCTTGCACGTTCTTGCGATCATGGCGAAAACCGACCGCTCTCTGGCGGATCTTTCGTCATGCGTCGTCAAACTCCCTCAGGTGCTCGTGAATGTCAGTGGCGTGGACAAGGACGCTGTGGCCTCCAATGATGCGGTGACACGAGCGGTGGAGGAGGCGGAGTCGGCATTGCAGGGCGCGGGGCGAGTGCTGCTGCGTCCATCGGGAACCGAGCCGGTGGTACGCGTCATGGTGGAAGCGCCGAGTGTTGAGGAAGCACAGCGACTAGCCGATTCCATTGCTGATGTTGTCCGGGTGGATCTGGCCCTGGGCTAACCCTTCGGGCGGTCGCCGTCCCATGGATTCTGGGCGCAACGCATCGTTTAGGTGGACCGCTGACGTCAGTGGAGCAGGCGTAGTCTTGTCGCCATGTGCGGGATTGTCGGGTACGTCGGGGAAAAGCAAGCCCTGGAAGTCGTGGTAGCCGGGCTGCGTCGCCTTGAGTACCGCGGTTATGACTCTGCCGGCGTGGCGGTGATCAGTGAAGGGCGCCTTGAGGTCCGGAAGAAGGCAGGCAAGCTCGTCAATCTCGAGACCCTCATCGGCCAAGACCCTCTCCCGCAGTCCACTACGGGTATCGGGCACACCCGGTGGGCCACCCACGGAGGACCAACCGACCACAACGCACATCCTCATGTCAGTGACGACGGAAGGATCGCCGTTATCCACAACGGCATCATCGAAAACTTCGCACCGTTGAGAGACGAGCTCATCGCGGCTGGTGTGATGCTGTCGTCGGAGACGGACAGCGAGATCGTTGCTCACCTGCTCGCACGAGCTCTTCCCGAGGTCGATCAGGACCTAGCGGCGGCGATGCAGTCGGTCTGTCCGTGGCTGGAAGGTGCCTTCACACTCGTGGCGATGGATCCGAATGACCCGTCGTTGGTCGTAGGAGCGCGACGGAATTCGCCGCTTGTTGTCGGTTTGGGAGAAGGAGAAAATTTTCTCGCAAGCGACGTTGCGGCGTTCGTCGATCACACGCGTAACGCACTCGAGCTCGGTCAAGACCAGATTGTTGTGGTACGGGCCGATGGAGTCGAGGTGCGCGATTTCGCTGGCACCGAGGTCAAGGCCAAGCCCTACGTTGTGGATTGGGACGCCTCAGCGGCGGAAAAGGGTGGGTACGACCTGTTCATGCTCAAGGAAATCGCAGAACAGCCCAAAGCCGTCGCCGATGCGCTTCGTGGACGCATCGATGCGGAGCAACGCATTAAATTGGATGAGACAGCGCTCGATGACGCGGTGCTGCGCGACATCACCAAGGTCGTCGTGGTTGCCTGTGGAACTGCGGCTCATGCCGGCATGGTGGCGAAGTACGCCATTGAACATTGGACGCGACTGCCCGTTGATGTCGAATTGGCGAGCGAGTTTCGGTACCGAGATCCGATCGTCGGACCAGATGCCCTCGTCATCGCAATATCCCAATCCGGTGAAACGATGGACACCCTCATGGCACTTCGCCACGCGAAGGCCCAGGGTGCTCGTACGTTGGCGATTTGCAACACGGTGGGATCGACGATTCCACGGGAATCCGATGCCGTGTTGTACACCTACGCTGGGCCGGAAATCGCGGTCGCTTCGACGAAGGCGTTCTTGACCCAAATAATCGCCTCCTACCTGGTGGGTCTGTATCTGGCGCAGGCGCGCGGAACCATGTTCGAAGATGAGATACGCGCGATCCTCAGCGACCTTGGTGATATGCCCCAGAAGGTTGATCTGGTCCTGGATACCGTCGAACCGATCAGGGATCTCGCGCGCCGATTCGCAGACTCTCCATCCGTTCTTTTTCTCGGGCGGCATGTGGGCTATCCCGTGGCACTCGAAGGGGCCCTGAAACTCAAGGAGCTCGCATACATGCATGCAGAGGGATTTCCGGCGGGAGAACTCAAACACGGCCCCATTGCGTTGATCGAGGAAGGAATTCCCGTGATCGTGGTGGTGCCTTCACCCCGGGGGCGGGCGGTGTTGCACGACAAGATCGTCTCCAACATCCAGGAAGTTCGGGCCCGAGGAGCGTCGGTCATCGCGATCGCCGAAGAAGGCGACGAAGCCATCGTGGGGGTAGCCGATCACGTTATTCGGGTTCCGGAAACTCCCACCCTGATGCAGCCCCTCGTCTCGACGGTGCCCTTGCAAGTGTTCGCGTGTGAACTGGCAACGGTCAAAGGTCACGATGTCGATCAGCCGCGAAATCTTGCGAAGTCCGTCACGGTGGAGTAATGCGCGGGCTCTACCCGGTCGAGGTTGTTCGTGAGGCCGAGAACGCTCTTATGACGCGAGTCCCCGAAGGCTCGCTCATGCAACGTGCTGCTCGGGCAATTGCCGTCGAATGCGTGCGACAGGTTCGAGAACGTCGTGGCCGACTAGTGGGCGCGCACGTCATCCTCCTTGTGGGTTCCGGTAACAACGGGGGTGACGCCCTGTTCGCAGGNGCCCACNTGGCGCACCGAGGGCTGTCCGTGANAGCNATCTGTGTCGCTTCTTNCTGTCACNATGCCGGTGCGNGTGCNTTCACAGCAGCAGGAGGACGTTTTGTCTCCGGCGATNTGGATCNNAGCACCCTCGAGNANGAGTGTGCGAACGCCGATCTGATTGTGGANGGCATTGTCGGCATCGGTGCCCGGGGAGCNTTGCGNGATGCGGCGGCNCATGCGGTCGAGAGGGCGAATTCCTCCGGTGCTGTGCGAGTNGCGGTGGACCTTCCCAGCGGAGTCGATGCCGATACCGGTGATGTCGACGGTGTCGCNTTCGANGCTGATGTCACGGTCACCCCCGGGTGNCTNAAGCCGGGGCTCTTTCTTGTTCCCGGACGCAGCCATGTGGGGGATGTGCTCCTGGTGGACATCGGACTTGAACCCGAACTTCCCGAGCCNGNCNCTCGGTTGATCGATNCGGTAGACGTCGCTGGCNTGGTGACGAAGCCACAGGAGAACGATCACAAGTANCNNAGAGGGGTAGTTGCCGTTGCTGCTGGTANCCGGGTCTATCCGGGTGCGGCAATCCTGNCNGTCGGTGGCAGCAGGTATTCGGGTGTGGGAATGGTGCGGTTCCTGGACAGGGCGGACGGTGTTGCAGAAAAGGTTGTGTCNGTTTACCCCGATGTCGTCTGTGACGGGTCGGACCTTCGATCTGATGCAAAGGTTCGGGCATGGGTCTGCGGACCCGGGTTCANCGAGTCCGACGCCTCGACGGTGCAGATGGTCTTGTCCTCCGANGTCCCGGTCGTGCTNGATGCGGGGGCTTTGCGGTCGTTGGCTNCCGATAGCGAGTTGAGGTCCGAGTGCCGTCGCCGAGCAGAGCGAGGGTGCACCANGGTCATCACCCCACACNCTGGTGAGTACGCACTCGTGGCGGGCANCGATGGCNNATCGATGACGCCTCANNGTCTCGCNCGCGANCTGGGTGTGATCGTCGTNCANAAAGGGCCGGGAACAACCATCACCGCNNCGAGTGGACNCTCATTCATCGACACNGCCGGNGTTCCCGATCTCGCATGTGCCGGCAGCGGGGATGTGCTCNCGGGGNTGATGGCGGGAATGCTGGCTGCTCGTCCNGATCAGGATCCGCTTGTNGTCGTGACCGCAGCNGTGTGGCTGCANGGTGTGGCNGCCCAATGCGCGGGTCGTCGCCAGCGCCCGGTCGTNGCCACGGATGTTCGCGATTGCCTTCCAGAGGCNATCGCTGCCGCTCGATCGGGAAACCTGGAAGGGTTGCGCGTATGACGGTGTCNTTNAGTCGGGCGCGCGCGCAGGTGAATCTNTCGGCGATAGCCCGCAACTACCGACGCCTCACGGCGTGCGGGGTACCGGTGATGGGAGTCGTGAAGGCCGATGCCTATGGGCACGGCGCCGTCGAGGTCGCCCGTGCCCTGAGGGCCGATGGAGCTGACTGGTTGGGTGTGGCGCTTTTGTCGGAGGCTGTTCAGTTGCGGGCGGCCGGAGATCGGGGCCGGATGCTCGCCTGGTTGTGGGCGCCGGGAGATCCCGCTCTGCCTGAATGTCTGGAGCTCGATGTTGATGTTTCGGTGTCGAGTGAAGAGACGCTGGCAGAAGTTGTGGCTGCCGCTGTGCAATCTGAACGACGCGCTCGCGTACACATCAAGGTGGATACCGGCCTGAACNGGAACGGCGTTGCTCGATCTGAGTGGACGCGGGTTTTTCAGGCCGCGGAGCGTGCTCAGCAGGACGGTGTCATCGACATCGTCGGNTTGTGGTCGCACCTGGCCAGCGCCGATGATCCGAGTGATGCTTNGAACGCCGAGCAACGGCAGNTCTTTCGGGATGCCTGCGACATNCTGGCGTCACTNGGGGTCGAACCGCCGATACGTCACCTGGCGAATAGCGGGGCAACGTTGAATCAGCCCGAATCTCTGTTCGACCTTGCCCGCGCGGGAATCGCGGTGTACGGCGTNAGCCCNGGTGAGGGATTGGGCTCGAGCGCCGAGCTCGGGTTGGTTCCTGCGATGACGCTGGTGGCTCGTTTGGCGCACGTAAAGCACATCGATCCCGGTGCGCGGGTTTCCTACGGAGGTACGTGGGTCGCTNCGGAACCAACGTGGATCGGACTCGTGCCGGTCGGGTACGGGGACGGAATACCGCGNGCAGCATCCTCACGAGCGGAGGTCCTCATCGGCGGTCGACGGTGNCNGGTGCTCGGAGTCATCGCGATGGACCAGATGGTCGTGGACCTCGGCCCGGAGACCGACTGTAGACCNGGAGATGACGTGATTGTGTTTGGTGCTGGTGATCGGGGCGAACCGACAGCGGCCGACTGGGCGCGATGGTCCGACACCATCGGCTACGAGATCGTTACGCGGATCTCGCCGCGCATCCCCCGGCAATATGTGACCNTGGAAGCCGACTGAGCAATGTTCGGTGGAGCACAATAGGGCCGATGGATCTGTCATCTGCTGTACGCGTTGCCGGTCGCGGCGCTGCTGCGTTCGGAGTCGTGGCNGCTGGCGCCGCGGTCGGTGTGCTCGCCGAGCGGGCTTTGGTGCGCAGATCGGCACTCTCGGCNGATGACGAGCCGCAACTGGGTGCGCTGCGCGGTGAGGTGCGCGAGATCNTGACCCCNGACGGNACCGCTCTTCACGTGGAAGTAGACGNGCCNGAAGACCTGGTCAGTAGTGACGTCACCATCATTTTCTGCCACGGGTNCGCCCTGNCCCATGACTCGTGGCATTACCAGCGCGAACATCTTCGGGGCTCAGCCCGGCTTGTCTTTTACGACCAGCGCAGTCACGGACGTTCGCAGAAGGCCTCGGATGCCTCCCACCACATTGATCAGTTGGGTCGCGATCTGGCAGCGGTTATCGACGCANTCGNACNCAGCGGCCCCATCGTTCTCATCGGCCATTCCATGGGGGGAATGTCGGTCATGGCGTATGCCGATCAGAATCCGGAGGCCTTTGGCNCTCGCATTCGTGGCGTCGCCCTGGTCGCCACGACGGCGGGNAACGTGCAAGCGAACTCGCTCGGACTCCCNGGNCCNTTNGGNAAGATNGTGCANTCGTGGGCACCACCCATNGCGCANTTCCTGGCNGAGCGAGAGCANTGGGTCGANGGTTGGTCGGACAGCGACCTGGGGCTACTCATCACGCGGCTGTATTCCTTCGGTTCGCCGACGTCCGATCATGCTGGCCGATTCGTGGCTCAGATGCTGGCCAATACCTCGCTGGAAGTCGTCGCGNATTTCCTTCCCGCTNTGCACGTGCACGACAAGCACGATGCGTTGCCGGTCTTTCAGAAGGCCGAGNTGCTGGTGATCGTCGGGTCGGCTGATCGCCTGACGCCGCNNGAAATGAGTGAGGAAATTGTCGAAGCAGTACCGGGAGCCGAGTTCGCAGTTCTGGGAGANAGCGGCCACATGGTGATGCTTGAGCGACCGGTGGAAGTGAACGAACTTCTCGACGGCTTGATCGCGCGAGTACGCCGAGACCTGGTGAGCANGCAAGGGGTCGCATGACGGCATCGGTCNATGGACGCGATGTGTTGCTNGANAGCNCTTCTCCCGACGTCACCCGTGCCATCGGTGAAGCGTTCGGGCAGGTTCTNCGACCGGGNGACATCGTCGTGCTGGAAGGCGACCTCGGTGCNGGAAAGACGACGTTCACGCAAGGCCTTGCGCGAGGAATGGGTATCGGNGACGCCGTGACAAGTCCGACATTCGTCCTGGNGCGGGAGTTGGGTNGAGAAGAAGNGTTGGTTCCTCTCACGCACGTCGATGCCTACCGGTTGACGTCNCTCGGNGANTGGGATGACCTGGATGTCGACATCGAGAACTCCGTTGTGGTGATCGAATGGGGCGAGCGAATCGAAGANGCCCTNCCGTTGGATCGGGTACACGTCAGGTTGACGGAAACCGATGATGCACGCGCAGTGCNGATCTGGGCGCCGGATGGTTCCCAGCGTCGCNTNTTTGACNCGATACGCGCGGCGGTGACGTGACCATGCGAGTGTGCGCGATCGACACATCAGGGCCTGCAACGTCCGTTGGTTTCGCAGACCCGCACGGNCNTGGACCTGTGGTCACCGTCGAGGGAGCGCGGAGGCATGCAGAGGTGATCGACGAGGTCTTCGCACGAGCCTTGTCGGCAGCATCGGGAGAGGCGCCNCAGGCAGTGTGTGTCGGTGTGGGCCCCGGCCCCTACTCGGGCCTTCGGGTNGGCGTCGCGTTNGGCGTTGGGCTGGCGCGCGCGTGGTCGGTNCCGGTCGTCGGCATGTGTTCGCTCGATGCCATCGCCTGGGAGATCGCTGAANTGTCCGNGCCCGGTGGGTCGAGGGGTNACGACNGCGACNCAGGTCNCGACGGCAATTCGGATCCNGANCGTGAATTCGTCGTNANGGCNGACGCGAAGCGCCAGGAGATCTANTGGGCGCGCTACGACNNGNAGGGNAATCGGGTGGAAGGGCCGCAGGTCACGCGTCGCGACGATGCGAACTTCACCGTCCCCACCNTCGANGGCATGAAGCCGGACCCTGNNCGGATGGCTNACNGCGCAGCGCTGCTCCTGGCCGCGGGTGACGGACCCGTCNCNGTGCCCNNGGAGTGGGGTCCGCACGGATCGGACGGCTCGGCNGTGGGTGTGCCCGCAGGAGCGCTNCTGGCNCCACGACCGCTGTATTTGCGGGCACCGGACATCACGCTGTCACCCCGCCTATCGNCGGGTGGGTCGTCATGACGGGTGAGCGGATTCGGGCGATGCGNTGGTGGGACATCCCGCAGGTGCATGACATCGAAGTNGAATGNTTCCCCGATGACTCGTGGAGCATCGNTCANTTCTGGCGGGAACTGGCCGGTTCCACCCGCGAGTACCTCGTTGCGGTCGATGAGGATCACGCGGTGGTCGGCTACGCAGGAGTTTTTGTGCTGGCNCCCGACAGNGATCTACAGACGGTTGCCGTTCGACCAGATCGACGGGGGCGAAGGATCGGCCGCGAACTGCTCGACGCATGNGTGCAGGTNGCCAAGCGNCGNGACGCCACCTCGATGATGTTGGAGGNCCGATCTACCAATGAGNNTGCGATNGGCATGTATGAAGGGCTCGGNTTTCACGCCATCGCCACTCGATCGCGCTACTACCCCGACGGTGGGGACGCCGTCATCATGCGACTACGACCCCTGGAGGTGTCGCCATGACGTCCCCCNGCGGTCCGGTNGTCCTGGGTGTCGAAACNTCGTGCGANGAGACNGGAATAGGAATCGTCATCGGTGACCAACTGTGCGCAAATGTGATCGCTTCGAGTATCGACGAGCAGGCACGTTTCGGTGGCGTTGTTCCGGAGGTGGCAAGTCGGGCGCACGTGGATNCNTGGGGGCCCGCGNTGGACGCCGCCCTTGCGGAGGCCGGAATCCGGGTNACNGATGTCGATGCGGTCGCGGTCACGGCGGGACCTGGACTCGTGGGGGCCCTCNTGGTCGGAGTCGCAGCCGCCAAAGGNCTAGCCGCTGGCNTCGGCGTTGATCTCTACGGGGTGAATCATCTCGCGGCCCACATTGCTGTGGATGAGATGGAGCACGGGGAGTTNCCGGNTCCGGTCATTGCGCTGTTGGTCTCGGGNGGTCATTCGTCGCTCGTCCTGATGGAAGGTNACGACATTCAGCCGNTNGGGCAAACACTGGACGATGCCGCGGGCGAAGCATTCGACAAAGTGGCACGTCTTCTCGGTCTGCCATTCCCGGGCGGCCCTCACATCGATAGAGCCGCCAGCCAAGGCGATGCCCAGGCGTACGAACTTCCGCGAGCATTGATGCACGATCTCGAACACCCCTTCGATTTNTCCTTCTCCGGGTTGAAGACGGCGGTGGCACGCCTGTGCGCGAGCCTCGGAGANCAGGGGCGTGCTCGACACGTCAACGACGTAGCGGCNAGCTTCCAGGAAGCTGTNGCCGATGTNCTGACGAGGAAGACGGTNGAGGCATGTCGGGCCCGCGGTGTCGATCACATCGTCCTCGGAGGTGGGGTCGCGGCGAATTCCCGATTGCGAGCCCTGATGGAGCATCGGGCCCNGAAGGCAGGCTNNGAACTNCGCGTGCCGAGCCCGTCCTTATGTACGGACAACGGAGCNATGGTTGCCGCGTTNGGCGCCAGGTTGATTCGNCAGGGGGTGCCCGCTTCNTCGCAGGGCTTTCCGGCGACNTCTCACATGCCCGTCACGTCCGTTGCCTTCGGATGATGCGGTCGAGTCNGNNAGTGAACTCGCTCAACGAGAAGAGCGTCGTTGANTCCGCCGGCNACAACGACNGCGTACCGGTTNCCGTCGGGTAGTCCGATGCTCTCGCGNANCTCGGAGAGCGAACGGCGTGACTCTCGACACTTGATGGCGACCGCATCGANGCNGTGATNGTGCGCGGCGTTCGCGAGCTGTGTGACCGGTACCGACTNGAGCAGTCGGTACCAGCGGACTCCTTCGATAGTCGGTTGNGCACTGGTAATCCAATNACTGTCCGNGTGGACCACATGGGCGNTGGTGCCGCACAGTGCNGCCAGNGAGTNACGGAAAACNGGGTGGGGCTCTCCCAGGNANTCCTCGAGCGGACCCGCTNGCGGTGGCTGCGCAGATGACGGATGAGATGACGGATGTGATGGCGCGTGCNGCNTGTCAGCGGCGTAGGTGATCTCTGAGTCGGGGNCGTTGGAGAGAAGCGTTGCCTGATGAGTGGNGAGAAAGGCCGGCGGCGCCGTGGAATACACAGAGCANTCGACNATGTGNTCCCTCACGCCGAGCCACTCGCACGCCCACGCAGCGGAGGGGACGAAAGAGCCNGGGGCTTTCGCCGCAACGAAGTCGAAGNGCGANCGAAGNGAATCAANGAAGGACCANGGNGGAGACCAGCGTTCTGGGTCCCNTTCAGGGCGAGCGCGGGANCCGTCGANNGGTCGGGTGCTTCCCCGTCGTGAGGGGTCGACAAAAACGGCAACGGGAGCGGGCAACTGCTGGGCAAGAGACCCGAGGAGATCTGGTTCAGTGGCGTCGGCATTGATGACGCTGGCAGGNGCGTCGACTTCCGACANGGTNGCGGTCAGATTNGCGGCGCAGACTTCTGANGTCACCGGATCCTTCTCAACNGCGANCACGTGCATGCCACGNCGAGCGAAGGCATGGGAGTCCATGCCGATTCCAGCNGTCGCATCNACCACGCTGCGAACACCGGCCGCTGCCAGCAGGCTCGCCCGACGGANNGCAACCTGTGGCCGNCTGGCTTGCTCGAGGCCGACGGGCGTGGTCATCCACAGGCCGGTCGCGTCGATAAGACCCNTNTCCGCTCCNGCGAGNAGCAGCTGCTGCTGGGTGACCAGNGCNGAGCACACGCTGGGGTCGAGATCGGGGTNCTNNCGGCGAAGGGTGCTCACGGCGGCGAGCGGGTCCAGCGTGGGCAGGGACAGAGCCGATGTNAGGAGGGCGNGACGCTCAGGCAGGGGCGTGCGGGCCAANTGGACCAGTCCCGAGACANCCTGGTCATCNTNCACGNGGCGATCCTGACAGCCGACGCGTTTGGCACTCGAATTGACAGAGTGCTAACTCACGCGTAATCTTCAACCTGGCACTCTCCCCGTGAGACTGCCAATTGTCCTAGCCGTTACCGCCCGCAAGGGCGGCCGCCGACTCATCCGGAGGATGCAACCGTGTCGGTTTCCATCAAGCCACTTGAGGACCGGATTCTGGTCCAGACCCTCGACGCCGAGCAGACAACTGCCTCGGGTCTTGTNATTCCCGATACCGCCAAGGAAAAGCCCCAAGAGGGCAAGGTCCTAGCCGTGGGCCCGGGCCGCTTCGACGAGGATGGGGACAAGCGAGTCCCACTCGANATCAGCGTTGGTGACGTCGTCATTTANAGCAAGTACGGCGGCACCGAGGTGAAGTACAANAACGAGGATTACTTGATNCTCTCTGCGCGCGACGTCCTCGCGATCGTGGAGAAGTAGTTCCGATTCACNGTTGTNTCACCTGGACATCAGCATGTCGTGAGCCCCGGACCCCGCACGGGGCTGGGGCTCANGTTNTNTCCAGGCCGACAACTCCACCGGAACACCCACNTTCCGCCCGAACCGCCTGCTAGNCCCCTCATCCACCCGCCACTCAACCCACGAAGCAAGGAACAACATGGCCAAGATTCTGGAATTCGACGAGAACGCCCGCCGCAGCCTCGAACGCGGCGTCGACGCGCTCGCTGACGCCGTCCGCGTGACCTTGGGCCCCAAGGGCCGCAACGTCGTGATCGACAAGAAGTGGGGAGCCCCCACGATCACGAATGACGGTGTCACCATCGCTCGGGAAATCGAGATGGAAGACCCCTACGAGAACCTCGGCGCACAACTCGCCAAAGAGGTCGCCACGAAGACAAACGACATCGCTGGCGACGGGACGACCACCGCGACTGTTCTCGCCCAGGCGATGGTGCACGACGGGCTCAAGCAGGTGACTGCTGGCGCCAACCCGATGTCACTCAAGCGCGGGATTGATCAGGCCGTAGCCGCTGTCACCGAAAGGCTGGTCGAGATGTCCCGCGAGGTCAACGGTAAGGAAGAGATCGCACACGTGGCGACCATTTCCAGTCAAGACTCCGAGATCGGCGGCATGATCGCCGATGCGTTCGACAAGGTGGGCAAAGACGGGGTCATCTCCGTGGAGGAGTCCAGCACGACGGCAATGGAAATGGACTTCACCGAGGGAATGCAGTTCGACAAGGGCTACATCTCTCCCTACTTCGTAACCGACGCCGATCGTATGGAGGCCGTCCTCGAAGACGCGCGCATTCTGCTCGTGCAGGGCAAGATCGCCGCCGTCAACGAGATCTTGCCGCTACTCGAGAAGGTGGTCGAGGCCGGCAAGCCTTTGTTGATCATCGCTGAAGACGTGGAGGGCGAAGCACTGTCCACTCTGGTCGTCAACCGGATCCGCGGCACGTTTACCTCCTGCGCGGTGAAGGCTCCAGCCTTTGGCGATCGCCGAAAGGCGATCTTGCAGGACATCGCGATCTTGACCGGAGCCCAGGTGGTTTCCCCGGAGGTTGGGTTGAAGCTCGATCAGGTTGGTCTCGACGTGTTGGGCTCCGCTCGTCGCATTGTGGTGACGAAGGACAACACAACCATCGTCGACGGTGGTGGCGACTCTGGCGCGGTGGAAGATCGCGTATCTCAGATCAAGCGCGAGATCGATGCGTCCGATTCAGATTGGGATCGCGAGAAGTTGCAAGAGCGGCTTGCGAAACTTGCCGGTGGTGTCGTTGTCATCCGTGTCGGAGGCCACACCGAGGTGGAGTTGAAGGAGAAGAAGCATCGCATCGAAGACGCCGTTTCTGCTACCCGTGCCGCGATCGAAGAAGGCATTGTCTCCGGTGGAGGAACCGCGCTGGTTCAAGCGGCGTCGGCTCTCGAAGGTGACCTCGGGCTGACAGACGATGAAGCAACCGGTGTCGGTGTTGTCCGCCGCGCAGCCGCCGAGCCCTTGCGATGGATTGCCGAGAACGCAGGGGAGCGGGGCTACGTCGTCGTTTCGAAGGTTGCGGAGATGGCGCCTGGCCACGGTCTGAATGCTTCATCCGGTGAGTACGGAGAT
>NZLD01000076.1 GCA_002694095.1 Micrococcales bacterium | reverse complement strand
CTCCATGCCGTAGTTGACGACGGCCTGATCTTCGGAGGGGTCGTAATCGGTTGCTTCAAGGACGGCATTGATCTCCGCCACCCGATCGGCCAGCGTGAACTTCTCCACGTACTGCCGGGCCGCGTCAGCAAAGAACTGAGATCGAGAGATCCCCATCTTCTGCACCTGCGCCTCCACAGCCTGGAACACGTCATCGGGAACGGAAATCGCGAACTTCACACTTCGAGTATGACTAGGTATTACCGATTCGTCAAGCAGCATCTCCATTCCCCAACCCTGCAACTCAGGCACCCGAGCCGACCAGTCCCGCGTCGGGTCTGGGGATACGCCCGCGCGATGTGAATGCCACCTGCTACTGGTCGAGATGTTGGGTACAGACATCGCCTCTCACTGATTGAGGGAACGATTGCTCCCACTCGTCGCCTACGGTTGTCCTTCACACCCAGCTGCGTTCACTTCGGGAAAGAAGGTCACGAATGGCCAAGGAATTCACCTACCGTCAATCTTTCGAAGCCGATCCGATCACGGTTTTCGCCATGCTGTGTGATCCGGAATACGTTCAAGCCAAATGCGCCGCTACCGGTTCCCTGGAGACGACGGTGGACGTGAACGCCACCCCCGATGGTGCAGTGACCATTACCTCGACCAGAGTCTTGCCCGCTGACGTGCCGGCTCCAGCGAAGAAGTTTGTCGGCGAGACGATCTCTGCGACCGAGACACAGGAATGGTCAGCGGCAAGTCCTGACGGTTCCCGCACAGCCGCCGTGTCCGTCGACTTCAGCGGCCCACTGTCGTTTTCCGGGTCCTTGTCTCTCGCTCCGGCTGCCGACGGCTCCTCCGTCCAAACGCAGGGAACATTCAAAGCGTCCGTTCCCTTTGTCGGCGGCACTATCGAATCGGTCGCGGCGGAGCAGACAGAGAAATACCTGAAGGCAGAGGAGCGCGTTGCGGCTGAGTGGCAACGCGACCNCGGCTANCGGGAGCCAGATTGCCTGCGACCGCNGCTAGCGGGAGCCAGATTGCCTGCNACCGCGGCTANNGGGNCTNGNGCAGTTTCACCCCGCCAGTTGCTCTGCGAACTCATCTCGCCATGCGTGCGCGCTGGTGCGCAGGGACGTATCGAGAACGAGTTTGCGCCGACTGGAGTCCATCAGATTGGCACCGATNGCCTCCAGGTCCTCTCGTCCNGGACCGATCGCATAGACCCGAGCACCNGANGCGCGCACCAAGNCCATTTCATCNCGGCATACCTTCGTAACTTGAGCTCGCCATCGGCGCTCGAGCCGCGCGGGAATGCCCGACGGCGAATCCATCTCGAAAGACACCATGGGAGCGATGACGTACACCTCGTCAAGACCCGAGTGAGCAATGACATCGACCGATGTAGCTGAAACCGCTCCCCCNTCGACGTACGTGCGTCCACCGATATCCACCGGANTGAACCATCCGGGNATCGCGCACGATGCCATGACAGCGCTGGNCAGCGGCGCCACNGGAGCTCCCGATCTNCCGAAGACCACGCGGTGCCCATCGGCGTAGTCCATGGCGACNACCCACAGGTTTTGGTGNGANGACCATTCGCCGAACGGCGTCACCGCATCAATNAAGTGACCGACGCGATCNAGGGAACGGCCACCCTCCGGTAGGAACGCNGAGAGAACGGTGGTNGCNGGNAGTNGGCCNAGGTTCCGAAGACTCGATCGAATGAGCGCCGGCGAGCCAGGNCCTCGCANCNNNGGGACTCCCGGCTTATGTCCACCTGTNGCTCGATCCGGATCCCATNGATACCCGGCGAGAGGCCCCNTTGTGACCTGCTCGTCCTGGTAGTGNGCAATCAGNTCGTCNGTGCTGACACCGCAGGCAACCAGNGAAGCAAGNACNGACCCAGCACTNGTTCCCACGAGTATNTCGACGTCTTTNGCGCGCAACCCNGTCGNTTGNTCCCANGCNGACAAGGCGCCNACNGCCCANGTNCCTCCNANCACTCCACCGCCGCCGAANACGATCGCCCGACGAGCAGTGCGCTCANCAGACCGAGATTGCGAGGTCATACTGCATCGGCCCTACCCGGGATGATGCGAAGTCCNGACTCCTTAGANGCGGCTTCCTTGAGTTCGGACAATGCATCTGTCAGCCCGTCGATGATCACGCTGACGTCGGCCAGAGCATCTCGGTCTGCGGTAAGNCCNACAAACATCNACCCCTGATACGAAGTCANGCCGATACCGAGCGCCTGTCCCTGCACNAGNGGAGAGAACGGNTAAGCCGAGATCATNTCGCTTCCNGCCGCNTACAANGGACGCTGNGGNCCAGGAACATTGGTGATCGCAACGTTGTAGGCGCGATTCGACAACGTCGTNCCCACNCGGGCNCCGAGNGCGTGGAGTGTGGGNGGCCCNAAGCCCGCAATGCCNGCNAGNGCNCGGGCNCCCACCAAGCGNTCNGTGTTCCCCAGGTCGCGCATGTGAAAAGCNATCTGGTGCAGTCGAACGATCGGGTCAGCCTCGCCAACGGGAAGGTCGANCAAGAACGCTCCCACCTGGCCNNCAACGTTCGTGTCTCGCCNGGATGTGCCCTCGGACTGGATNCNCACCGGGACCAGAGCCCTCANGGTTGCGGACGCNTCGAGCACCCGTCCCCGATTCATCAACCACTCACGCAGAGCCCCGGTGACAACGGTCAAGNCGACNTCATTCACCGTNCCCACGCTCGTTCCGTGAACNTGCTGNAGGTCTTCCAGGGANANTTCTGTTCNCNCGAATCGCCGTTGAGCACCGATGCGTGTGTTNAAGGGGCTCTCGATCGGCGAACGGATCATGGNGNAGACAGACTTGGCCAGACCCACGCTCGTGTCCTTCGCCCAAACGGCCACAGCCTCAGCTGCGGCACCAACATCGCGAACACCGGTGTTGAGGACATCCCACGCNACNGTCGGACGCGTCAAAACACTCGANANAGCAGATCCGATNAACTCCGGATCCGAGGGCTCNGGTCGGGGGTTCCACACATCCGGGGTGTCGTCCGGAACTTCAGCGTGCGAATCGAGCATCACCTGGGCGATATCGATGGCGCCGGTCCCATCGACGAGAACCTGGTGGCTCTTGGTTACAACGGCGAAGTTCCCGTTCTCCAAACCTTCGATGAGGTACATCTCCCACAAGGGTCGTGACCGGTCGAGCGGACGAGCCATGAGTCGTGCAACCAATTCATCCAACTGGTCGCGCGTTCCCGGATTCGGTAGCGCGGAACGTCGCACGTGGTACGCGACATCGAATGTGGCGTCGTCGACCCACACGGGTCGCGACAGCCCCAACGGCACCTCGCGGATCCGCTGCCGATATCGGGGAACGTGCGCGATGCGGTTGCGGATCAGGCGAACGAGTCGCTCGTGATCGAACCCACCCTCCGGTGGTCGAAAGATGGCAACTCCGCCAACATTGCGGGGCGTAGAGGTGTCCTCGGCAAACCACAACGCGCTGTCTGTCGCGTCTAGACGATCCACCCTTACCCCTTCCCAAGTACCCACAAGTGTTACATGCCCGCTCTAGGAATGGTGGAAGCATCCACCGATCAGCCGAAGAAGGATGGGGTTGAAGTTGGCCGAATGATGTACTACAGGTTGCTTCCGACAAACTGAGATGGAACGCTTCAGCGACGCTTCTTCTTCTTTTTCGAAGCGTTCTTGCGATTGCTCCGCTCTGCGCGGCGCCGCTCAGCACGAGATGCGTTCGGGTCCACCTCCACGATGCCATCCTCGTCAGCATCCATCTCTCCATGCATGATTCCGCCGGATTCATCGGGCGCGGAGTACTCCATATGCTCAGGTCTCGAGGGGCCCAAACCTGCAGCCTCAATCGTCGGGCTTTCTTGTGCTTCCTGTGATTGCGTAGCTCCAGCAGAAACCGCGGCCGCTATTGCAGCTCCCGCCTCGCTCTCGCTCGCATCGGACAGCACCTCAATCTGCTCCGCGACTTCCGGCGCGACCTGGGGCTTGACCTCGACCTCGACATTGAAGGCATAACCGACCGTTTCCTCCTTGATGCCATCCATCATGGCAGTGAAGAGGTCAAATCCTTCACGCTGATATTCCACCAAGGGATCGCGTTGCGCCATGGCCCTGAGGCCGATGCCATCGCGGAGGTAATCCATCTCATACAGGTGCTCGCGCCATTTGCGATCGAGCACGGTCAAGATCACCTTGCGCTCCAATTCACGGGTGACGTCTTCCCCTAGTTCTGCTTCCCGTCGACCGTAGGCTGCTTGAGCGTCATCGACGAGAACCTCCGCAAGGAAGTCCGAACTGATTCCGGCGCGGCCGCCACCCGAATCCTCTTCTACCTGCTCAACGGTCACCGACACCGGATACAACTGCTCGAGAGCCGTCCACAGTTGCTCAAAATCCCAATCTTCGGGGTAGCCCTCGGCCGTGGCCTGCGATACGTAGCTGTTGACCGTGTCGTCGATGAAGGAGCGAATCTGGTCTTCGATGTCTTCGCCGTGGAGCACTCTCTTGCGCTCCCCGTAGATGACCAGGCGCTGGCGGTTGAGGACGTCGTCGTACTTGAGAACGTCCTTGCGAATTTCGAAGTTCTGCGATTCGACCTGCGACTGCGCGGATCGGATCGCGTTCGTCACCATCTTGGCTTCGATCGGCACGTCATCAGGGACGTTGAAGCGACGCAGGAAGGAATCGACCATGTCGGCCTTAAACAGGCGCATCAGATCGTCTTCCAGCGAAAGGTAGAACTGAGACTCACCAGGGTCGCCCTGCCGACCCGAGCGGCCACGCAGCTGGTTGTCGATACGTCGAGATTCATGGCGCTCGGTGGCCAGAACATAGAGCCCGCCGAGCCCGATCACTTCGTCGTGCTCAGCCTGGACAGCCTCCTGGGCGCTTGCCAACGCCTCGGGCCAGGCAGCTTCGTAGGCATCGGGATCATCGACCGCTGACAAGCCCTTCTGGGCAAGTTGCGCAGACGCCATGAACTCGGGGTTCCCGCCGAGCATGATGTCCGTACCACGGCCCGCCATGTTGGTCGCCACGGTGACAGCGCCTTTGCGGCCGGCTTGAGCGACGATCGCCGCTTCACGCTCGTGGTTCTTGGCGTTGAGGACCTCGTGCGGAACACCGTTCTTCTTCAATTCATTCGACAGGTGCTCGGACTTCTCCACGCTGGTTGTTCCGATAAGGACCGGTTGACCCGTCGCGTGCCGTTCGACAACGTCTTCGACGACTGAGTCGAACTTCGCACTCGCCGTTCGGTACACCAGATCTGGCTGGTCCATACGGACCATCGGACGATTCGTCGGAATGGGGACGACTCCGAGGTCGTAGATCTGATTGAACTCCGCTGCTTCTGTCATCGCGGTACCGGTCATGCCCGACAACTTGTTGTAGAGGCGGAAGAAGTTCTGCAACGTCACGGTGGCGAGGGTCTGATTCTCTGCCTTGATCTCGACGCCTTCTTTGGCCTCGATCGCTTGGTGCAGGCCCTCGTTGTAGCGACG
>NZLD01000075.1 GCA_002694095.1 Micrococcales bacterium | reverse complement strand
CACCAAACGTTGTTGGCGGGCAGCGAGAAGTTCGTGGGCGGAACTGAGCGGTTCAATCACATCGTCCGCCCCGCTCGCCGGCGATGCTGACACTCCCAGTGCAAGCAACGCCGCACCCACCACCGCCGCGTCAGGCTGGTCACAGGGAGCGAGTCGACAACCGGATGCATCCGCGATCAACTGGCGGAACCTCGCATCGACGGACCCACCACCGATAAGAGGAAGCGGATCAGGAAGCGGGGCACCCGCACCGAGTACTGCATCGATACCCAAGGCGACCGCGTGTGCGACACCTTCGACGACACTTCGCAGCATCGCCTCGCGGCTGGTATCCAAACCCAGGCCATGCCACGCACCCCTGAGTCCGGGATCGACGAAGGGCGTACGTTCCCCCGCGACGTACGGGACAAAAAGCGGGTCGGACGCCTGCACTCCCTGGTCGAGAGCCGCATTCGCTTGCTCCGCGGTCGCGTCGAGCCACGTGAGAGCTTGACGCAGGGCGATGCCGGCATTCTGCACCGCACCGATTCGATACCACCCCGACCCCGGTGCCCCCGCTGTCGCGAACAGGTGTGTTCCGTGACTGATGCCACCGGAGGGTTGGGGTACGAGTGAGACGGTCTGTGATCCCGACCCCACCGCGGTGAAACCATCTCCGATCGACAAACCCAGTCCGGCGATCGCGGCGGCGGTGTCGGATGCTCCAGTGACGCACTCGAAAGTTCGTCCTGCGAGGTGAATCTCTCCGGCCAGATCTGAAGATCCGATGATCGGTGGAAGCAGATCCCGGTCGACTCCTGACCAGGCGATCGCCTCGTCATTCCAGGAACCTTCATCAACGTTCGCCAACAGGGTTCCGCTGGCGTCGCTCGGCTCGGTCGCCACCATCCCGCCGAGACGGGCACGCAGCCAGTCTTTAGGTTGCAACGCATACCGAGCGCGCTCCAGGGCTTCGGGATCGTGCACCCGGATCCATCGAAGCGATGTCGCAGCGAACCCGGATACCGCCGGAGAACCCAGGCGAGCGAGAACCTCGGGGCCGAGAACGGACTGCATGTCGGCGGCCTCGTCGCCCGCGCGTGAATCCGCCCACGTGATGGCAGGGCGCACCGGCTCGAGGCTCTCATCACACAAAACCACGCCATGCATCTGGCCACTGAAACCCACCCCCACGACAACTGCGCCTTCGCTGTCATCGAGAACCTGACCGGCTGCCGCCGTCGTCGCGTGCAGCCACTCCATCGGGTCGGCTTCGGCCCACCCGGGGTGGGGAGAGGAGAGGTCGTATGCCCGGGAGGCAGATCGAAGGGTCTCGCCGGCCTCACCCACGAGGGCGACTTTCACCGAACCTGTGCCCAAGTCCACACCCAGAGCCGCCCGAACGCCCGTCACGCGTGGAAGTATCGCGTATATGCACAATCGAATTGCCGTGGTGGGCAGTCTCAACATCGATCTCGTCGTCGAACTCGACCGGATGCCCAGTGCTGGGGAAACAGTCTTCGGGACATCCCTGCAGCGCCATCCCGGTGGCAAAGGCTTAAACCAGGCCGTCGCAGCGGCCCGACTGGAGTCCGAGGTTCACATGATCGGAGCCGTGGGTGACGACGGGTCGGGGGATTGGTTGCTCGACGTCGTTCGCCGCGAGAACATCGACGCGCGCGGCATCGCACAGGCGTCGGGAACCTCCGGAACTGCCCTCATCGAAGTCGACGCCACCGGAGAGAACCGAATCATCGTGATCCCCGGGGCGAACAACGCTGTGGATCCTGGGGCGGTCACCGACCACCTGACGTCACTCGGCGCCGTCGACGTGGTTCTGACCCAGGGAGAAGTGCCGATCGATGCGATGGTCGCCGCAGCCGAGACGGGGCGCTCCATCGGAGCCCGAATCGTGCTGAACCCCGCCCCGGTTCGCGAGTATCCGGCTGAACTTTTGCGCAACGTCGACGTGCTCGTCCCCAACGAGCACGAAGCGCACGAGTTGACCGGCATGTCGGTCGGGAACATGGTCGACGCAGTCGAGGCTGCCCAGGCCCTTCAGGAGAAGGGGCCGTCGTGCGTCATCATCACTCGCGGAGACAAGGGAGCGGTCTGGACCTCACCGGAGGGCTCTGGACAGTCCGCGGCCTTCAAGGTGAGCCCGGTGGACACGGTGGCCGCGGGGGATGCCTTCTGCGGCGGTTTGGTGTCGGGTCTGGCTCGAGGCATCACTATGGCGGAAGCGATGCGTTGGGGAGCAGCCGCCGGGGCTCTCGCTGCCACCATCAAGGGGGCCGTCCCCTCGCTGCCCTCCCTCGAAAAAGTCACCGAGCTTCTCGAGCATTAAGCCTCAGGCGGGCTGGACTTCGTCGAGTCGTTCGATGCGGTCTGCTGCATTGCGCATTGACGGCGACGTCGGACCAAGGACTAGCGACATCCCACCCAGCAGGGCCGACACAGCGGGCTTGACCGCGGTGATCGGCACCCGCGGCAACTTCAGCAGACGTCGATGCGACTCGGGGATAGTCGCGACCGCGCCTGCGAACAAAACGCTGTAGGGGCCTTTGGCGGGTAGCGGCACCGGCGCTGACCGTATGAAGTTGACCGTGTCCCACGCGGCTTGATCGCCTCGTAAATCGGGGCCGAAGCCGCGGATCTGCTCCTGGAGTTCGGCAACAGACCGCGGCGGATTGTCAACACCGACGAGCTCTCCGGCTTTCGCCCACTCTCGCACGTAGGCGTCTTCGCCCCCAGGTATCGGGCCACCCCACACGCGATGGGTTGCCAAGAAGGAATCGGTGAACGCAACGTGGACCCAACGCAAGAGTTCGGGGTCACCAGCCGAGTANTCGCGCANCTCTCCGCCCACCGGATACATNCCTCGAACNTTTCGATGCATCCCGCGCACTCGAGCACATTCTCGGTCGGCCATCGCNGTGTCGCCGAACGTCACCACCGTCANCCACTGGGNGGTTCCTGCCAGCCGNCCCAANGGGTCCTCTTCATACCGCGAGTGCTGCACCACTCCGGCGAGNGCTCCNGGGTGCAGGGCTTGCATCAACAGCGCNCNCACTCCCCCAACGAGCGTGGGCAGCGACCCGTGCACCGTCCATGCCGCGGACCCNGGGCCGAAATAGCCGGGATCAACTCCGTCGGCCAACTGTCGCACCCATTCGGGGNTCCCTTCCGGATCGCCGGAAATGATGCGACGGAACCCCTGGGCGACTCGATTTCGCGCCATATTGATGGCGCCGGTCACANGAANCATGCCGTAAGGGTGCCAAGCGACCGGGTGTCTCGCACTTTGNCGTGATCGCCGAGCACCAACACGCCACGGCGCCGGGACTCGTGGAGGAGTCGAGTCCCGGCNCCGCTTCGCGTCAACAGACGCTGCGAACTATTCGGCAGCAGTCAANGTCACCGTCACGTCCTGCGTCCGTCCATCGCGAAGAATCGTCAGCTCGACGGAGTCTCCGGGTGCGTTGGATCGAATNGACACGATGAGTTCCGTCGACTCGGCGATGACGTCGCCATCGATAGCGGTAATGACGTCACCGTCCAACAGTCCTGCTTCGTCCGCTCCCGATCCCGGCGTGACCTCAGAGACACGGGCTCCCGGGCCAGGGAAGGACGTGTCCANNGANACACCGATCACCGGNGTGCTNGATGANCCNGTGGAGATGATCTCGTCAACGATGCGCTGCGCCGTGTCGATNGGNATCGCAAAGCCGAGTCCGATACTCCCGGCNGCTCCACCGACGGCACCCAACGTCGCGATCGCCGTGTTCACGCCGATCACCTCACCGGAGCCGTTCAGCAACGGTCCGCCCGAGTTCCCCGGGTTNATCGCAGCATCCGTTTGGATCGCGTTNATGAAGGACGTCGATCCTTGACCACCGGCCGTCACCGGTCGCTCGAGGGCGCTGACGATGCCGGACGTCACGGTGCCCTGAAGCCCCAGCGGTGAGCCAAGAGCAACGGCCACNTCTCCGACACGGACATCAGACGATGTCCCCAGCGGCAACNACGGCAGTCCGTCGCGATTGACCTTCACGACGGCAAGGTCGTAGCCGGCATCNGATCCCACGAGNGTGCCGGTGGCGNTTGACTCATCGGAGAAGACGACCTCCACGGTCCCGTTCTCACCGACGCCGCCGGCCACGTGATGGTTCGTGACNATGTATCCGTCTTCGCTGATCANGAATCCGGANCCGGTTCCTCCCTGGCTCCCATCTCCTACGTTCANNTGAACGACGGCGGGCTGCGCCTGGGCNGCCAAGTCNGCGATGCCGGTCAGGACGGGTGTGCTCGACNCTGNAGCGGNNTCTGGTTCTGCGACCACGGGGGTCGANACCGNGGCGGCCTCCGGAGAGGCCGCGTTCGAGGAGGCGGCCAGGTATCCCACGGCGCCACCGATGCCGCCCGCCACGAGACCGACGACGGCAACACNGGCGATNGCGCCGGTGATGAGNCCGGCNTAACTCTTCTTCTTCGGCTCACTACCCATGGGCGCCGGTGTGCTCGGTGGACCGTAGGGGTAGCCGACATAGGGGCCCTGGTTACCCGANTGGGTGGCAGGGCCCGGGGGCATGGTTGGTACTGACATNACCTTCTCCTCCTTCGCCCGGATCTAATCCGGATCNAGTCCGATCTGCGTCTTCCCCACTTTGATCCCCGAGGCCTGGTTTGGGTTGCATGGATACNCACTCTTTACNGACCTCGTACAAANCCCCAAAAAGCCCTAACAAATCGAGCCATTTATACGATTTTTCAGANAGTTCCCCTTGCGGCCTGCCGGACTCGCGCNCACACTCNANGNGCANGGAACTCTGACGGGAGAGGGAGCGNCNAAATAGNAGGGAGGAAANGCCATGGCTTCACGGCNCATGGGCGCAGTTGCGCTTGCNNCGGCATGCCTGGCTGNCTCCCTTGCCTGGAGTGGCGTCCCCGCCATCGCAAGTAACTCTCAGGCAGCGCCTGCTACCACCACTACCGCTGACGAGACCCTCGATGATGAGGCCGGCACGGACGGTGACGGTGCAGAGTCTTCGACTCCTGTCCCGGAATCCAGCCCATCTCCTAGCCCGTCACCCAGTCTTTCTCCGAGCCCATCGCCAGGCTCGTCTCCGGACTCGACACCTGAATCACCGGACGCATCGGAGGATCCAGAAACATCAGAAACATCCGCCGAATCACCGTCCGAGAGCCCTAGCCCTACCAACAGCCCACTGACTTCGAACGATGACGTCGACGACTACATCGTCGTTGTTCGAAATGCGGCGTACATCGACTCCATCAAGTCAAAAGCTGAAGATTTGGGTGGGGAGTCCGACAAAGAGTTACGGGGAGCCGTCGACGGATTTACCGCTGCCCTCNCTCCCCTCGACGTAAACGAACTTCGGGCCGACCCAAACGTCCGATACATAGAACCCGACGCACTCATCGAGCTCCATTCGGCGACGTTCCGGACGGTCACGAAAACAACCACCAGCAACCTCAGCAGTTGTGACGATTGCAGTTCACCCTCGTTATCTCTCGGGTTCACCCTCGACTGGTTCGGCACGCAGTACACCAACATTTTCGTCAACACCAACGGCGGCGCGGTCCTCGATGACGGTCTCGGATCCTTCCGCAGTTACCGGAACTTCGACCTCCGCACCGCCACCCGGCCCTACATCCTCCCCCTGTTCACCGACTTGAATCCAGCGGCGAACGGCACCGTCGAGTTCGGCCGCGGGACTATCTCCGACGGATCAACCAAGAACGTGTTTTGGGCTGAGTGGATCGACGTCGCCGAGTACGGAAACAACTCTGCTCGTCAGGAATTCCAGATGCTGATCATCGAGGAGTCCGACGGGGCCACGATCGAGTTCCGCTACGTCGACCTGACCAACGCAGGTTCGACCACGAACTCCGTCTTCGAAGTCGGCTACGCCGACCCCACCGACTCGAACAACACGGTGCGGGTTCCCGACAGCAACGGTGATCCGTCCGCGTCGGAACTTCTGTCCGGAAAGTCCGGCGGCTCCACCGGAGTGTGGTCCTACAGCGTCGCAGACTCGGGCTCACCGTCCCCGGCACCGACACCGACTCCGACTCCGACTCCTATCAACACCATTCAGCCGAACCCTCCATGGGGCTTAGATCGCATCGATCAACGCTCCCTGCCATTGGACAACGGCTTCGCTGCGGCGGGCAATGGTTCCGGAGTGACGGTGTACGTGATCGACACCGGCATTAGGACGACACACACGGAGTATGCGAGTCGCGTGGTTGCCGGCTACGACTTCGTCGATAACGACAGCGACCCTTCTGACTGTGATGGGCACGGGACGCACGTGGCCGGCACCGCCGTTGGTTCCACCTACGGGGTCGCCAAAGCGGCGAGCGTCTCCGGTGTTCGGGTTTTGAACTGCTACGGCAATGGATACACGTCCGACGTGGTCGCAGGCATGAACTGGGTCCGAACCAATCACAGCAGCGGTGATGCCGTCGTCAACATGAGCCTCGGGGGCGGCGGATCCAAGTCGATCGATGACGCAGTCGCCGCCTTGACGAGCGCGAATATCACCGTGGTCGTCGCCGCAGGAAACTCAAACGACGACGCCCAGTACTACTCCCCCGCGCGCGCATCGACGGCGATAACGGTCGGTTCGACCACGAGTACCGATGCACGATCGTCCTTCTCGAATTACGGATCGACGGTGGACATTTTTGCTCCCGGCAGCAGCATCCTGTCCGCCTGGTACACCAGCAACACAGCGTCGAACACTCTCAGCGGAACGTCAATGGCGAGCCCGCACGTGGCAGGTGCGGCGGCTGTCTATCTGGGGCTGAACACTGGGTCGACGCCCGCGCAGGTGGCAGCCGCCTTGACCTCGGTGTCGACAACCGATGCGGTCACCAGCCCGGGAAGCGGATCCCCGGATCGACTTCTATACGTCGCTGATTTTTCGAACGGAGGGGGATCCGCCAACGAAGGGTCCGGCGGCGGCGGTGGCGGCGGGTCCGGCGGCGGCGGCGGTGGCGGCGGGTCCGGCGGCGGCGGCGGTGGCGGCGGGTCCGGCGGTGCCCCT
>NZLD01000074.1 GCA_002694095.1 Micrococcales bacterium | reverse complement strand
CGAGCGCTGACCTCGGGTGACGGCTGGTCGACGTGGATTGCACTCGTCGTCGTGATCGCCGCCTTGGTTGTCGTGGCCTACATCGGTCTGGGTGTGGCGCCACGGACGTTGGGCCGCCAGCACGCGGAACGCATCGCCTTGATTGCCGCACGACCGACCCGGTTCCTGGCAACGATCCTGGGACCGATCACGACACTGCTCATCGTCATCGGCAACGCCTTGACGCCGGGCAAGGGCTTCCGCGAGGGGCCGTTCGACACCGCGGCGGAGCTTAGGGAGATGGTCGATCTCGCCGGCGCGGACGACTTGATCGAAGACGCCGAGCGAAAGATGATCCACTCGGTATTCGACCTCGGGGACACGTTCGCCCGCGAGGTCATGGTGCCCCGCACCGAGATGGTGTTCATCGAACGAAACAAGTCGCTGCGGCAAGCCATCAGCTTGAGCTTGCGCTCTGGTTTTTCTCGGATTCCGGTCATCGGGGAGAACGCTGACGACATCGTCGGCGTGATCTACCTCAAGGACATGGTTCGACGCACCTTCGAGCATCACGATGCCGAGCGCGAAGACACCGTGGATTCACTCATGCGGGCCACCTCTTTCGTTCCCGACTCCAAGCCCGCGGACGAGTTGCTGAAAGACATGCAGGCCGCGCGTGTGCACGTCGCCATCGTGGTGGACGAGTACGGCGGGACGGCCGGCCTGGTGACGATCGAGGACATCCTGGAGGAGATCGTCGGAGAGATCGCCGATGAGTACGACACCGCTGCCCCCGAGGTCACTCAACTGGACGATGACCGTTACCGGGTGCTGTCGCGCATGAATCTCGATGACTTCGCGGAATTGACGCAGATGGAGATCAATGCCGAGGACGAAGGCGTGGACACGGTGCTGGGCTTGATGGCGAAGCGACTCGGTCGCGTGCCGATTCCCGGGGCCGAGGTGGTGGAGAACGGCTGGTCCCTCGTTGCCGAGCGGGGCGCCGGGCGCCGCAACCGGATCGGGGCAGTGTTGGCCACGCGCATCGCCACTGCGGATGATGGCGAACAGCACGACGAAGAGTGATCAGCACGATGATGCGTGATCGGCACGCACTGAGCTCAACAGCGTTGCAGGCCTGCTCGACCGCCGGTGCGTGTCGAGTATCGACTACGGTCGCAACATGAAGCTCACGGACTTCCAGGCACTGAGTTTCGACTGCTACGGCACCCTGATTGATTGGGAAGCCGGCATCGGATCGGTATTGCGTGCATGGGCTGATCGACACGGCGTCGCCTTGAGCACGGAGGAGTTGCTGGTCGCCTACGCCGACAACGAGGCGGAGGCTGAACGACACCACCCGACGGACCCGTATCCGTCGATACTTGCGCGAGCCATGCGCGCTCTAGGGAAGATGCTGGGGGTCGACGTGTCCGATGACGACGCGCACCTCTTGGCGACATCGGTACCCAACTGGCCCGCGTTCCCCGATTCACACCTGGCTCTGGAGCGGCTTGCGCAACACTTCGCACTCATCATCGTGTCCAATGTGGACGACCGTGGTTTCGCCGCGAGCAACGAGAAACTCGGTGTCACGTTCGATGCGGTTCTCACCGCCGAGAGCATCGGCTCCTACAAGCCATCGCTACGCAACTTCGACGCCCTCGATCGGCAGGTGGACTCGATGGGCATCCCGCGCGAGAGGCTTTTGCACGTAGCCCAAAGCCTGTTCCACGATCACGTCCCCGGGAAATCTCGCGGCATGACGACTGTTTGGATTAACCGTCGCCACGCTGATCCCGGGTGGGGCGCGACCCCCGACCCGCACGCCACGGTGAGCCCCGATTGGACGTTCACGTCGATGGCGGAGTTCGCCGACGCCGTCGAGTCCGGTCGATGACACAGCACAGTGAGGCGCTGGTGAATCACGCGGGCGGTCACCGGAGCGGTTTTGCGACGTTTGTCGGCCGGCCGAATGCGGGGAAGTCCACCCTGATGAACGCGATCGTGGGGTCCAAGGTGGCGATCACGTCCGATCGACCACAAACGACGCGCCGCACGATCCGCGGCATCGTCAGTAGAAGCGACGGCCAACTGATCATCGTCGACACTCCGGGAATGCATCGCCCCCGCACGTTGTTGGGTGAGCGCCTGAACGACCAGGTGCACGAGACGCTTGCGGACGTCGACGTCATCGGACTGTGTTTGCCTGCCACCGACGACATCGGTCCTGGCGATCGATACATCGCTCAGCAGGTTGCCGCGTCCAAGGCCGTCTGCATCGCTGTCGTGACGAAAACCGATGCAGTGTCCGCGGATCGAGTCGCTGAACAACTGATGCACGCGCAGCAACTGGGCAGTGAGGTCGGAATCGACTTCGCGCACATCGTGCCGGTCTCCGCGACGACGGGGGCGAATATCGACGTACTGACGCAGTTGCTGATCGACACGCTTCCCGAGGGCCCGAGTTTGTATCCAGAGGACGAGGTGACCGATCAGCCGATGGACATAACGATCGCGGAATACATCCGCGAGGCCGCCCTGGCGCAAGCACGTGATGAACTTCCGCACAGCATTGCCGTCGTGGTGGAGGAGATCGTTCCGCGCGAGGACCGCCCCGCCGGCAAGCCGTTGACCGACGTCCGGGCCGATATCTACGTCGAGAGAGATAGTCAGAAAGCGATCGTCATTGGTGCGAAGGGCTCACGGCTTCGAGATATCGGCGCGGAGTCGAGGCCTGCGATCGAACGACTCCTGGGCACTGCCGTGTTCTTGGATCTGCANGTGAAGCTNGCAAAAGACTGGCAGAAGGACCCGAAGCAGTTGCGGCGCCTGGGGTTCTANATGCGGTCGTGCAACNNAGGATCGAGTTCGTANCGGCGGCCGTAGGTTTCGATCACGGCGATGANGATCGCCACCACNGGAATGCCGATGATNGCGCCGATNGGGCCGAACAGGGCTGCGCCGATGAACACCGAAGCGAGCGCNACCCCNGAGTTGATTGCCATCGTCGCGGTGGAGATCCGTGGCGTGAAGATGTAGTTCTCNATCTGCTGGTAGATCGTCGCGAAGATGACGATCCACAACACNTCCCANGGGTCGTTGAAGGCGGCNAAGAANGCCGGGACGATGATGCCGATGTAGGTGCCGATGGTCGGGATGAACTGGCTGACGAATCCGGCGAAGATACCCATCGGNAGCCAGTACGGGATGTCGATGATCCAGAAGAACGCGACATGCGCAGCCGAGGCAACCGTTGCCAGCGCCAGCTTGGAGATGACGAAGCCCCCGGCTTTGCGTACCGAGATATCCCACACCTCGATGAAGACGACTTGACGCTCCGGCTTCAGCCACGACGCGAGGAAGCGCTTGATCTGGGGCGCCGACGCTGAGAAGTAGAAGCTGAAGACGATGATGGTCACGAACGAGAAGATCGCACCGAAGACGCTGGCGATAACGCCGAGNAGNCCGCCGGCGAGGGAGCCAGCAAGGTCAGCCAACTGCTGGGTGGTCAGGTTCAGGTTGGANGTGATTTCTGCTGGATCGATGCGCGCGTCGAAGGTGCCGTTNAGCCACGACACGACGTCGACGATCAAGAACGGCACGCTCAAGACCAGGGCCGTTGCCTGCGAGGCCAGAGCGCCTCCGAAGAGAACAAGGAAAATCACAATGCCGGTGATCACACCGACAGCCACGATGGCCGTGGCCAGAGCTCGCGGCATTCCCCGCTTCGCGAGGCCCGAAACCAGTGGGTCAAACGAGATCGCCAACAGCCACGCGAGCAGGAGGTTGAACAAGAATCCGGCCAAGCGCAAAGCGCTCCACTCGAGAATCTGAAACAGGAGTATCCCGACGAGGATGATCAGAACGCTTCGGCGAAGAAACCTCGGATCCAGGGCCACCATCTGGACCGGACGCCGGGACTCGACCTCGTCGGGGGTGTCCGCCGGAACATCAGGAGGTGTTGGATCCTCGGACATTCCCATCCTCCCGGGCGCGTCATCTGCGTGCGGTGCTGCCCGCCTGTGAGAATGTACCGTGCCGACCTACCGTGATGAGGGAATTGTGCTTCGCACCCAGAAACTGGGCGAGGCCGATCGCATCATCACGCTGCTCACCCGTCGAAACGGCCGGATCCGCGCCGTGGCCCGCGGTGTGCGCAAGACGTCGAGTCGAATCGGCGCCCGCCTCGAACCGTTTAACCACGTCGATGTCCAGTTCTACGAAGGCAAGTCACTGGACAACGTGACCCAGGTCGAGACGATCGACGCGATGGGCGGTCGACTCGCGGACGATTACGCCCGGTGGACGGCCGGAACGGCGATGCTCGAAACCGCGGAGCGTCTCTCCGCGGAAGAGCGCGAACCGAACGTGCAGCAGTACGCACTGTTGGTATCGGGCTTGAGGTCTATGGCGGCGGGAGAGCACGAACCGACCTTGATTTTGGATTCGTACCTTTTGCGTTCCCTGGCGGTCGCGGGATGGTCACCGTCCTTCGACGAGTGCGCTCGTTGCGCGCAAGCCGGGCCGCACCGAGCCTTCAACGTGCACGCGGGTGGGATGGTCTGTGGCGCGTGCCGCCCTTTCGACTTTGGCACTTTGGCTTCCACTTTTATACTCTACACATATCTATATAGACTATTTATATTTGTAAATATTCTGGACCCCTC
>NZLD01000073.1 GCA_002694095.1 Micrococcales bacterium | reverse complement strand
AGGACACCCACGCCAGCGAGGAGAGACTTCCGCTCCCGGGTCATGCCACAAGCCTACGTGCAAGGCTCGCGGACTGCTCTTCCCGTAGTCGAGGCATGCTGGCTAACGTTTGGGCGGCTCGCAGTGAGGGCAGAAGATGGAAGGCTCCGTGCCTTCTTGCTCACACTTGCGGCACGTATGTTTGTTCACGGGTCGAGTGTGCCATGAGTTCTTCCGTGTTACCTTCTTCCCGCAACAGGCAAGGTCAACAGTTCAAGAGGAACTGTGACCCTTTGAACTAGTAACTTTTGGGTTATTGGTTCGAGTCCAATTGGTGAAGCTAGCACCCTGTTTGTCCCTTTCTTGCGCGAAGGCCCTGGCCCGACAGCCTCCGATTTGCTTAGGTGTTTTCCATGATGCCGCGTCTGGTCCTCTGGCACAGCTGAGCGATGCTGCCGATTCAACGCGGGCAAGGAATGTCGCGCCGATCATTCCTGCAGTGGAGCGCCCTGACCGCCGGGTTCGGGCTCCTGGCCACCGGGGCGGCGACACCTGCATGGGCAGCACCTGGTGGGGTGCCGCAGCCAGCCCAATGGCTGGTGACTCGATGGAAGGACGACCCGTGGGCGCGTGGCGCCTACGCCGCACTGCCGGCCGGTGTTGCACCGAAGGTCCGATGGACCATCGCTGAGCAACTCATCCGACGCAGAATCGCCATCGCCGGAGAATTCACCGATTGGGGGCATCCCGGAACCGTCCAAGGGGCACAGAGGTCCGGCCGACTCGCGGCGAAACTCCTCGACGAGGACGGAGTTGGAGTCAAGGGTCGACGAGCCCTCGTGATTGGTGCCGGAGTCTCTGGGCTCGAAGCAGCCACCCGACTAGCGGCTCGAGGAGCGGACGTCACCGTTCTGGAAGCACGCGACCGAGTCGGTGGTCGCATTCGAACAGACACCTCGTGGGGCACACCCGTCGAACTCGGAGCGACCTGGATTCACGGAGTGACCGGCAACCCGATGGTTCCGGTGACCCGCGATGCTGGACTGTCCTTATCGGCCGCCGACTACTCCTTCGACACCCGCAGTGTCGACACCGGCACCTACGCGCCCGGAGCAGATCAGGTGCGCTCCGAACTCGGTGACTACCTGCAGGCGATGGAAGACGCCGATCCGGCGCGACGCCTGTCAGTCGAGCAATGGCTCGACCAGAACGGATGGTCCGCGAGCGACCCCGAGCGGGCGTGGGCTCTGAACACACTCATCACGCAGGAATACTCCATCGACGCAGACGTCTTGGGAACGCACGCATACCTCGAAGGTAAAGATGACCGCGGTGGTGACGCGTTCGTGCTCGGTGGCTTCCAGCGCGCACCCGAACACCTTGCCAAGTCGCTGGATGTGCGATTGAAGAGCCCGGTGTCCTCTGTGTCGGCAGGAAAGCGAGGCGTAGTGGTGCTCGAAACCGGCGGAACGTCTCATCGAGCAGACATCGCCGTGGTCGCTCTCCCGCATCCGGTTCTGAAGTCCGGGGTGGTCCGCGTGTCCGGTCTGCCGAAAGCCAGCAGGCGCGGCATCACCCAACTGCGCACAGGAAATCTCGAGCGGGTCGTGCTGCGGTTCGACGAACCGTGGTGGACAGCATCGGGAATCACCGCGCCGGGGATCGGATTGGTCGGAGCGCGATGGTCGGAGTGGTACGACGTGTCCGCGAACATCGGAATCCCCACGTTGGTGGGTTTCTGCGGCGGACGCGCAGCCGACGGTATGCCGGCCTCCGATACCGGAGTCGTCGCCGAGGCTGTCAGCGAACTCACCCGCGCATTCGCGAACTAACCCGCGCCCGGGGCTTTGTCAGAATTCGTCGTAGAACGCCGCGTAGGTGCTCAGGCCGATGAGCAGCGTCACCGCGGAGACGACAAGGGTGATGAGGCTGATCCGAAAAGACACGACATCGCGCGGGTCCCGGCGCGCCTTGACGAGCGCGATAGTAGACAGGACGATGCCGGCGATCAGAAAGAGAACAGCGAGAACGGCAAGAAGTGCGACGAGTATCCAGAGGATTATCCACATCAGAGAGCCAGCCAAACCCAGAGCATCACGAGAATGGGTAGCGCAGCCAGAACGACACCTAACGCACCCGTGATCGCGCCCGCCAATGCCATGACAGATGGCGACGAAGCGGAGGGCTCGACCACGGGAGGCTGGAGCGAAGAAGACTCGCCCGCAGACAAGTCGCTCACATCGTCCGGGTTGTCGTGATCAGTCACCATTCCCTCCCAACGTCACTGTAGCGAGCAAATGCCTCACAAGGGGGAATCGTCGTGGGCGTGGAGATCTATTCCACGAGAAAGACAACCTGCTGTGAATCCACATTGACGCCAGCCTCGGTACGAATCCGCCGAAGCTCCGGGTCAGCCATCGCCTCTTGCATCCGCTCCATCGACTCGATCTCCAACACCTGGTAGATCCGCGACTCGTCGTCCTTATCGTGGCCGTAGGCAAGAACGGTGATGCCGTATTTCGCCCGAATGTCATCGGTTGAGCGGAACAACTCGACCCATTTGGCGTACCCCTGGGTGATTTCCACGTTCATGATCATTTTCACAGCAGGTCTCCTGTCGTCGGTGCACCCGTCACGCTAGCGCTCCGGACGGTCANGCGACTCACAAACAGANAAAGCCGTACCGCGAGAANCTGCNAANCCGCNAACNCGNGAAGGCGCGANGNCGTTNCCTACGACGCNTGCGCNNGCGTCGAGGGAGACGNNAGAGCAANGTCGAGAAAATCGAANGTCGCGGCTGTNACCTNGGAGGCGTTCTCGNGCAGGANGTCGATNAACGGACGCGNGGTNNCCTCAGGTGCGTCCACCGCNTGCGCGAGGCGTTCCAGNGCCGGTGCNTCCAACTCGATGTGTGCTTGCACACCCCAGGCATTTCCGGAGCGGAGCGCGATNACCGCATGAGGGAGTTCACTGACAACTTNCGCCGAACCCGGCGANNTGATCGCGTCCTCGTGCCACAGGACCCANGGTCCGCGNGAGGACCCGCNCGTCCATGGAACCGTCTCGACGGCTCGGTAGAAGGTGGANCGGCGCTGGACCTCTCCTCCGAGGNTCGTTGCNAGAATTTGCGCTCCNAAGCACACGCCGAGATACGGGCGATCCTCGNNGATCCACCGNCGGATGCGATCCATTTCGTNTGGNGCCCAGACGNCGCAATGACCGGTGGCGACGCTGTCNAGGGAACCNAGAACGATCAANGCGTCTGCCTCCGGGAAGTNGTNACCGCTGCTATCGGCGTCGTCTTCTCGCCAGAGTCGACGGTGAGTCCAGCCGCGCGCATCCAGCCACTCGCCGATCAGGCCAAGCTCGTTGNCGATGTCNCGATGAGCCAGAACNTTCGCGTGCGGCACTAGAAGTCCTCCCGGGCCTTCCACAACTCNGGAAATGCATGCGGTTGTTGCAGCGTCGACGTCAAGTAGTCGACACCGCTGGACCCACCCGTTCCCTGCTTCGAACCGATGGTCCGCTCCACCATCATCACGTGCCGAAAACGCCATTCACGAAGACTCACCTCGATGTCGACGAGTTGCTCACACACCAGCGCCGCCTGGTGACCGGACCGGTAGGCCTCGAGCACCGCTGCCGTGACCCGATCGTCCGGCTCATACGGCTGGGCAACATCGCGGTCCAGAATCTCTTCGGGAATCGAGAATTCACAGGCATTCAGGTAGTCCAGCGCCGAATCCCACAGTGACGGTGCGCTCATGCGCGCTTCCACCTTGGCTCGATGCTCGGGCAGCAAGTGGGCGGCGAATCGGTGATCGCGGCGGCCCAGCACCGCCTCAAGTTCGCGGAATTGAGCGGACTGGAAGCCGCTCGCGCTTTCCAGTCGGTCACGAAATGTGTTGAANTGCAGAGGTGTCATCGTGACGAGGACATCAACCTGTCGAATACACACAGCCAGGATCACCTTGACCCGGTTGAGTGTCGCGAGCACGTCTTGGGTGCGCACCGCGNCCANTTCCCGCTGCGCCTGCTCGATCTCGTGCAGAANTTGCTTGAACCACAACTCATACACCTGGTGGATCGTGATGAACAGCAGTTCGTCGTGTTCGGGCCCGTCGGACACCGGGCGTTGAAGGGAAAGTAACTCGTCGACGGCGAGATAGTTCATGTAATTCAGGGCGCGCTGCTGATCTGTCATGTCACTCCACCTTCGATCACNGCGACGTCTCGGTGCCGGCCTGATGAGACGAGATCGGCCGTTNTCTCCAAGCCGANGTACATCTCTTNGAACGANGTNTANAGNGGNGCNACCGCGACGCGAATGGTGTTCGGCTTGCGGTAGTCCGGAATCACATTGGCGATCTGCCGCATAGCCACCGAAATCTTGTCGGCCTCCGGGTGCGTCAGCGACAGGTGCCCGCCTCGATGTTCAGCGGATCGGGGAGTGTCGAGACCGAATCCCAGCGGTTCGAGCCATTGATCGAACAGGTCGATCATGAAGGANGTCCCCTCCGCGCACTTCGCCTCTATTCGATCCATCCCTGCCTCGGCGATGATCGACATGGACTCNTCCACGGCGGTCAGACCGACGATCGAAGGGCTCGCTATCTGGNAGCCNCGCATCCCCGAGGCTCGTTCGAANGTCGGCCCCATCGTGAATTGATCCTTCTGCCCAAACCAGCCGTCGATCGGCGTGCGAAGGGTGTCGTGAAGATCNGAGCGCACANACATCCAGGCGGGAGACCCCGGTCCTGAGTTGCAGTACTTGTACGTGCACCCCACGGCGATGTCGACGCCCCACTCATCNAAGCGAAGGTCGATCGAGCCAACAGCGTGCGAGGCGTCCCACAACACATACGCACCGTGATCACGAGCTGTCGCCGTGAGCGCGGGGACGTCTTGGCGTGCTCCAGATCGGTAGTTGACGATCTGCACACACACCAAGGCGACGTCGTCGTCGAGATACTCGGCGAGGATCTCTGGGGTGATGCGCTCACACTCCGCGACGTCGGGGGACTCATTGGGGATAGTCACCAGTCGCATNCCCAGATCCGCAGCGATTCCCTGGAGGATGTAGCGATCGGTGGGAAAGTTCGCTTCATCGACGACGATGGTNGATCGCCNCGGCCTGTCCTTGATGGCGGCCAACGCCAGTCGGTANAGGTTCACNGAGGTGGTGTCGGTGACCAGCACCTGACCCGCNGNGGCACCGAGAACCGATAACCCGAGTTTGTCTCCGACGCGTTGCGCCATGTCGATCCAGCCGCCCCATCCGGTCACGAGGTCTCCGCCCCACCCGTCGAGCGTCATCCGCTGNACNGCGTCGGCGGTGGCCGCGGGCAANCGACCGAGNGAGTTGCCATCCAAGTAGCACTGNTCGGGGTCGGCGATGATGAAGCGGTTNCGAAAATCTCTCAAGGGGTCGGACGCGTCGCGGGACCTGGCGTGCTCCAGGTCGATCATTAGTCGTCTCCGGAAGCGAGCAGTCGATCAAGNGTTGCTTGTGCTGCCGCACNNTCCGGGACATACAGCGCGACCGTCTTNTGCCGGCCAGCATGACCNGCTCGAANGTCNACCATGGATGGCGGAATCCCGAACTCGGTAGCGATGGCCGTTTCTATCGCGGCGTTGGCTCGCCCNGAGGCCGCCGTTTCGCGAACAGCCACGATCAGCTCCGGGGGATCCCCGTGGGCACCACCGATGCGGGGACGCGACGCCCCCGGCTTGGCCCGCACGGTAATCGTGAATTCCGGCACGCGGTCATGGTAGAAGCCGTTGCGCTGTATTCGTCGCTCACGCGCGGTTGAGCCCATGGCGATTGGGCAAGTACGTGCTCCGCAGTCCGCTTGCGGCGCCCGCTAGAAGGGCCAGTAGGGGTAGTTATCCGGAGGGGAGTCGGGGCAGATGCCGGGCCCGCACTCGAAAATCACGGATATCAAGTCGACGGCGATGACCCCGATGACGATCAGCAGAGCCACCAGGAGGAGTCGACCGATGGGCTTCGATAAGGCGGTCTGGAGAGAAGGTGGAAGTGAGAATTGCCGCTCCCACAACAGCATGACTGCCACACCTATCCCGGCGACGATCGAGATGATGAGCGACCAACTGTTCACGTGAAGGCCCAGGACGACGGGCCCCCAGCCGGCGGGCCCAACGTTTTGCGCAACCCGCACCATCATGTCCAGTGACACGGTGCCCAGGAACATCGCTCCCGCCAGGCTGATTCCGTAGTGGCTGGGGCGNATGCCGAACCGGAGATTGAGNGCAGGACCCAGAGCGAGCGTGAAGTACCCCAGACGCTCCATGTTGCAATGAGAGCAGGGCANNTCNCCTCCGGTGAGNTGNACAATGATGGCGGCNAAGACGACAAGTAGCGGCACGANGAGCCCGAAGTAGTTCAGTACTCGAACCAGCCCCNTGGCTCNGNGCCCTGAAAGNAACTCGAATCGCTCGTTGTCCCGAAATAGTGCNNTGATACTGCGGCNGCNACNGANTTCCGCGCCCNGTGCGTCCACGTGATCCGACATGGTCANATCACCAAGGCCAATTCACGTGGTAGGAGTGCGANAAGTACAAGCCAAGNCACGCGAGTTGCAGAACAAGAGCGAGGGCGATGGCAGGCTTGCGCATACCGCGGAGAACCAGCANATANGCCACGAGAAAGCCGAGCACTACAAGAGCAAACATGCCCNNCCTCCCNGGCNNNNGTCGGCGAACTCCTGGGAACNNTNNTNAANGGCGNGTGGCTCAGGAGTCTTGTTTCAGCATTTCGTATNGCNTCGNCCCTCACNNAGCGNAAAATGCACNNAATGGCGGCTCCGGANCACAGCNCACTCGAGTAGGNAAGNGATCCGTNGTTGCTTTCCATAGGAGCGNTGATGAACCGAGACCTGCAGCGGANTCCGCTCGGTATAGTTNTNGGNNAGNAANGTCTTGCGGGGGCGGTAGCTCAGTTGGTTAGAGCCCCGGACTCATAATCTGGTAGTCGTCGGTTCGAGCCCGACCCGCCCCNCTNNNTNGGGGAGNCGTATGGGGCGGGTNCAGGAACGGACAAAAGNGANGCCAGGGGTGCAACAAAGCGTGCGAGTTTGTTTCACTTTCGCGTTACTGCACCAATAATGGCGCATCGCGACGTAAGTTCTCTCAGTTGCTTCATTGTCCGTACGAACTTCGGGAGTTGAGTGTTGGTGAAGAGTTCTTGGGGTCGCCTTGGTGCGGCCGTAAGTGCGGTGGCGTTGCTGGCGGGTGGCCTGGTGGGCTACGCGGTACCCGCTCAAGCGGAGCACCCCGATGGCCTTATTAAATGCCCTGGCTACCTAGATGGTGGGCCAAACGTCGAGGACGTCGTTCCGACGCCACCGTCGGAGGACAGAGGCCAGGCGCTGTGCGGCGAGGACTTGGAGTTCGTCGCGTGGCACCTGACGAGCACGGAAGCAGAACATTATTGGGACGCCTTCGGTAACTTTCGGTGGTCTGGCGACTCGGATGACGCAACAGAAAATGACGTAATCGAGCCGGTGCAGGAGACCACACCGCCTCTGCCGTGCTGGGACGCGAGCATCAATAACTGCCCCGTGGGCGGCGCGTTAAGGTTTACGGCTCCGAAGTACGCGATGGTTGGTGTTCCCGTGACGATGTACGCGTACGCCTCCTGGCGTCCGGACGCGAATAGTCCTGCTCAGCCGACGAACGGCACCGCGGTCATTCGCGTTGATGGTGAGGACTACTCAGGTGTGGAGTTCAAGGACGGTGTCGCGGAATGGCGTTTCATCCCCGAGACAGAGGGCATGAAGGAGTTCACCGCCAGCGGTGTTCTCTTCTCTGGCTTGTCGGGCGCAAACGCCTACATCGACACCGTTCCGGCCCGGACCTACGTCCTGGAGTACGACCCGGCTGTGTATGCGAAGGCGTTGAAGAACAAGCGTGTTGGGGTCGGCGACACCTACGTCGTCACGGACCCGAACCAGGCCCGCTCGTACTTGGAGGACCGTTACGAGTGGAGCGTTTCCGAAAAGTCTGAGGATGTGTGTGCGGTGTATGAAACCAAGAAGGGCGCCGTGAAAGCCAAGTTCAACGGCGAAGGTAAGTGCACCGTTATTTGGATGGACAAAGAGTCCGAAGAAGAAGGCAAGTACACGTTCATCGCCAAGAAGTAAGCCAAACGGCCCGGCCCCCCGCGGGGGAGAGTGCCGGGCGCTAGACGCGGAGCGGTCGCCCCACCCCCACGGGGCGGCCGCTTCGGTCTTCTGCGTTACTTCCAGCCACGGACTGCTGTTCCAGTAGTCGATGCATTTCGACCGTTACGGTCAAAGAGTCAAAAGCCCATCGGCGGGACGCCCGGACAGACTCCTTTTTAGTCGTCGGTTCGAGCCCGACCCGCCCCACCACTATTCCCCCGTGAAACGGGCCCTTCTCTCATTTAGCCCGGGCTGCCCTCACA
>NZLD01000072.1 GCA_002694095.1 Micrococcales bacterium | reverse complement strand
GCGGGTTGCTCTACCTGTCCAGCGTCGCTCTCACCGGATTCGCCTACGGGTATAAGGCAGCCTTCCTGGTTCTCCTTGTTCCCGGGCTTCGTGTGCGGAACCACTGGCCACGGATCGCCGTATGGAGCACCTTGGTGGCAATCGCCATGCTACTGATCTCGTTCGTGGTGGTGTGGAACACGGTTCTCGCAACGCTGGCTGGTGTCGTCGTGGCAAGCCTTGTCGTTGGGCAGGCGACGTACGTGCTGATTCGGTGGTGCCTCGCCTGGTTATCGCCTGAAAAGCCGTCGATACCAGCGGGACAAAGTCAATAGGCGCGAGTAATCACGATGGAAAGTTTCAGCGTCAACATCGGACTGCCGAACGAGTTCAGAGGATTGCGCCGTGCCCACACCAGGGAAGTAGTGTTCGTAATCAACCTCGCAACTAACGATCCCCGCATAGTCGCGCCGGGCCCGTATGTCTAGGTCGTTGTCCCCGTACCACCACACGTAACGAGAATCTGGGCGCAGGTCAGTTGTTGCGTCGACCATCCATAAACAACCCCAAATCACTGGCTCGTACGGAATCAGTCTGCGCTTGTGAAGTCCACGCTTCAGCCCAGGTCGACTCGGTGTTGCCACAGTGGCCCCACTAGCCAGGAGTGCGTCGTGAAGTTTCTCAAGGGTGTCCGGCTCGATCCTTAGATCGTCGTTCAGTACTGCTACGGCAGTCGCCCCTCGGGCTACTGACTCATCGATTCCACGTTTCCACCAACGCTGAATGTTGGGTGGATCAAAATCATCAACGATGATGCAACCGCTAGGTAAATCAACGTTTGGCTTGGTGCGAATAATGACGATTCGCTCTGGCGGCAAACCTGAGGATGTGATGATGCCCGCGAGGAGTTCTGGATGACTTCCGGCCGTCGGAATTGTCATGAAGAGCGCGTTGGCGTGAAGTCCGGTCTTCCTCAGATTCAAAAGGTACTCACTTTCCTCGCTTGAGATCCTCACATTAGCGGGCAACTTATGTTCTGGTGGAGGCTGAGATTGTTGCGCCGGCGCGGGTATCTCACGGCGTTTAGTAGCCTCTTGGGGTGTCTGCAGGAGTCTCTACCGGCGCCTCAGCGTCTTGGACGGACCGGTTGGTCTTCTTCACCTGGTGGGCCCGATGGCAACAGCGCGTGGAGGAGTGGCCACGCCGCCAGCGGATGGTCTTGCTCGGGGTCGCGATAGGCCTTGGCGCGCTTGCGCACTTTTGGGCCCAAACCCTTCCACCCAATTGGGATTTCTATCAGTGGAGTAACACGGCCACGGCATTGCTGGAGGGTCGAGACCCCTACGTCGAATTCGGCTATAACTACACGCCGATTTGGCTCCTAATTCTCGGTGCACTGAAGTTGATCAGCAGCGATCAGGAATCCTTCCGGCTCTTGATCAGTGCTGTTCTCTTTCTCGTGAACATCTGGATTGTTGTGCTGCTGTCCCGCCGTGGGTACAGCTTGGCGGCAGTGTTCTTTATCTTGTCGCCCATCGTTATCGCCATCAATGGCCAGCACCAGCAGGCGGATTCCATAGCTTTGGCACTTGCTCTAGCAGCGATGCTTTATGCCAATAAGGAGTCGGCCGAGAAGATCGTTCCTAGTGACCTTGTGGCGGTAGGACTCTTGGGGCTTTCGCTTTCGGTAAAGCAGATATTCATCGTGCTTCCGTTCTGGCTAGCGTTCAGACCTGGTCCATTACGACGCAGATTGCTGTACCTGNTAGTACCCCCGAGTGTCTTTGTCCTTTTCTTGGGCGCCGGAATGGCTGCNTTCAACCCGCGCTANGTGATTGATGAAGTGTTNCTTCATGGCTCAGGAGCCAACTCACCACTGGTGTTGACGCTTGTTCCACANCAACTTGCCCCGTGGGTCCTGGAGAATCGTTTGTCTCTTNTGTTGTCNTTGGTTTTCCTCATTCCAGTCGGACTTCTCTTCCGTCGGTTACCACCATTTGAGATGGCACTNGTNTANACGGTGGCTGCGCTGCTTTTCGCCTGGGGTGTGGCAAACCAGTANTTGCTCATCCCCGTTGCCGCAGTAGGGGTCTTCCTCAACATCGGGTTTCTCTTGTGGTTTTTGGGTGCGAGCGTNTATCTCGCCGGNGCTCCGTATCCAGATGGGCTNTCAGTCCCCNTCGTTGATCGTGTTCACCCACANCTNTTCCTCGAGTGGTTCTGGATGGGTCGAGATCTGTTNCCNTACCTTCTCTTGGGTTCCGTCNTTGGCGCANTTTGGATTCGCCGCCGCGATTACTCNCCACCTAAGGCGTAGTTCGGATTGAGACCGAAGAATCGAGCCATTACCTCATTGACGNGGACAAGAATNGCNCCGCGTGACGTCAGTTGGACAACGTCATCNTGAATCTGGACGTTTCCNAGGTTTCGTTGCTCNTCGATTCGCCTTTCGATCTCCCCNCTCGAAGGATTGAAGAAGGTAGACGCTTGCTCCTTGAGTGCTGGTGTCGGTATCCCGTCTTGCTCGGAAACNNTGCGAAGCATCCAGACGCTGAAGGAGCGGTCGACATTTAAGGGACCGAAGGTGAGGAGAAACAANGTGGCAAAGACAACAAGNATTGAAGACAAGANGGCGAAGGAATTTNTNGCGCTTGCGCTGGTGACGGCGTCATTGTGACGGAGGCTCGTTTTCGCAAGGAAGTAGGCAAGAACCGCAGCNGANACGGCAGACAGGACGCTAGCGATGAGAAACGCAGGAAGAAGCCNGTTGAGTAACGCNGCCGCTACTACACCTGCAACCACGCTCAGCAGGAGTCGAAGACTCAAAATCCACACGTNTNATGCCTGTTCNTCTTCTNGTTGCGCGTGACTNTCATCGGGGACTCTCATTATNCACCCGTGCGCCCTCTCCAGGGGAGATAACNGCGCTCTCCCAGAGCAAGTAGCCCTGGAGTGACTGGANAGGGAANAAGCCTTCCCGAGGGCCAGGCCTCCACTGGGANTCACACCCCGAGTAGGTGATCAAGGTCGAGATNCCTGCCTCNTGGGCTGCNGCAGAATCNAAANCNCCTTCGNCGCGAGCCANTTTGAATCGCTGGAGCGCNAGCGCNTCGGTGGGCCACNCCAGGCCGAGGTTGTAGTANCCGATGGGGGTGGANGTCAGCAGACCNAGNTCTTGTGGGTCGATACACGGATCAGTGGCNNCAAGACCCTCNAGNTNCTGGGTGAGTGACNGCAGNACGGCCTGATCAGATCNGGNGTCGGTAGAGATAGNGATCGTNCCTTGCCNNGAGGCGTANTCCCAGAAGCCGAACAGATCACCCAAGCCCGCCACGTAGAGGGAGCCGGCCATGGTGAGGATCAGGTAGGCCGCNGGCAAGCGGCGTGGGTAGTGGCGTCGGNGCNNATACCACTGCACGAANACNGCCGGGACCACAACGCTCAGCAGCAGAAGCGACAGGANGTTCANCTGCATCCAGAAGCGATAGGGCTCTTGATTGAAACCCCANTAATNGTTNAGCACNAGAATGCTGGCNGCGACCGGCAAAGCCACCAGGGGTGCCCGAAGGTGGCGATCCATGCGCGGGGCTATCCACGCANCGANCCANANAAGNATNGNNATNGCGGCCGCCGCGAGTCCTGNCANCAGGGGAACNGCGAGACTNTCGGTGCTGGTCGATCGATACGCCAGGAAGGGNTCATTCGACAGCAGACCCATGGCTGTGCGAAGTAGTTGAGGTGANGCGGCCACNGCAAGTGGTANAAGCAGAACGAGCAAAGGTTGAGGCCGATACCTGANTTGGTACACGGCAGCCGGAAGAGCTGCGAACATGACGCACACGAATGTGGCGAGCTCACCGACCAAAGCGGCAACTACGGGGCCGCTGAGGAGAGCGGCGGCGAGAACAATACACGTGGAAACGACGAGCCTTGTGGAGCGTTCTCGCAGAAGGACGAGCACTGTTCCCCAGGTCGCGAGGAGGAAAAGACCGGTCAGGAACGTATACGTCTGAATGTTGGCCGTGATCCCGATCAGCAGTCCTGCAGTGAGCAGTAGCGGTAGTGGCCGAATGGGATTCGGCAGTGAGGCGAGCAGGAACGCGAGTAGCCCAAGGGCGGTGAGGCTGAGGGCGGCCACCTCAGCGTTGAGTGTGAACAGGGTCGCAAAGGGTCCCCACAAGACGGCGTGATGATCGAGCCTGGTTTGCCAGAAGCCTTCGAAGCTCGGACCCTGAAGGAGCGACGAACTGGTCCCCGCGGTGATGGCAAGAGCGGGTGTGATGGTGGCCCACCAGCGCCCGCTGAGTTTCCATGCGGTGATTGCGAAGAGCGCGATCGTGACGGAGACGAGTGCGACTCCGAGCAGCGTCCAGCCAGTAGGAACGGAGAGACCAGTCGCGGCACTGAACAAGCCGATGATGAAGTACCACAGTGATGGGTAGTAGCTCGTTCCTGTGTGCGTGAAGGGTTCGCTGAACCATGGACCGCCATTCGCAACATTCGTGGCTATGCGCGCGTAGCTCAACTGATCGTTGGCGAAATACAGACGGAAACCGGTCCATGGATCCGACCCCATGATCGGTCCCATCACAATCCACCACACCACGACGAGTGAAATCGCGATTCCGACGAAGGGAGCGACGCGCACAAGCGCGTAACGGAGCCCGGGAGAGGTGAGCATAGGCCGTTAGACTCAGGTCTCGTCGTGAGCGTGGGTCTCCCCTCGCCGCGGAACCGGTGCGGTGAGGAGCGTAATGGGGAATATCGCCTTCTTGATCGCGTTCATCGTGATCCCCATCATCGCACTGTGGCGGCTGAAGTCGGTCACGTGGACGCTGGTCGTCACCTTTCTGTCGGTCGGCTTCGTGGGGGCCTTCGCTCAGGTAAGCGCTGCGTTCGGAACCAGGTGGACCATGGTCGGTCTGCAATGGGCCCTGACCGCGGCCATGCTCGTTGTTCTTGTCGTAGCTGTTGTGGGGCGCAACCCGCGTCCTGTGCCATGGCGGATTCAAGTGTCGTCCCTGCTGGTGCCGTCGGCTGTGGTCTTGGGGTTCTTGATCGTCAGCCGAGTGCTGGCGCCTGCTGCCGGACCATTTGCGGATGTCGGCTACTTCGTCTTGAACCGGGGAGCGGAGGACAATGCTGACTGGTTGGACTTCACAGGTCGGCTAGCGAGCGGAGGGCCCGTCGACCAGATCACCATCCTCGGTGGGCCCCTTCAGTTGTTGCTCGTCTTCACCGCGACTCTTGCGGCAACCCTGTCCTTACTTGCGTTCGGCGGGATTAATGAGGTCCT
>NZLD01000071.1 GCA_002694095.1 Micrococcales bacterium | reverse complement strand
TGAAGTGGGTGATGAAACGGAGCCTCCGCAAAGGGCGAGACTGGAGAGCTGGAGAGACGCCGGCGACAGGCGGCGGAGGCGCGTTCCGCCATGCTCGGCTTCATCAAGGACAAGGCGCAAAAGGCCAAAGCCCTCGTGGGCGAGGCGGTCGAGGCGGACGAGCCGCTCGTGGAGATTTCCACCGACAAGGTCGATACCGAGATCCCCGCTCCCGTGTCGGGAACGCTCGCGGCGATCGCCGCCGACACCGACGCCACCGTGGAGGTGGGTGCGGAGATCGCTCGAATCTCCACCGGAGCCGGCGCACCCGCACCGGCAGCCTCGGAAGCGAGTGCTCCCAAGGCTGTTGCCCCGGACGCCGATTCCTCCGACTCGAACGCCGGTGCGTACGTCACGCCCCTGGTCCGTCGGCTTGCCGCCCAACACGACATCGATCTCTCGACCGTTACCGGTAGCGGCGTTGGTGGCCGCATACGCAAAGCCGATGTTCTTGCTGCCGTGGAGGCGCGCGGTGGCACCACAGTGCAACCGGCACAACCCTCACTACAACAGCCAGCAGCACCAGCGGCCGCTCCGGCTCCGGCTCCAGCAAGGGGCAGCGCACCTCCGGCTGCACAGACAGCACCAGCATCACCGCTGACGACCGCCGAACCATCCGCGCTGCGCGGGCGCACCGAGAATCTCAGCAGGCTGCGCCGAGTCATCGCCGAACGCATGGTCGAGTCGCTGCAGACGTCCGCCCAGCTGACCACCGTGGTCGAGGTGGATGTCACCCGCATCGCTGCCCTCCGCGGCCGGATCAAGGCCGACTTCGAGTCACGCGAGGGCGTCAAACTGTCGTTCCTTCCGTTCTTCTGCAAAGCCGCCGTCGAAGCGCTGAAGGTGTACCCGCAAATCAACAGCTCGATCGACATGGACGCCGGCACCATCACATACCACGACTCAGAGAACCTCGGCATCGCCGTGGACACCGACCGCGGACTCCTGGTTCCCGTCGTCCGCGACGCAGGTGATTTGAACATCGCCGGTATCGCGCGGCGGATCGCCGACCTCGCCGAACGCACCCGCACCAACAAGGTCGGACCCGACGAACTCTCTGGCGGCACGTTCACCGTCACGAACACCGGCAGCCGTGGCGCCCTGTTCGACACTCCCATCATCAACATGCCGCAGGTCGCCATCCTGGGGACCGGCTCAGTCGTCAAGCGGCCGGTCGTCATCAGCGAAGGTGGGCAAGACGTCATCGCGATTCGATCGATGGTCTACCTGTCTCTGTCCTACGACCACCGGATCGTCGACGGCGCCGACGCCGCGCGATTCCTCAGCACCGTCAAGTCTCGCCTGGAGGAAGGCGCGTTCGACGCCGAGCTCGGTGCGTAGCGCTCCGTAATGTTCATCACCGGCATCTGGTTCGTCGGGTCGATGGTGGGCATCATCCTCGTCGCACGCTTCGCTCTCTACATTCCCGCGCGGAAGTTGGCGCACGCCGGTGGGCTCTCGCAATCAGCAACCGGCCAAGTGCTGGGTTACCTCACCAGCGCACCCGAACTCGTCGCCACGGTCTTCGTCGCTTCCACCGGACTGTTCACCGTGGTCAGCACGAACATCCTCGGCAGCAACATCATCAACACGCTGCTCGCCACGGTCGCCGCGGTGCTGTTCGGTCAATTGCGTCGGATCACCGGCTCACGATTCCGGTTCGAGCAGACGGTGGTCGCCGGCAGCATCGTCGTTCCGGTGCTGCTGCTCGTCACCGGCCAGGACAGCGCCCTGTGGAGCGGCATTGCCCTCGGCGCCGGGTACATCGCCTACATGCGCGTCATGCGCTTACGGCAGGAAGTGTCGGGGCCGTCGCAATCCGAGAGCGCACAGAAACCGTGGAGCGGACGCCGTTCGCACATCGTGGTGCAGGTTCTCATCGTGATCGCCGGGCTCGTCGGTCTGTATTTCCTCGGCGACGTCCTCGGTGATTCGGTGTACGAACTCGGCGTTGCCTTCGCCGTTCCCGCCGTCATCCTGGGTGCTCTGACGGCTGTCGCAACGAGCCTGCCCGAACTCACGACGTTCTTCTCCTCCTTCGCCGCGCACCGCAAAGCCGGAACCGACGGAAACTCCGAGGTGGTGCACAACCTGATGGCGAGCAACGTCGTCAATCTCCTCGTCGTCCAGGCGGTAGGCGTCGTGGCCTACACCGTTTTCGCTTAGCCCGAACAAGCCGCACGCCGACAAGCCCACGGGGCCGTTATGCGCCATGCTTAAGGCATGAAAATAGCCATCACCGGAGCGTCGGGGCTCATCGGATCGGCCCTGGTGCCCCACCTGAGGGCCCGCGGAGACGACGTTATCCGCCTCGTTCGGCGCCCCGCCACCGCGCCGGATGAGGCGTCCTGGGACCCCGACGCCGGGACCGTCAATCTCGACGCACTCGCCGGAGTCGAGGCCGTCGTCCACCTCGCCGGTGCCGGGGTGGGCGACCACCGCTGGAGCGACGACTACAAGAAGCTGATCCTGGATTCGCGGGTGAACGGCACCCACACCATCGTGCGTGCGATGACCGAACTGGACCTTCCGCCCCGGGCGTTGATCGCCGCGTCGGCCATCGGGTGGTACGGCGACACCGGTGACCACGCCGTCAACGAATCAGCACCGGCCGGGACCGGCTTCCTCGCAGACGTGGTGCGCGCCTGGGAAGCCGCCGCCGAACCCGCAATCACCGCAGGCATCCAGGTGGTCCACGCCCGAACCGGACTCGTCGTCAGTGCGCCCGACAGCACGATGGGACCCCTGGTATCCATCCTGAAAGTCGCGGTCGGCGGGACGTCCGGTGGCTCCGGCGGTGCCTTCGGCCCGCTCATCCCGTCCGTCCGATTGAACCTCGCCGGCCGCCTCGGCCCGGGAACTCAATACTGGTCGTGGATCTCGTTGCGCGATGAGGTCAACGCCTTGACGTTCCTGCTCGACAACGGCGACATCAGCGGGCCCGTCAACCTGACCGGCCCCACCCCGGTCACGAACGCCGAGGTCGCCGAGGCGTTGAAGCAGGAGATCGGTCGAGCCTGGCTGCCACCGATACCGACCTTCGCCATCAAGGCGCTGCTNGGCGAATTCTCGATCGANGTGCTCGGCTCCNCCCGGGTTCTGCCGTCGGTCTTGACCGAGGCNGGCTTNTCCTTCNAGGACACCACCGTCGAGTCAGCGATACGCACCGCNCTCGAGNGCTCCTAGCNGATGACNCACCATGACGTCGTCNTCGTCGGTGCCGGGCTCGCGGGTNTGGCCGCGGCNCGGGAACTGGCGATTCACGGCGTNGACGTTCAGGTATTCGAAGCCGCNGACGCTGNNGGNGGACGCGTTCGCAGCGACTTNGTCGATGGTTTCACNCTGGATCGTGGCTTCCAGCTCTACAACCCGGCGTATCCCGAAGCGGCNCGCGTCCTNGACCACGNAGCCCTGAACCTGCATCCCCTGACCCGGGGAATGGACATCGTTCGGTCCACCTCCACAGGCCGCGCAGTGCTNCGGCTCGCTGACCCNCGATCNCCGGGCAATTGGCATACCTCTGCACTCTCCCGCGCNGCGGGCACNATCACCGGCAAGGCNCGGTTCGCGGCGTACGCGCGCACCGTCGCCANATTGTCCGGCCNCCAGTTCGACGAGCGGGTCGACGAGCCAGCNCAGGTNGCGCTCGCTCGGGCCGGCGTCGACGCGACGATGATCGACCACGTCATCCGCCCCTTNNTGACCGGTGTGTTTCTCGAACCGCACTTGATGACGTCGCGTCGCTTCATGGACGTGGTGCTCGCCAGNTTCGTGAAAGGAACACCATCNCTGCCGCGGGCGGGCATGCNGGCGNTCCCCGACCAATTGCACGACGCNCTACCCGAGGGNACCGTTCACCTNGCCTCNCCNGTTCGCCGACTCACGCCCGCGAGCATCGAAACGGACTCCGGCACCATCACGGCGTCGGTTGTCATNGTGGCAACNAANGCCACGCACGCNTCGGCTCTGCTGGAGGAGGCGGGGCTGACCACCGAACTGAACACAGCGACCAACTCCGTCACCACCTGGTATCACGCGGTCGCGACGACGTCGTTGCCCGAGCCACTGGCCCGCGGGCGAAGCGTGGTCACCGTTCCCGACAAGCGATCCGGGCCGGTGATCAACACGGTGCCGCTGTCGTACGCCGTGCCGAGCTACTCCCCCGACGGCCAGATCTTGATCTCGTCATCCACCCTCGGCGTCGACGACTCTGCCGAGGTCGCGCGAGCCGTGCGAGGCCATCTGCAGTTCCTCTACGGCGCCGACGCCTCCGGATGGGACCTTGTGGCCCGCTACCCGATCCACGGCGCGCTGCCGTCCATGCGCGGTCCGCTCACCGTCGCCGGTTCCGGCGAGCACGGCCCGGTGCTTCTCGCCGGTGATCACTGCGCCACCGCGAGCATTCAAGGAGCCATGATCAGTGGGCGCCACGCCGCCGACTCGGCATGTCGTCGACTGGGCGTCGTGCGGCCGGACGACCGTAGGATCGCCGTATGAGTGTGACGGAGGCGACCGTTGTCGTTGAGCGCGTCGGGTTCGGACCCGACGCGGTCGCGTACCAGGATGGGTGGGACCTGCAGCGCGCGACGCACGAGCATGTGGTCGACGGTGGGCCCGACACGGTCCTGCTCCTCGAGCACCAGGCGGTCTACACCGCCGGACGCCGGACCGAGGACGCCGAACGCCCCCTCGATTCCACGCCAGTGGTCGACGTCGACCGCGGCGGGAAGATCACCTGGCACGGACCCGGACAGCTGGTGGGCTACCCGATCCTCCGGTTGCTCGATCCCATCGACGTCGTCGCCTACGTGCGCCGGATCGAGACCCTGCTCATCGACGTCTGCGCGGAATTCGGCGTCACCGGCACCCAGGTGGAGGGGCGCAGCGGCGTCTGGGTTCCGGCCGACGCGCACGGGCCTGATCGCAAGATCGCAGCGATCGGCATTCGCGTAGCCAAAGGCGTGACCATGCATGGATTCGCACTGAACTGCGATTGCGATCTGACGGCGTTCGACCGGATCATCCCGTGCGGCATCGCCGATGCTTCCGTCACATCTCTCTCGCGTGAGATCGGCCGCGAGGTGGGTGTTCGCCAGGCTCTGCCGTTTGTCATCGATCGCCTCGGCAGCTTGCAAGGAGTCACGCCATGACCGTGTATTCGGGAACCAACGCCGACGGCCGCAAGCTTCTGCGGATCGAGGCGCGTAACGCCGAGACGCCTATCGAGCGCAAGCCGCCGTGGATCAAGACGCGCATGCGCACCGGGCCGGAGTACCAGCGCATTAAGGAACTCGTCGGCAACGAGGGCCTGCACACCGTCTGCCAGGAAGCCGGGTGCCCGAACATCTTCGAGTGCTGGGAGGACCGCGAGGCGACATTTCTCATCGGAGGAGAGCAGTGCACCCGGCGCTGCGACTTCTGTCAGATCGACACCGGAAAGCCCGAACCCCTTGATGTGGACGAGCCGCGCCGAGTGGCCGAATCGGTTGAGAAGATGGAGTTGCGGTACGCGACGGTGACCGGCGTCGCCCGGGACGACCTCGAGGATGAGGGTTCGTGGTTGTATGCGGAGACCGTTCGACAGATCCACGGCCTCGGCATCGGCACGAAGGTCGAACTCTTGATTCCGGACTTCTCCGCCAACCCCGCCCTCCTCACAGAAGTCTTCGACGCGCGTCCAGAAGTCCTCGCGCACAACGTCGAAACGGTGCCGCGCATCTTCAAGAGGATTCGCCCCGCGTTCCGGTACGAGCGCAGCCTGGACGTCCTCACCCAGGCGCGCAGTGTCGGCCTGGTCGCCAAGAGCAACCTGATCCTGGGCATGGGTGAGACCCGCGACGAGGTGGAGCAGGCCCTTAGTGACCTCGTCGAGGCCGGCTGCGAACTCATCACGATCACTCAGTACCTGCGGCCCTCACCCCGTCACCATCCGGTGGAGCGTTGGGTGCACCCGGAGGAATTCGTCGAACTCGCCGATGTCGCCACCGAACTCGGCTTCTCCGGAGTGATGAGCGGCCCGCTCGTTCGCTCGAGCTACCGGGCCGGGAAGCTGTATGAGCAGGCTCTTTCGGCCCGTGAGTCCGGTGCCGTGGCGCGTATCACCGTCACATGAGCGCCCGCGTCGTCGCTACCCACGTGTGGCCATCCGACATCGACGAGCCAGTGTCGGTCGATGTTCTGGAACTGGATTGGGGTGGTCCCGTCGGAGATCGCCACCACGGTGAGCGAATGGCCTCCGATACACGACAGTCGTCGGTGTTCACCCGCGGAACCTCCATCCGCAACCACCGCCAGGTGTCGATCGTGGACACCGGAGAACTCGCGCAGATTGCCACCGCGATGGGCATTCCGCGCATCGACCCCGGGGTCATCGCCGACAACATCTGCACCGAGGGAATCGACGCACTCACCGCGCTGCCTCGCATGACGCGCCTGGTCTTCGCCTCCGGAGCGGTCATCATGCTGGGGGGACCCAACGCTCCGTGCACGATCGCCGGCGGAATGCTCGAGCGGGTGTACGGCTCTCGCCCCGAATCCTTCCCCAAGGCCGCGTGGGGCCTGCGCGGGGTCACCGGCTGGATGGAGCATCCCGGAACGGTGCGACCCGGTGACGCCGTGACCGTGCACGAGCCGGACTAGGCTCCCTGCCCATGGGCAAGATCAAATCCAGCCTCGCAGCGATCGGCCAGAACTGGTCGATGACCCAGAAGGTCTACAAGTTCTTGTGGGCCGAGGTCCTCGGCATCGTGCTCGCCACGATCATCGTGATTGCGGTCCCGGTCTCGATTTTCATCAACTGGTTGACCGCCGTGCTCATCGCCATCCCGATGGGTCTGGTCGCCGGGACGTTCTGGTTCAGTCGTCGCGCGATGCGCGCCGCTTACTCTCGCATCGAGGGCCAACCCGGAGCAGCGGCCGCGGTCATCGAATCCCTGCGCGGGAAGTGGGCCGTCACACCCGCGGTCGCCGTCAATCGCAACCAGGACATGGTCTCCCGAGTGATCGGCAAGCCCGGGGTGATCTTGGTGTCCGAAGGTGCGCCGACCCGGGTTGGTCACATGCTCACCAGTGAGCGCAAGAAGACCGCCCGGTGGGTTCCCGACATCCCGATCTACGAGATCCAAATCGGAGACGAAGAGGGCCAGATCACGCTTCGGCAGATCCAAAAGACCCTCGGCAAACTGCCCAAGAACCTTCGCGGAAGCGAAGTGACCGAGGTCCGTCGTCGACTGGAAGCGATCGGGAACGCTCAACAATCCATGCCCATCCCCAAGGGCCCGATGCCGACCAGTCCGCGCCAGGTGCGGCGGCAGCGCCGGTAAACAGCACGCCGGTAGCCCGCCGCTCAACAGCACGCCGGTAGCGCGCCTTCAGTTCGCCCCCACCCGAACGACCCGGGTGTGCGCGAGTCGGTCGTGCACCCCTCGTCCATCGTCGTCGTAGACCACGGCCGGGATGACCAGGCAGATCAATAGCGTCCGCACGAGTACCCGCCACAGCGGCACCCGCCCACCGTCGATGGACACCACCCGCAGCCTCACCAGCCGCTGCCCGAAGGACGCCCCCGTCAGCCAGGTGAGCACCGTGATCTCGACGACGAACACCGCCAGCGTGGCGAGCATGGAGCCGTTGGAGCCGTAGGGGAACTGGGGGAAGGCCAGGAGGGCCACCAGAACGCTGGCGAACCAGTCAATGAGGAAGGCAACGACACGTCGGCCGAACCACGCGCGCTGCTCCTCCATAGCCCCAGCGTAGGAGGCCGGACGGTTAACACTCCCGAAACAGTTGAGATACCGGCTGGACACGCCCTGTCCCTAGTTTCTGCCGTAATCCGGCGGCACAGGGCCACCGAGCGAGGCGATGCACGCAAGTGCAGGAGGTAGAAATGTTCAGCAACGCTGATGAAGTTCTGAAGTTCGTCCAGGACAACGGGGTGGAATTCATCGACGTGCGATTCGTCGACCTGCCCGGAATCATGCAGCACTTCAACGTCCCGGCGAGTTCGTTCGGGACCGGTGCTTTCGAAGACGGCCTGATGTTCGATGGCTCGTCGATCCGCGGCTTCCAGTCGATCCACGAATCCGACATGAAGTTGATCCCAGACCCGGCCACCGCGTATCTCGATCCTTTCCGTTCGGCCAAGACGTTGGTCATGAACTTCACGATCCGCGATCCCTTCACCAACGAGCCGTACAGTCGCGATCCACGCAACGTCGCCGCGAAGGCTGAGGCGTACATCGCCTCGACCGGTATCGCAGACACGGCGTACTTCGGTCCGGAAGCCGAGTTCTATGTCTTCGACGATGTCCGCTTCGAGACCAACCAGCACTCCGGCTACTACTTCATCGACTCCATCGAAGGTGCCTGGAACACCGGTCGCGTCGAAGAGGGCGGAAACCGCGGATACAAGACCCGTTACAAGGGTGGCTACTTCCCCGTTCCCCCGGTCGATCACTACGCCGACCTCCGCGACCAAATGGTTTCAACGCTGCTGCAAGTGGGACTGCAGGTCGAGCGCGCTCATCACGAAGTCGGCACCGCCGGCCAGGGCGAGATCAACTATCAATTCAATTCGCTGCTGCACGCGGCCGACGACGTCATGCTCTTCAAGTACATCGTCAAGAACGTCGCCTGGGCGAACGGCAAGACCGCCACGTTCATGCCTAAGCCTCTGTTCAACGACAACGGCTCCGGTATGCACTGCCACCAGTCGCTATGGAAAGACGGGCAGCCGCTGTTCTACGACGAGATGGGTTACGGCGGACTGTCCGACACCGCCCGTTGGTACATCGGCGGTCTTCTGGCCCACGCACCCTCGGTACTCGCGTTCACCAACCCGACGGTCAACAGCTACCACCGACTGGTGCCGGGCTTCGAAGCTCCCGTCAACCTTGTCTACTCCGCCCGCAACCGCTCCGCCGCGGTGCGTATTCCGGTCACGGGTAACTCCCCGAAGGCCAAGCGCGTGGAGTTCCGCGTGCCGGACCCGTCCAGCAACCCCTACCTCGCCTTCTCCGCACTGGTGATGGCCGGACTTGATGGCATCAAGAACAAAATTGAGCCGATCGCCCCGGTGGACAAGGACCTGTATGAGTTGCCACCGGATGAGTTGGCGAACATCCCGACCGTTCCGGACTCCCTCACGGGGTCTCTCGATGCTCTCGAGGAAGACAACGAGTTCCTCCAGGCCGGCGGGGTCTTCCCCGCCGATCTCATCGAGACATGGATCGACTACAAGCGGACCAACGAGGTGGACCCGATCCGTCTGCGTCCGCACCCGCACGAGTTCGAGATGTACTACGACATCTGATCCCACTCGACTCCCTCCGCGTCGATTCGCCTCGCGCGCCTGGGAAACGCAGAAGCCCCGGATTCGTCCGGGGCTTCTGTCGTGTTCGCCTACTGCTCGCCGTAGAAGACTCGCTCGGTGACCGAGCGTGCCCGTCGGGTCGTGCGCAGATACTCATCTTTGAGTTGACTTCCATCGCTGCCGTAGTGACGAAGGACGGCGGCGAGAGCTGAGAGTTCACCCACGTCACTCGGGAGTGAATCACCCGGTCGCGCCTTCACCAGCATGATCGCGTTCCGGATCGCCGTCGCGAGTAGCCACGCTTCCCGAAGCGTTCGGGCATCCGCGCTGGTGAGCAGCCCCGCCTCGACGCACGCCTGCAGCCCGTTAAGCGTGGTCGTCGTTCGCAAGGCCGGGTGTTGCCCGGCGTTCTCCATCTGCAGTAACTGCACCGTCCACTCGACATCGGACAGGCCGCCGCGACCGAGCTTGGTGTGAACGGTCGGGTCGGCACCTCGCGGCAATCGCTCCGCCTCCATGCGGGCCTTCAGGCGTCGGGCTTCGCGCACAGCCCCGAGATCGAGCCCGTCCGCCGGCCAGCGCAGGGGGTCGATGAGATCGGTGAATGCCTGCCTGAGTTCCTGCGGCCCGGCGATGGGCAAGGCGCGCAGCAGCGCTTGCGCCTCCCATGGTGACGACCACCGTTCGTAGTAGGCCGCATAGGACGCCAGTGATCGCACGAGCGGTCCTGCCTTGCCTTCCGGTCGTAGGTCCGCGTCGAGGTCCACGGGAGGGTCGCTCGAGGCGGACATCAGCAGCGATCGCAGTTCTTCCGCGATCGAGGTGGCTTGTCGTCCNGCNTCGGNTTCGTCCGATCCNTGCCGGGGTTCGTGGACGAACATCACATCNAGGTCGCTNCTGAAGCCGAGTTCGCAACCACCGAAGCGCCCCATGGCGATCACGCCGACATCGGTGAGTTGCTGCCCATCACCCACNACGGATCGGGTCGCTACGNTCAGCGCGCTGTCCACGGTGACGCGGGCGATGGCCGACAGNGCATCCCCCACCTCACNNACGTCGATGGTGTCTGTCAGGTCAGCAACNGCGATGCGGAAGAGCTCCCGACGACGCAGGCTNCGNATGGCGGCCACCGCGGCAATCGGNTCGTCTTGCCGTTGCACNAGCGCCGCCGCCTCGGTGGCGAGCGAGGCTTCGCTTCGCGGCCGAAGTTCCTCATCATCGGCGAGCATCCGNACCGACTCCGGTGCCTGCAAGAGCAGGTCGGTTGCGTATCGACTCGCCGACATCATGAACGCGAGCCGTTCGGCCGCAGCGGATTCGTCCCGCAGAAGCCGCAGGTACCACGGTGTNGCGCCGAGTGCATCGCTGACTTGCCNNAAGCCCAGCAGCCCCGCATCGGGGTCNGGGCCGTCGGCGAACCACCCCAGCATGACCGGGAGCAGTGTTCGTTGAATGGCTGCCCGTCGCGACACACCACTGGTCANCGCCTGCAGGTGGCGAATCGCCCCGGCNGGGTCGGAGTACCCGAGAGCCTCAAGTCGCTCTTNAGCNGCCTGAAGGGACAGTCGTGCTTCTCCGGCTTCCAGGCGCGCGACGGAGGCCAGCAACGGCCGGTAGAAGAGTTTCTCGTGCAGGCGACGAACTTGACGCTGGTGTGATTTCCATTGGTCGATGAGTTCNCGNACCGGTTCNCTTCGCAACCCGATAGANCGCGCGAGAACCCGNAACTCCGCGTCNTCTTCGGGAAGCGTGTGTGTTCGTCGCAATCGACGCAGTTGNANGCGGTGCTCGAGTGTGCGCAGGAATCGGTANGCGTCGGCGAGTGCCGACGCGTCCCCCCGGCCGACGTACCCCCACGTNGCNAGCGCCTCCAAAGCGANGAGGGTCGTNGCGCTGCGCAGCATCACGTCNCTGCGNCCGTGCACGAGTTGCANCAACTGNACCGAGAATTCGACGTCACGCAAGCCGCCGGGGCCTAGCTTGATCTCCCGTTCGGCGATGTCCGCCGGGATGTGATCCTCCACCCTCTTGCGCATGGATTGAACATCCGCAACGAAATCGGGACGATCGGCTGCNTTCCANACCAGCGGAGATATCGCGTCCATGTAGCGGGCGCCGAGGTCGGCGTCACCCGCGCAGAACCGCGCCTTCAACAGAGCNTGNAACTCCCAGGTGCTGGNCCAGCGTTNGTAGTAGCCAAGGTGCGACGGGAGNGTGCGNANCAGCGCACCTTGCTTTCCTTCCGGACGCAANGCGGCATCGACTTCCCAGATCGATCCCTCCGCCGTTACCTCCGAGCAGGCCCGCATCAACCCTGCCGCGAGCAGCGATGCTGCGCGAAGGGCATCGGATTCGTCACAGCCNTCTGCTGCTTCAGCGACGAAGATGACATCGACATCGCTGATGTAGTTCAGNTCCCGCCCNCCGCACTTNCCCATACCNATGANGGCNAGNCGGCACGNAAANGCCGATTCACCNACCTCGTNGCGNGCGATGGCCAGAGCCGCTTCCAACGTNGCNTCNGCGAGATCACTCAGCCACGCCGCCACGGACTCCATNCCGGCCAAGCCGCTGAGGTCCCGNACNGCAATGCCCACTAACCANCGCCGGTACGCGANCCGCAGCGCATCGGCCACCGATCCACCATNGGNGGGCGCCTCGGCGACNGGTTCNNGCGACTGCGGAATCGCACCGACGGCACNCAACAACGAGGCTCGGGCTTCCACCGGGGANGGAGNTTGNGCCAATCGGTCCGCATCNGCNAGCAAGTCCAGGCTCNNGTGATCGCGCACCAGGAAATCACCCAACGCCTCCGATGCACCCACCACGTCGATGACGCGACCGCGAAAAGCCTCATCAGCGCCNAGACCAGCCCGAAGNCGANCGTCGCATCCTTCNACGATGCGCAGGAACTGACGAAGGGCCAGGTCGGGGTCGGCTGNGGAGCCGAGNTGGTCGGCGACTCCTGCGAGNACCTCGTCGTCNTCGAACGGCGGGAGTGNNCNCAGCGAGTCCAGCAGTGCTCGAGCCTTCTCCGGCTCGACGAAACCNCCNCGAGCGAGACCGCCTGCAGCNGATGCGTGACGATCGCNCATGGAGCCCGACCCTAGGTGTCCGAGTTNCCCTAGAGNTTCGGCAGGTAGCGGTCCAANTCCCAGGACGTCACTTGCTNGCGGTACTCCTCCCACTCNGCGCGCTTGTTACGCAGGAAGAAGTCGAAGACGTGCTCACCGAGNGTTTCGGCGATCAATTCGGATTTCTCCATCGCCGTGATGGCCTGATTCAGCGATCCCGGGAGCGGATCCATGCCCAGTGCGCGCCGTTCCGCGGACGTCAGGCCCCACACGTCGTCCTCGGAACCGGGCGGCAACTCGTAACCCTCGTCGATNCCCTTGAGCCCGGCNGCCAGCANGACCGAGTANGCCAGATACGGATTNACCCCGCTGTCCATCGCTCGGTATTCGACCCGCGTGCTGTTGCCCTTCGATGGCTTGTACATCGGGACCCGAATCAGCGCNGAGCGGTTGTTGTGACCCCAGCAGATCCACGCGGGTGCTTCTCCCCCGCCGGCGAGCCGCTTGTANGAGTTCACCCACTGATTNGTNACCGCGGTGATCTCCGGAGCGTGCGTGAGCAGTCCNGCGATGAAGGAACGCGCGACTTTCGAGAGNTGGAAGTCGGCTCCGGCCTCGTGGAACGCGTTGCGNTCGCCCTCGAACAACGACAGGTGCGTNTGCATACCGCTGCCGGGTTCGTCGCGGAAGGGCTTCGGCATGAANGTGGCGAANAGCCCCTGCTCCATCGCGACTTCCTGGACAACAAGCCGGAACGTCATGAGGTTGTCNGCGGTGGTCAGGGCNTCCGCGTACCGCAGGTCGATCTCTTGCTGNCCGGGTCCGCCCTCGTGGTGNCTGAACTCGACCGAGATCCCCATNGCTTCNAGGGTGGTGATCGCCTGTCGNCGGAAGTCGTGGGCGANGCCGTGCGGAGCGTTGTCGAAGTAGCCGTATTGGTCGATCGGNTCGGGGANNCTTCCCGGGCTCGGGCNTTCCTTGAACAGGTAGAACTCGACCTCAGGGTGGGTGTAGAAGCTGAAACCCTGATCCGCGGCTTTCGTCAACGTGCGCTTGAGAACGTANCGAGGATCNGCGTACGAAGGTGAACCGTCCGGCATCAAGATGTCGCAGAACAGTCGAGCCACTCCNGGCCCCTCACTGCGCCACGGCANGATCGCGAACGTNCTCGGATCGGGTTTGGCGAGCATGTCGGACTCGTGCACCCGNGCNAAGCCTTCGATCGCGGATCCGTCGAAGCCGATNCCCTCTTCGAATGCNCCCTCNAGTTCCGCCGGTGCGATCGACACCGACTTNANGGTTCCGAGAACATCGGTGAACCACAGTCGAACAAATCGGATGTCGCGCTCTTCGATCGTGCGCAGCACGAACTCTGCTTGCTTTTCCACGNGTCCATAGTGTGCCGTGTCGTGTTACAGCCGCGTAACAGACTCCCTGGNGTAGGTACCCTCCACGGGTGAACGTCCTGCGCATCGCCCTGGGCCAGNTGAATCCGACGGTGGGCGACTTAGAAGGCAATGCCCGCCTGATTCGCCAGGCNNCNGCCGACGCTGCCGCNGGGCAGGCGGANCTGCTGATTCTTCCCGAGATGGTGCTCACCGGATANCCCGTCGAGGATCTGTCACTACGCCCGTCCTTCCAGCAGGCATCCCGGCTCGCGATGAGCGCCCTNGCNCGCGACNTTGCCGACGATGGGTTCGNNGACCTCNCCTGCCTGATCGGCTATCTCGACCACAGCGATGACGACGACGATGCNGATGCGGTCGGGCGACCCCGTGGGGGTCCGGTGAACAGTGCCGCACTCGTTCANCGCGGCGCNGTGGTGGCCCGGTACGACAAACACTTCCTGCCCAATTACGGCGTCTTCGACGAGGCNCGGTANTTCGTGCCCGGCGAGNCACCNTTGGTGTTCGAGATGAACGGNCACCGNGTNTGCGTCGCCATCTGCGAGGACTTGTGGAGGCANGGAGGCCCGGTCCAATGGGCNCGGGAGTTCGNCGCAGACCTGTTGGCGGTGTTGAACGCATCCCCNTACGAGCGGATGAAAGACGACCGGCGNCTNGAACTGTGCGNCGAGCANGCCCAGGCCAGTGGATCNGCCGTNGCNTACACCAACATGACCGGNGGCCANGACGAACTCGTCTTCGACGGTGACTCNCTCGTCGTCGACGCTGCNGGNCAGCTTCTCCAGCGAGCGTGTCAGTTCGATTCCCAGATCGTCTTCGCCGACCTCACGGCAACGCGCGTCACACCGTCGTCGCGCGATGACGTGCCGGTCTCGATTCCGGTGTCGATACCTGCGTCGAACACATCGGCACGCGAGCGTCAGCCGCTGACTCCCGCGAATACCTCGCGACTCGATGATTCCGCTGAGTTGTACGCCGCACTGCGCCTGGGACTGGCCGACTACGTGAACAAGAACGGTTTCACGAGCGTNCTGCTCGGCCTCAGTGGNGGAATCGACTCNGCGTTCGTCGGTGCACTCGCGGTCGATGCTCTGGGCGCCGATCGAGTGTTCGGGGTCGCGATGCCGAGTCGCTANTCCTCGACCCACTCGGTGCAGGACGCACACGATCTGGCGGAACGAACCGGNCTGACCCTGCGCGAGGTGCCTATCGGCCCGATGTTCGACGCCTTCCAGTCGAGNTTGCNCCTNACCGGGCTCGCCGAGGAGAACCTGCAGGCGCGNATTCGAGGCATGGTGTTGATGAGCCTGTCCAACGCCGAGGGGCACTTGGTCTTGGCGACCGGCAACAAGAGCGANCTGTCCGTCGGCTACTCCACCATCTACGGCGACGCGGTCGGNGGCTTCGCACCNATNAAGGACGTNCCGAAGACGCTGGTGTGGGACTTGGCGCGGTGGCGCAACGAGCANGCTGNGTCNGCTGGGTCNNCTGGGCCGATTCCGCCACGATCCATNACCAAGGAGCCATCCGCGGAGCTCNGCCCCGACCAGAAGGACTCCGACTCNCTTCCCGATTACCACGACCTCGACAGCNTTCTCGAGGCGTACGTCGACGANGACACCGGCGCGTCGGAACTCGTGTCCGCCGGCTTCGACGCTGCGCTGGTCGAGCGCATCGTGCGCCTGACGGATGGCGCCGAGTACAAGCGGCGCCAATACCCNCCGGGAACCAAGATCGGGGTNCGCGCCTTCGGACGTGACCGTCGACTNCCNATCACCAATCGGTGGCGCGAACGCCCCGATTCGAACTCCTAAGCCTCCGACTCGCGCGGCTTGTCTGCNGAGGGTTCGCTCTTGGTGGGGACAGGTATNTGGGGTAGACCGAAGCCGACGATGAGAGCGGCGATCACGACNACGGACGCCGAGATGACCGATGTCACGTGGCTNGCGGCGAGGAAGTCGGCATAGGCGATGGCNGTCAACGAGTCGATGACCGCCGCGGGGACGCCGGACTCGGCCGCCGANGTCAGCACCTGCTGGGTNGCCACGATGGACTCGCTCGCTGCGGCGAANGCTTCCTCGGGNAGCGCCTGGGAGNCGTCGTNAGGCAGTTCGGCGCTGCTCGCCGCCAGGTTCGCCGCGTACTGGGTNGCCAGNACGGTGCCCACGATCGCTACCCCCANNGCGCCACCGACCTGCCGCACCGTGTTCTGCACAGCCGAGCCCGCCCCGGCNCGGGCTAATGGCAGAACGTTCTGCATCACGGTGGAGGCTGGAGCGATGACCAGGCCCATGCCCAGTCCGAACAGGAAGNAGACCCCCAGGANCAGCCACAAGGGCGTNTCGATCTGCANGAAGACCAGTGATGTCAGGGCGAGAGCAACGAACACGAGGCCACTGGTCATCACCGCTCGGTAGCCGAATCGTGCGACCGTCGTCGCACTCCGGGGTGCGGCAAGGAGTTGTCCGACAGCGAACGGGATGAAGCACAGCCCCGCTGTCAGCGTGTCGAATCCCCGCAGAATCTGGAGGTAGAACGGGAGCGTGAACGTGATGCCCGNGAGGGCGAAGAANGANAGCGACACNGCCGCNATGCTGATGGCGTANCCNCGATTGCGGAACAANCTCACATCGAAACTCGGATGGTNGCTTCGGTACTCCATGTANAAGAACAGCGCAATGACGGCAATGCCCGCGACCATCGGACCGAGAACCATCGCATCGATCCACGTGCGNGTNTCGGATGCGTGGATGATTCCGTACACCAACAACACCAGCCCGACGATCGACAGCACGAGCCCNAGCACGTCCAACCTNCGCCCGTCGGGGTTNCGNGTNTCCGGNACAACCCTCCAGATNGCGATCAGGCCGACGGTCACGATCGGCACGTTGATCAAGAAGACCGAGCCCCAGGCATTTCCGGTCAGTGGCGCGAACCATTGGGGGTTTTGCAGCAATGCTCCACCCAGAACAGGCCCGAGAGCCACAGCCGCTCCCACGGCGCCGGCCCAGGTGCCGATCGCTCGTCCTCGCTCGTGAGGGGGGAAGACGACCGTGATGATCGCCAGCGTTGTCGGCAAGACGGCGGCGCCACCGATACCCATCACCGCCCGGAACCCGATCAACATCTGCGGCGTCGAGGCGAACGCGCAGGCTGCGGAGGACAGACCGAACACGATCAAACCCACGACGAGGATGCGCTTGCGGCCATACCGATCGCCGAGCACTCCCCAGGTGAACAGCAGGGCTGCGAACACCAGGATGTAGGAATCCACCGCCCACACCAGCTCACCCTGGGTCGCTTCCAGATCGCGCTGGATGGTGGGCAGCGCGATGTTCAAAATCGTGTTGTCGAGAACGACGACCAGCAGGCTGACGATGAGAACGCCGAGGATCGCCCAACGCCGGGGGTGCCCCTCGCCCGAGACCATCCAGCGGTCGGNATCTTCCGGCGCGGGCTGCATGCATCCTCCGAACGGGCCCGGTGGGCTCCGCTGCAGGGGGTCCACGAATNNAGNCCACATGNTACTCGCGGGTCGGTTGAGNNCGATCGTCGATCCGTGGCATGCTTTCCTCGTCCGGGGACTTCGCACGGGAGCCTCGAGATGGGAGTTTCANCATGTCTCGTCATTCTTCTGTTCGGCGCGTGACGATGCGCGACCTCCAGGTGCGCACCGATGATGNTNNGCCCTGGACCATGGTTACCGCNTACGACGCGCTCACCGCGGGTGTCATCGAGCAGGCTGGTGTCCCCGCGTTGTTGGTCGGTGACTCAGCCGCGATGGTGGTTCACGGCCACGACTCGACCATTCCGATCACCGTTGACGAGATGCTCCCGTTGGTGTCCGCTGTGGTTCGCGGCACCGAGCAGGCTCTCGTCGTCGCCGANCTACCGTTCGGTTCNTACCANGAGGGCCCGGCGCAAGCCCTGGCCACCTCNGCTCGNTTCATGAAGGAGGCNGGCGCGCACGCGGTGAAGTTGGAGGGCGGCCACANTGTTCTGCCCCAGATCGAAGCACTCGCAGAGGCGGGGGTTCCGGTCATCGGTCACCTCGGACTNACCCCCCAGTCGGTGAACCTCCTCGGGGGTTACCGGGTGCAAGGTCGCGGAGAGAGNGGACAACGACTGCTCCANGACGCGAAGGCATTGGAGTCGGCCGGTGCGGCGGCGGTNGTTCTCGAAGTNGTCCCGGNGGACCTCGCNGCCTCGGTAACCGAGGTCTTGAGTATTCCCACCATTGGTATCGGGGCCGGGGCGGNCACGGATGCGCAGGTGATCGTGTGGCANGACCTCCTCGGTCTCACCCCAGATCCTGCGCCGCGTTTCGTTCGNCGCTACGCGAACCTGCNAGAGGTNATGTCAGGAGCCGTGTCAGCATGGGTGCACGACGTCGAGACGCGCNGCTACCCGGCTGANGAACANACGTACNNCTGAGCGTCGGANNACACCTGTNNGCNGNANTTNNNCTGNCNACNAACCGTNTAGACGTCGGTGACTCGNACTCCNGCGTGCACCTTGTATCGGCGATTCATCGAGATCANGTTCGCGGTGAATGCCTCGACNTGNCCGGCGTTGCGCAGACGCCCGCCGTANATGCCNCGTATTCCATCGATGCGACCGGCNAGGGCCTGCACGGCGTCCGTNGCGTCGCGGTCNTCGCCGAGAACAAGGACGTCNGTTTCGATCGAGCTCACGNTGTCGTCGAGCANCAGNACCGCGGAGATGTGATGGAAGGCGGCAACAACCGAGGAGTCCGGCAGAACCGATGCNGCCTGTTGCGCGGCGGATCCTTCNTCNACNGACAGCGCAAACGCCCCTTGCTTGTCGAAGCCCAGCGGGTTNACGCAATCCACAACGATCTTGCCTGCAAGGTCGTAAGCGAGGGATTCAAGGAGTTCTCGGTGGCCATCCCATGGCACCGCCACGATGACGATGTCGCCAAACCTNGCCGCGTCTTCGTTGCTNCCACCAGCAACCCCTGAGCCGATCTCCGCNGCGATCGACTGCGCACGATCCGCTGNTCGNGANCCGATCATCACCGACTGCCCAGCCCNCGCGAGACGTTGCGCAAGGCCGCGTCCTTGTTCACCTGTGCCACCGAGAACGCTGACGTTCATCGCGTCAATNTTCGGTAGTTCTCGTGGATCACGTGTTCCTGATGTCGTCGTCATGAGGACGCATAGTGCCAGAACAACGTCACATGCACACCACGAGTAACGCATACGCGCTCACAGACACGTTCGTGCACAAAAAATGTGNGTTTAACAACGCGACACGACGACGCAAAACAGCCCGTAAATCTTTGCGTTTGCCCCTCACCCGTGTCAGTGTTCCCNTAGCGGACTCTGCAATGGGTGCAGAGCCAACGACACGGGAGGCAACGTGGCGGTCGCAAAAAAGACTGCGCGCAAGGCGTCAAAGAAGAAGGCGGCGCCTCGCAAAGCAGCCAAGAAGCGCCCAGCAAAGCGCACGGCCAAGAAGGCAACCAAGCGGACAGCGAAGAAGGCAGCCAAGAAGCGCCCAGCAAAGCGCACCGCAAAGAAGGCAGCCAAGAAGCGCCCAGCAAAGCGCACCGCAAAGAAGGCAGCCAA
>NZLD01000070.1 GCA_002694095.1 Micrococcales bacterium | reverse complement strand
CGCACCGTGCCGCTCGACTCGACGAGGCCCACGGGTCGATCCTGGCGTCGCCGCTGCTCAGCCCGTACGACGAGCCGTTCGCCGACGCTGCCGCCTTCGACGGCTACGCCGTCTGCGCGGGCGGGCCGTGGACGCTTATGGATCTCGCCCGTGATGTCGCACTCGCGCCGCACCATGCGATGCGGGTCAGGGCACGCCAGATCCTTCCCGGTCACACCGATGCGGTCCTGCCCGTGGCCCGCGGGGTCCTTGAGCACGCGGACGACGGCACCGAACGCGTCACCGCGCTGGACGCCCTCACCGACCTGCCCGAGGTCAACGCGCGACCGGACTTCGGCACCGGGGTCATCACCCGCGGCACCATCCGGCCGGCCGGCAGTGAACTCGTCGGCGCACCAACCCAGGTGACACCCGCGATCCTCGCGATGGCTGCCGCTGCCGGCGTCGACGACATGCACGTTATCCCTCCCCCGACCGTCGGCACGCTCGTTCTGGGATCCACCCTCCTGACGCAAGGCCCACCACGCGAAGGTCGGGTTCGTGACGCCTTGGGATGGACGCTTCCCGCACTGCTGGGCGCCCTGGGTGCCCGCGCCCATCCGCCGGTGCGGGCGCCTGACACCCGCGATCTGCTGCTGCGCGAGATCGACGACGCCGATGTCGACCTGCTCGTCACCACCGGCTCCACATCGCCCGGAGACAACATTCTTCGTTCCGCCCTCCGCGACATCGGCGCGCACTGGTTGATCGACGGAGTGATGGCCACCCCGGGGGCTCAGACCCTGCTGGTGCGACTTCCCGACGGCCGGCTCCTGCTCGGCCTTCCCGGGCATCCGGACGCCGCGATCGCCGGCGCCATCACCCTGGCCGCGCCGTTGATCGCCGGTCTGCGCGGCGAACTGACCGACGAACGATTGGCCATTCCCGGGACCGTCCCCGCCCGCGCCACCTTGACGGCAGACGCCCCAGCCCCGGACTACGACGAGGACACCGTTGTGTGCCCGGTCCGACTCGAGCCGGGTGGTGTCGATACGCACGGCTCCCCGGTGGTCGCGTCCCCCGTGCTCGCGCACCCATTGACGTCGGACGGGCCCGCGAACCTGCACGGCTGGGCGAACGCCGACGCGGTCGCGCTGATCGCCCCCGGATCCGGTGCCGCGGGAGACGTGGTGGAGCTCGTCGATCCCCTCGGCCGACCGGCTCACACCTCGGGGAGTTCCCCTCGTTCGACGATAGAATGAGGTACGTGCTGGACGCGCCCGATCTCGTCATCGGTGGACTCTCCATAGATCCGATCTTGGCTTTTGGTGGCCTGCTCGCTGGGCTGCTGGTGGGCCTCACCGGTATGGGCGGCGCCGCACTGGTCACCCCGATGCTGGTGCTGGTGTTCGGGGTGCCGCCGGCGGCTGCGGTGTCCAGCGACGTTGTCGCATCCGCGGCGATGAAACCGGTTGGATCGTGGGTTCACATCCGTGCGCGAACCGTTCATTGGCGGATGGTCTGGTGGTTGTCCGTCGGATCGATTCCCGGTGTGCTGATCGGAACATGGATCTTCGCGAGTGTGTTGGACACCGAAGCCGCCGAGGACACGATTCGCATCTGGCTCGGGGGCGCGCTGGTGTTGGCGCTTGCGGCCATGCTCGCCAAGGCATACATCGCCCGTCGGCGTCGGGCGGCCGCCGGCATCACCCCTGAGATGCAGGGAACCGAACTCGCGGTCAAGGTCGCACCGACCGTTGTTCTCGGTTTCCTCGTCGGCGTGCTGGTGGGGACCACCAGCGTGGGATCGGGTTCACTCGTCGTGACGGCGCTGCTGTTGTTGTATCCGCTNCTGCGGCCGTCGGTGCTNGTNGGTACCGATCTAACGCAGGCGGTTCCGATGCTGGTTGTCGGGGCGCTCGCGCACGCCGGCTTCGGTGCGATCAGCGTCGCGGTGGTCGTNTCGNTGTTGATCGGNCAGATTCCCGGCGTCTGGCTCGGNGCCAAACTNAGTTCGACCTACGACGGACACGCCCTGCGGTGGCTNCTGATGGCGATCCTGGCCGCCACAGCCGTTACATTGCTTGGTGCACCGCGTGCCGTAACCGGTGTCGTAGCGATCGTGGGAGTGGCCATCGTGATTGCNCTNATCGTCCGCGAACGACGCGCGGGAAGCNGCNGNGCACNCACNGNNTCCANNGCCGGCTCGAGCNCNACTNNCGACACAANCGCNGATACAAGCAAAGACACAAATGAAAGCAGCGACGATGTCCGCTGANNCGNGCAGCAACGANTTCNCCGACNAGCGNCGCACCGGCAGCGCCTTNACCGAGACCGGCAAGCGGCTGCTGTTGTTCGGCGGCCGCAANTGGGGACCCATNAGCAACATCAGCATCCGACTGTCNATCGCACTCGGCGCNCTGCTGNTGACCGCCGGCATCGTGTATTTCTCTCGCGACTGCTACGTGAACGACGGCGAGATCGGTGATCTCACCTGGATCGACGCGTTCTACTACGCCACNGTGAGCTTGTCGACCACCGGTTACGGNGACATCGCCCCGATATGCCAGTCGTCTCGACTCATCAACGTCATCATCATCACCCCTCTGCGCTTCATATTCCTGATCGTTCTCGTGGGAACAACCATCGAAGTGCTCACCCAGCGCACCCGNCAGGAGTGGCGCACGCGTAATTGGAGGAAGCACGTGGAAGACCACACCATCGTCGTCGGCTACGGCGTCAANGGCCGNTCCGCCGCACGCTCNCTCAAGGACGCCGGTCACGACGGCAACTCGATCATCGTCGTTGCTCCCGATCGCGACTCCATTGACCTGGCCACCCGCGACGGTCTCGTCGGGATCGTCGGNGACGCCCGCAGCGAAGAAGTCCTCAAGGACGCCGCCATCGAGAANGCCGGCCGCGTCATNATCGCCACCGACGAAGACGACACCTCGGTCCTCGTCACGCTCACCGCTAGGCGGGTCGCCCGGCCGAGNTGCACCATCGTCGCCGCNGTGCGCGAATCNCAGAACGCCCAGATTCTTCGCCAGTCCGGCGCCAACAANGTCATCCCCACNGCGGAATCGGCCGGACGACTGATGGGNCTNTCGGTGCTCAGCCACACGGCCGGCGAGATCATGGAAGACCTGCTGGACTCCACCCGCGGCCTGGAAGTGATGGAACGCGACATCACCCGCGAAGAGCTCGGCCTCTCGCCAACCCAACTCGACGAGCGNGGACAAATCGTCCTCGCGGTGATTCGCGCGGGTGTCGCACATCGATTCGACACCGACACNATTCGACAATTAGAGAACGGTGATCGCCTCGTGGTGATCCAAAACAGCGAGACCAACGGGCACTCGTANGGCTCNNCAAGTCNATCACGCGACNACCNGCCAGACCTCGATCCACGACAGCCAGACCGACCACCCGCANACGGCCCCGCTCGACGATCAGGAGGATCGATGTTCGCGATCACGCAGGACAAGCCCGGGGGACCCAANACCTTGCGGTGGGAGAAGGCCCCCGACCCNACACCCGGTCCCAACGANGTCATNNTCGACATCGCGGCGAGCGCGGTAAACCGCGCAGACCTGCTGCAGCGCGAGGGCAAATACCCGCCGCCTCCCGGGGCGANCGACATCATNGGNCTGGAGTGCTCGGGCACCATCGCCTCGGTCGGGGCGGCGCTGACCCTNGACCGCATCGGCGAACGCGTCACCGCCCTGCTNTCNGGTGGCGGCTACGCGACCCGCGTCGCGGTTCCCATCGGCCAGGTNATGAGCGTCCCNGAGGGNGTCGACATCGTGACCGCCGGNGCGCTCCCGGAGGTCGCNTGCACGGTGTGGAGCAACCTGGTGCACGTCGCCGCGCTGNGNGAAGGCGAAGTGCTNTTGATTCACGGCGGCGGCTCCGGCATCGGCACCATGGGCATCCANATAGCCCGCGTCCTCGGCGCNAANGTNGCCGTGACCGCNGGGAGCCANCGCAAACTCGANGCGTGCGCGGAACTCGGCGCCGACATCCTCATCAACTACAACGACGTCGATTTCGTNGAGGCGATCAAGGACGCGACCGGCGGTCGNGGCGCCGACGTGATCCTCGACAACATGGGGGCGAAGTACCTCATGCGGAACATCGACGCGCTCAACCGCAACGGACGGCAGGTCACNATCGGCATGCAGGGTGGCGTCGCCACCGAGCTGGACCTCTCGCAGATGACGGCGAAGAACGTCGGCCTGTTCGGGACGAGTTTGCGTCGTCGTCCGGACAGCGAGAAGGCGACCATTTGCCGGGAAGTCAAAAAGCACGTGTGGTCCTGGGTCGGAAACGGCGAGGTGCGACCCGTGGTGGATCGCGTGATGCCGATGCCTGAGGCTGGTGCCGCTCATACGCTGCTCGATAGCGGAGACGTCATCGGCAAGATCGTCCTCGAGACGCCTTAGGGATACATGACGCGTGACACGTGACACGATGCTGTCATGAGCGAGCACGAGGTCATCGACCCCCAAGGACAACCCATCCAGCCCAACCCCGGCACTACCGGAGGTCCGTCAGCGCCCGACAACCCCTCCCTGCTGGTGCAACAGCCGGCCAAGGTGATGCGTATCGGGACGATGATCAAGCAGTTGCTCGAGGAGGTGAAGTCGGCTCCGCTCGACGAGGCCGCCCGCGCCCGCCTGAGCGGGATCTACTCGCAGTCGATCAGCGAACTGAAAGACGGGCTGGCGCCGGAATTGGTGGAAGAACTCGAGCGACTGTCACTGCCCCTGACGGACCAGAACACTCCGAGTGAGGGCGAGTTGCGGATCGCGAAAGCGCAATTGGTGGGCTGGCTCGAGGGCCTGTTCCATGGGATCCAGGCAGCGGTGTTCGCCCAACAGGCCGCCGCGCAGGCTCAACTGCAGCAGATGCGCGGCCAGCCTCAACTGTCGCCCCCGGGATCCGGACCGGGTGAGGCCGCTCACGCCTCGGATGATGGATCCGGAGCAACGGGTTCGGGCAGCGTCGGTCAGTACCTGTAGTCGTTCTCGATCGTTGCTCGCCGGATAGGTTAGGCCGGTGATCGATTCAGCCATCCTGCGTTCTGATCCCGATCGGATTCGCGAGTCGCAACGCCGTCGAGGCGAAGACGTCGCGATCGTCGATCGGCTGATCGAGGCGGACAAGCAGTCGCGCGAAGCCCGTCAGCGCTTCGACGAACTGCGCAATGAGCAGAAGGTCCTCAGCAAGCAGATCGGCCCATTGCAGGGACAGTTGAAGAAGGCCGACGAGGCCGCAAAGCCCGGCCTGCAGTCCGACGTCGACGAGCTCATGGCGCGCGCGCAGGACCTCGCCGACCGCGTGAAGGCCGCCGAGATAGACGCGGACGAGGCCGCTGCCGCCGCCGACGTGTTGTGGCGCGAGGTGTCCAACCTGGTCGACCCGACCTCGCCCGTGGGTGGCGAGGAGGACTTTGTCGTCCTCGAGCAGGTGGGCACGCCGCGTGACTTCTCCGCCGAAGGGTTCAAGCCGAAGGACCACCTCGAAT
>NZLD01000069.1 GCA_002694095.1 Micrococcales bacterium | reverse complement strand
GGCCGGTTCCCCCTGGACGCCATAACCGACGCCGAGCTGGACCGCATCTTCGGATCTGTCAGCGAGTACGCCGACGGAGCCTTCAACTCATTGCTCGAGCTTGGTTTCGTGACGGCTATACGCCGGGAGTGGCAGTGGTGAACCAAGGCCGGCCTCCCAACGGACAACCTCGCAGCCTTCGCCCACCNGGCCGACCCGGACCAGTCAGNCGANCCNGACCAGTCAGNCGACCCGGACCAGTCAGACGANCCAGACCAGGACTACTAGCGCGCCCAGCCAGACGAGGCGGGCTAGCCGGACGAGGNGGGCTNGCCGGACGAGGCGGAGCAGGCGTTCNGGGACCATCGGGCANGATTGCNCCATGACGACGAACACCTCCACGCTGATTTTGCTGCGTCACGGCGAAAGCGAATGGAACGCCAAGAACCTGTTCACNGGCTGGGTGGATGTCGATCTGACCNATACCGGNAGGCAGGAAGCAACCCGGGGCGGTGAACTCCTGGCACGTTCAGATCTGCTCCCCGACGTCGTCCACACATCNCTGCTCACCCGCGCTATTCGCACCAGTCAGTTGGCGCTCGAAGCTGCGGACCGACAGTGGATTCCCGTGCGACGCACGTGGCGATTGAACGAGCGCCATTACGGGGCGCTTCAGGGNAAAGACAAGAAGGANACACTCGCNGAATANGGCGAGGAACAGTTCATGCTCTGGCGGCGNAGCTACGACGTTCCACCNCCNCCTATCGAGCCNGACGATCCCTTCGCGCAAACCGACGACCCCCGGTACGCCGCACTATCCCCCGAGGCCCGCCCCGCAACCGAATGTCTTGCGGATGTCGTNCGCCGCCTCATCCCGTACTGGGAGGACGTGCTTGTCGCCGATGACCTGCGTGNNGGGCGCACCGTCCTCGTCGCCGCACACGGAAACTCCCTGCGCGCAATGGTCAAGCACCTCGACAACATCTCCGATGCGGANATNGCNGGNGTCAACATCCCCACCGGCATNCCGCTGGTGTATCGCCTCGACGGNAATCTTCGACCCGTCGTACCNGGCGGCGAATACCTNGATCCCGACGCAGCGGCCACCGCCGCTGCAGCCGTTGCCNCCCAGGGCAAAGCGTGAACNAACCCGCGCATCAGCACACCGAGCGACTCGATCTCCTCGATTCGACTCTTCGCGAGTGGCAGGCCACGGTTCTNGACGTCGACGACAACGGCATCGTTCTGGACAGGTCCGCCTTCTATCCCGGCGGCGGNGGGCAACCTCCCGATCACGGANTNCTGCTGTGGTCGGGAGTGCAGACCGCCATCGTNGGTGCTCGNCGNGGGGACGANATTCGNTTNATTCCCGCCGACGGCGATCCGATTCCNCCTCCGGGCACACCCGTNCNTGGAGCGTTGGANGACGAGCGACGCACCGCNCTTATGCGCACCCACTCCGGGCTGCACCTGTTGTCGGGGGTTGTGTTTCGNGANTTCGGCGCTCTGGTGACCGGTTCCAACATGGACNCGCTCNCCGGTCGCTTGGATTTCAACCTCGAGGAGGTTCCACCNGGNTTCAANGANGCAGTCGAGGANGCCTGCAACGTCGAGGTCACCGCCGACCGTGCNATCGAGGCCTACGAGCTCTCACGCGCCGANGCCTTCGAGATTCCGGACATCATCCGCACGGCCACNAATCTGTTGCCAGCNGAGATCGAGATCGTGCGNATCGTCGACATCAAGGGTCTCGACGTTCAGGCCGACGGTGGTACNCACGTCGCGTCGACTCAACAGATTGGGGCGATTCGCGTCCTCAAGGTGGAGAACAAGGGCAAGGGCTTTCGTCGCATTCGCGTTGCTCTCGAGGATGCGACGGGGTNANCCCCNGNCTNAGGCTTGTCGAAAGGCGTCGAAGNCCTCGTCGTTGAACAACACAAACGTCACCGCGCGCACTCCCGGCGCTTGTGGNNGCGATTCTCGNACGGCCCGCATCGCGATCGGTGCAGCGTTGACTGGATCCCAGCCNTACACCCCGCAGGAGATGGCGGGAAANGCGATGCTTGTCGCTCCGACNGCGTGNGCCGCAGCCATCGACGACGNNTGGGAGCGGGCAAGCACGTGCACGCCCCCGTCGGGGTATTCCCANAACTTNGGGCCGACCGTGTGGATGACAAANCGTGCNGGTAGNTCCCCCGCACCGGTCACCACNGCCTCACCCGGTGGCAAGCCGTCGGGGAGATCCCGCCGCCTCACCTCNTGACACTCGGCCAGGAGGCTTGGGCCCGCGGCCGCATGGATCGCCCCNTCGACACCACCCCCACCCAGAAGGGACGACTGGGCCGCGTTGACGATCGCANCCGCGGGAANTGCCGTGATGTCACCACGGACGACGTCGATCACGTCGANGNGTAACTCACGGGCCGGTGATNGATTTGATGCGNGGCCGGATATCGAAGAGATAGATGAGTGCNATGACNGCTCCGGCGATACCGAACAAGCTGAGNGTCAGATTCGGGACGAGACCGGTCAGCAAAGCCANNCNGGTGAGCACNAGCCACAAGATCTTGGTCTGTCGCCCNATGGAGGGAAAGACCGCGCNCGGNGCNCNNAGNCAATCGACGAACGCGAAGCCTTTGAGGGCNAGGAGAACAACCCAGAGGGCNAGGACGACAACGTTTTGGACNGCACCAAACATGCNNCNACGGTACCTGTTCGATCCGAACACACAACGTGGGCGCCACCGACGNTGGTGACGCCCACGCTGACNATNGCNNGAAGTNCGGATGACGCACTTGTCNAACTNAGACTCCCACGGCCTCGCGGACGAGNACGACNGTNTCCTTGACGTTCTTGCTCAAGGACTCGGCTTGCTGGGAGGCGGCCTTCATCGAATCTTCGACGAATGCACGGCCGCGTTCGGATGCTGCAGAAACACTCGACGGCACCTCGATGGATCCGAGATCGATCGAGGGCAGCGACGGCAGGGATGGCATCGTGAAGGTCGGGAGCTTGGGCAGCTCGACCTTGGGGATCTCGACCTTAGGCACATCGAACGGCAAAGCCGACACGGTGGACGAGGCAGCGTTCGCTGCAGAGGATGCGACCTTTGATGCCGTGGACTTCGCGCTTGCGGCCATCGTGGTCGGGGTGGAGGTGGTCTTCGGCGAGGTGGCCGTCGTCTTCTTGCTGGCCGTACTCGAGCCGACGTTGCTCGTCGTCTTCTTGGCAACCTTCTTCTTTGGGGTCGTGGTGCTGGTGGTTGCCTTCTTCGGTGTGGTGTTTTCGCTCATGATGCGTCCTTGCTCTCGGGAACGGTCGGTTCTTCGGCCTGTTCGTTGTTGTGTGGTTTCCCAGCGGAGGAGTTCTCCGCTTGGAATGCGGCGTAGATCTGCAGCAGCGTGGTGCGCTGCCGCTCCGTGAGAGTGGGGTCCGCCGCGATGGCGGTGGTAACCGCCTCGTCCCCTTCTCTCTCGTCGAGAATGCCGGCTTGCACGTACAGGCTCTCTGCTGAGATCCGCAAGCCTTGGGCGATCCGCCCGAGGATCTCCGCACTCGGCTTCCGAAGGCCGCGCTCCACCTGACTTAAGTAGGGGTTCGATACCTCGGCCGCCTTGGCCAACTGGCGTAGTGACATCTGGGCTTGGTCCCGTTGATCGCGGATGAATCCCCCGAGACCGGATACCTCGATTTTTGCCATGTCATCAGTGTGAAGCAGATTGCTTGCAAATGCAAGCGCAGGTGCTTGCAGGAGCGAGCGTGACGTTCGTCACGCCCAGGACAGCAGCCCCACCACCAGTCCAACGCACCCGACGAGACCGAGCACCGCGACTACCCGCCCCGCCCAGGGAGCCAATCCCCCCACTCCGGCCACACGCAGCGCGGATAGATGCGCGATCGAGTAGTAGGTAAGGATCATCGTGGCGGATACCGCGAGCGCCAGCGTCAAACCTCCAGCGATCACCAGCACGGTGGTGGCGAGTGCTGCTGCTACTTCCGCTCGAATCGGAATCCGGCTGCGCCGGCCGGCGGCGGCAAAGAATCGCGGGGCGTCACCCCGGGACGCCATGGCGAAAACCGTCCGCCCCACACCGGCGATCAAACTCCACAAGACGGCACCGGCGGCCAGAACGGAACCCACCACCATCATCGTGACCACCCACGATGGAGCAAGCGCACGGGCAATGTCGTTGAGGGCTGCCGGGCCGATCGCCACTCCGGCGCGATCGGCGGACACGACGACAATAGCCACAAGGACGTAGGCGAACATGACAAGCGCGAACGACACGGCAATTGCCCGTGGAATCGTGCGCCGCGGATTCTTCACCTCTTCGCCGAGCACCGTGATGCGCGCGTACCCCGCGAAGGCAACGAAGACCAAACCCGCTGCCGCGAGGACACCCATCGGCTCCGCCCCCGGTGCGGAGGGACTGAACTCCACCGAACTTCTCGCCAGTGTCAGCCCCGAACTGATGATGAAAGCGCCAAGCGCAATGCCGACGACAATCACCATCACCGCCGCCACCCGCGTCGAACGAACGATCCCTCGAATGTTCACGAGCAAGGCGATCACGACGGCACCGAGTGCAACCTGCGTTGCGTGCTGGGGCCAGACGTACAGACCGATGGTCAAGGCCGCCGCCGAGGCCGATGCTGTCTTGCCGATGATGAAGACCACACCCGCCACGACACCCACGGGGCGTCCGAAGTAGATGCGTCCGTACGCGTACACCCCACCGGCTTCCGGATGCCGGGCAGCCAATCGAGCCGTCGACGTCGCGTTCAGTGCGGCCACCACGGCCGCCAGTACGACAGCGGCCACGAGCCATCGGCCAGAACGCTCGAGTGCGCCTTGCCATACCGCGAACACACCGGTGCCGACCATGGCGCTGACACCCACCACGACGGCCGATCCGAGTCCGAGCGATCGTTGCAATCGGTTCGGAGGATCCGACGGGTTCTGCTCGAAGTGAGATTGGCCCACGGTCAAAAACTAGGCCGCACCAGTGAGAGCACCCCTGGGTGGCACGCTGTCTCTATGCGAGCAATTCTCCAACGCGCGGCCGACGCACGCGTGACCGTCAGCGGAGAGGTCGTGGGGTCTTTCGACGGACCGGGCATTGTTCTTCTCGTCGGCGTCACCCACGGCGATGACGACGCCGCCGCCGCGCGACTCGCCGACAAGGTTTACGGATTGCGGATCTTCGAGCATCGACACGCCTCCGATGCCACCTGCCTGCCACCGTCGGCTCCACGCGAAGTTTCCGCACGAGATCTCGAACTGCCCGTACTCATCGTCAGTCAATTCACGTTATATGCGGAAACACGCAAGGGCCGACGGCCGACCTGGGACCACGCGGCACCTGGCACTGTCGCGGAACCGATCATCGATGCGGTGGCGGCAGCGTTCACCAGCCTCGGCGCCCCCGTCTCGACCGGTCGCTTCGGCGCAGACATGCAGGTCACCTTCACCAACGATGGCCCGGTCACGATCAGCCTGGAGATCTAGAGCCAGGTCTCCGAGCTGTCCGCGGCGCCGGGCCGACAGATGCGACTACGCCGAGACAACGGGCGTTTGGCTGCCCAACACAGACACGGGTGATTCGTCATCGGGATCAGCCGACAGCGCGATGTGCAGGATGGCGTCGGTGGGTGTCGACCGCTTCACGACGACGGTCGCGATGGGACCCTCCTCGAAATGGTGGGCGCTCGATGCGACCCACCCGATCTCACGTCCATCGGCTGTGACGGTCGCGCCGTGCGCCGGCAACTCGTCCACGGATCCATCGAGGTGCACCAGCGCAAGACGCCGAGGAGGGTGGCCGAGGTTGTGCACACGCGCGACAGCCTCCTGGCCTCGATAACAACCCTTGGACAGGTGGACGGCCGATCCGATCCAACCGACTTCATGCGGCAATGTCCGATGATCCGTCTCGAAACCAACACGCGGAACGGCCGCCGCTACGCGGAGTGCATTCCACGCCCACGTGCCCGCCCGAGAGGGCCACTCGTCTAGTCGAGNGTCTCGTTCGCCTCGNGGGACGATGACCTNACGCCCGANCNNAGTGGCCGGTCGTTGCGAAACGTACTTGGACGCGTCACCNCCNTTATCGAATCCCGCATCGCTCNATCCTGACCNNGCGAAATCAACNGGCACCAGCCACGTNGGATACGANGNGTCGACGTCGTACACCGGCTCCCAGATGACCGCGTACTCCTCACTCACATCCTCGANGTCCACGCGGGTCATGAATTTCATCGACTCCAANTACCCNGCAAGATCACGTGACGATCCNGGGCTGCAGATGATCCACGTTGAGGGATCCTCGTCGATGAGTGCGAGTTCGAATTCNACGTGACCGTGTGGACTCAAGATGAGGGCNAGGCTCGAACGTCCNNGCGCAAGCCCTTCGAGATGTTGAGACGTCAANCTGTGCAGCCACGGCAATCGATCCGGCCCNCTCACCCGCACNACACCGAAATGCGACAGGTCCACNGCCGCNCGACCAGCGGCGAGTTCTCGCTGCTCGGCCATCGGGTCTCCGTAGTGCCACGGAACACCTTCGTCGANATCCCCTTCNGGGGCTGCAACCGCCACCATGGNTNAATCCTGCACGTCAGACATTCTCNGNGGCGTACCTGCGCACGCCGAGCAACGCCCGTGGATGGACACGTGCGAGATATCCGTTTCGAATCGATACGTGTCTCGCAAGTCTGAGGAGAANGCNTCTGCGACAGCAGCCGGGACCGACTCGACACTCTTGCANTGATCACACACCAGGTGAATATGCACGTGCTCGTCNACCGCGTGATACGTCGGAGCGCCGTGACCTATGTGGGCGTGCGTCACGAGACCCACGGATTCGAGGACTTCCAACGTTCGGTAGATCGTCGAGAGGTTCACNCCGGNCGCGGTGTGCTGGACCTCCGCGAGAATCTCNTCNGGGGTTCCATGTCGCAGATCCTCGACCGCCTGGAGNACCAGCTGGCGTTGAGGTGTGATGCGNAAACCGTTATCNCGNAGCCGCTGCTCCCAGTNNTCGGTNGTCTTNTCTGCCATNGTGTCCGCCNACTCGCCCGTCTNTCCCGACGTCGCTACCGACCGTCGCTACCGNCCGTCNGCCGAAANATCGGGGGTCAGTGACGCTGCAAGGTGATTTTGCATGGGTTGCCCCATNGCNGACATGTCGAACGTCCANAGCAGCNTGCCGTCCACCANTCCATACATNCGTTCGCCAGCCGTGTATTCCTTGGCGCTCGGCGTCCGCATGACGGCATCCGTCTTCAGCGATGTGCGGGCGCCGGTGATGACGGCGTTCTCNATACCCGTCACCTCNACGGTCCCGAACCACAANTCNGCGAANCCGGTGGGGTGGTCGAGCGTCACCTCAACGCCATTGTCNGGACGNGCNCGCCAGAAACCCGCNTCGGTTGCCAGGGGGCGCACTCGGTNTCCCGAATCGTCCAGCAACCANCTGCGTGACCAGTANGTNAAGAACGGACGACCATCGGTNGANAANGACNCNTCTTGTCCAAAACGGAAGTCTTCGATCGTCGGGTAGTGACCCGTCCCGACNCCAACCCACCGGCCGATAAGCCAGGTGAGATGNGCGAGTTCGTTGGNGAGGCCCTCGATGATCGGCGTCTCCTCNGCTGCCGGCGACTCNTCCGCCATGGCTGTCTTCAGCCCTGNCCTTTGAACAGNTTGTAGACGACGTAGAAGGAGAACCATCCCGCCNCGGCGATCGCGAGCACCAGCAACCCTGTATAGACGATCTCGAGCATGGGACGAATCTAGCGCCGCCGAGCNCNTTCGTGTCCGGCGGATCGCCACCCACGGGCTATCTCGTNACCCGATCGCGCGACCGAGGCNGGCGATCACGTCTACCCGCCGCGGCTGCCCGGAACCTCGATGCACCTCGCANCCGTCGGNNTCGAGGAAGACCAGCGTCGGCGTCGNAGAGATGTTCCAGGCTCGCGCAACATCNAGANTCTCGTCGGCATCGACATCGATGATGNCCACNCCCGTGGNGGCCATNTCGTCGACAACCGCGCGCACGGTCCGCCGAGTAGCCCGACACGGTTGACAAAAGGCGCTGGAGAATTGCACGACCGTCGCGGACGATCCAAGAACCGTTCCCTCCGGCAATGCCGGGGTACTACGNGGTNCGGGCATGTTCGAGGGCCCANTTNCCCACGCGATCCATCGTGGCGGGNTCCACTGTCGACTCAGCGTGCGCGAAACCAGGNACGACGATGACCGTCGCTTGGNAATTNCCTACGNTCTCNGCGGCGGCTTCCAGNACGCGAACATGCTCNACGGGGAAGTAGTGATCGATGTCGCCGTGCACAACNAGCAACGGAAACTNACCCATGTGTCGNACACTGTCCGCCGGCGACCACGGCGGTGGTTCGGGCCACGGCGTCGACGTCAACCGCACACCGCGCCTTTTNAGCAGTGCNCGCCCCAGCGGGTTCTCGACCAATCGGTGGACCAACCGCATCACNTTGGTCCCCCGGTAGAACCAAAATCCCGGAGCGCTCACGCTTACGACCGCGTCGGGACGGTGCTCGGGGGTATGGACACTCCCGGGGGCCAACGCCGCATGACGCAACGTGACCGAACCTCCCATGGAAAAGCCNACGGTNACGACGGCTTCGCCACGACTCGTTCTGCGCACGTGCTCGACCGCTGCGTCGACATCNAGCACTTCGTCCATGCCNATCGTGCACAGTCCCGTGGAACGACCGTGTCCTCGCTGNTCGATCGCCANAACGTTTCCGAATCTGGCCAGGTGCGCCATGACCGCCTGAACTCGAGGCTCACGCCAACTGCCNGTGAACCCGTGCGCGAGAACNAACGTCGCACGGGACTCNTCCATCGAACGGATCGGCACCCACCCCGCGTTTATCCAGACNCCATCAATNGTGAGGAGTTCGATNTCCTGNGGGNGGAAATCCCCNGGCGGCGAATCCAGCGCGAAGTCGCTGCTGCNATGNGTCAGAGCCATGCGCCCATTCTGCGCCATNGCNGGACTGCGTATCCTTACTCCCCGTCAGAACAGCGGGCGGCACCCGGAGGGCCCACGGTCCCTTCCTGCAACGCCCCGAGCACTAGGAGGCGGGAATCTATGCGCCTAATCCTCCTGACCCGAGCCATGGAGTCCTCCGCGGAGGTACTTCCCTCGTTGGGTCTGCTCGGCCATCACGTGCGGGTGCTCTCCGCCGAGCCGACCGCTCTGCTCTCCGCCCCTGATGCCGACGCTCTGCTCATCGACGGGCGCCGCGACCTTCCCGCTGTGCGCGGCCTGACCCGCCTGCTCCGGCAGACCGGTGTGGAGATACCGATTGTGCTGGTGACGACCGAAGGTGGCCTACCCGCGATCCAATGGGACTGGGGCATGGACGAGGTTCTCGTCGACACCACCTCGCCCGCGGAGGTCGAGGCTCGCTTGCGCTTGGCCGTCTCGCGCACCGCGCCAGAAGCGGCGGGTCCGGCCAGCGACCCGGAAGAGATTCACGCAGGGGATCTCCACATCGACGAGGCCAGTTACGCGGCGAAGCTACGCGGGCGCACCCTGGACCTGACGTTCAAGGAGTTCGAGCTCTTGAAATTTCTCGCCCAACATCCAGGACGCGTCTTCACGCGGGCTGTTCTCCTGCAAGAGGTCTGGGGGTACGACTACTTCGGTGGCACCCGGACGGTTGATGTGCATGTTCGACGACTGCGGGCGAAGTTGGGGCCGGAACACGAGGCTCTAATCGGCACGGTCCGAAATGTGGGCTATCGCTTCGTTCCCGAGCGTGCTGATCCACAGACGATGGCCACCCTCGACGAGATTCCCGTCGACGAGACACGCACCCCCATCGACGATCGCTCGTAACGAGATGAGCGACTTTTCGCTCGGTGCGTTCAGCCTGGACCACACGAACGATCTTTCGCAGCAGGAAGTTTCTGAACTTCAGAGCCTGCTCGCAGCTGCCACGGACAACGATGGTGTTCGCCCGTTGAGCGAACACGTCTGGCTGCACCTCGTGCGCGGTGGAGACGATGACGCCGAGCATCTTCTGGTGCGCAACGGCGATCATTCAATCGTCGGCTACGCGCACCTCGATAGAACGGACATGGTCGATGGGCCGAGCGCCGAGATCGTGGTGCATCCTGAGTTTCGCCAACAGGGAATCGGTCATGCAGTTCTTCGAGAACTCGTGGAGGTCTCCCACGGCACCCTTCGACTATGGGCACACGGCGAGAACTCCGCGGCTAACGGACTTGCGCAGTCGATGGGACTGCAGCGCCACCGTGTGCTCTGGCAGATGCGTCGCTCGCTTTATTCATCCATTCCCGACCCTGTCTTTCCGGACGGGATACGACTCGAGTCCTTCGCCGTCGGTCACGATGAGCAGGCCATGCTCGACGTCAACTCGCGTGCCTTCACTGATCTTCCCGATCAGGGGACATGGACGATGGATGATCTCCAGCAACGACAAGGCGAAGACTGGTTCGATCCCGGTGGCCTCCTGATGGCGTGGCTTGACGAGCCATCTCATCCATCGAACGGTGCGCGGGAGCTTGGCGGATTCCACTGGACGAAGGTTCACGGATCTACCGATCTCCATGATTCGGTGGACGACGCCCGGTCGGGTACGCGTCGCCCTGGCTCAGGCCAGCATGGGCACCGCGCGATCGGAGAGGTCTACGTCTTGGCCGTGGCTCCACCCTGGCGCGGTTCCGGTCTGGGTCGAGCCCTCACCCTCGCCGGTCTTCACCACCTTCGGCGACGGGGGCTCGACCAGGTCATGCTGTATGTGGACGCTTCCAACCTTCCGGCTATTCGCCTGTATGAGGGGTTGGGTTTCGTTCGATGGGACACCGACATCATGTACCGAACGCCTCGGAGTTGACACCGAGCAGCCATCGGTCGTTTACCTGCCTATGGCACCATCGGAACGTGACTACCCACGATTTCTCCGATACCAGCGCGCTCGCGCCTATATCTGAGGATCGACCCTTGCCCCCTAGCCCTGAGTCCGATCTTCCCGACGACCGCTTCCTCGATCGAGAACTCTCCTGGCTCGCCTTCAACCAACGGGTTCTCGAACTCAGCCAAGACCCGGAACTCCCTTTGCTGGAACGCACCAAGTTCCTGGCGATCTTCGCCAGCAACCTGGACGAGTTCTTCATGGTTCGGGTGGCCGGACTCAAACGGAGGATCGCAACCGGCATCGCCGTACGNGCCGCCAGCGGTTTCACGCCGCGAGANGTCCTGGAAGCTATCTGGGCTCGGGCGTACGAACTTCAGCTCCGCCAGGCGGACATCTTTNGGGTCGACGTTCGACCCGACCTNGAGGNGGCGGGAATCAATCTCCTGCGCTGGGAGGAACTCACGCCAGCCGAGANNACGGAGATGGATCGTTTCTTCGACNACAAGGTCTTCCCCATCCTGACTCCCCTCGCTGTCGATCCGTCNCACCCNTTCCCCTACATCAGTGGCTTGTCNCTNAATCTCGCCGTCGTGGTTCGAAATCCCGCGACGGGCACCGAACTCTTCGCGCGAGTNAAAGTTCCACCACTTCTTCCGCGCTTCGTCAAAGTCGGCGATCAACGNTACGTGCCNNTGGAAGACATCATNGCCGCCCACCTCGACGANCTCTTNCCTGGAATGGAGATCTGCGANCATCACGCGTTNCGCGTCACCCGTAACGAGGACTTCGAAGTCGANGAAGATGACGCCGAGAATCTNCTGAAGGCACTGGAGCGCGAATTGGTACGGCGCCGGTTCGGGCCGCCGGTTCGTCTCGAAGTNGAAGAAACNATCNATGCGCGCGTCTTGGANTTGCTGGTGAGCGAACTGGACGTCAGTGAGGCGGAGGTCTTNCGTCTTCCCGGCCCTCTNGATATGACNGGTCTCTGGACGATCGTNAGCCTNGACCGCGACGATCTCAAACAGCGGAAGTTCGTCCCGAAGACNTCGCGTCAACTCAGCGANGTNGAGAGCGCTCAAGCCCCNGATGTGCTCTCCGTTGTTCGCGAGAGAGACGTGCTNTTGCATCACCCGTACGACTCGTTNTCCACAAGCGTTCAACTCTTTCTCGAGCAAGCGGCGNTNGATCCACACGTTCTGGCGATCAAGCAAACTCTCTACCGNACGTCCGGTGATTCACCCATCGTGGATGCCCTGATCCGTGCCGCNGNAGAAGGCAAGCAGGTCCTGGCGATCGTTGAGATCAANGCNCGCTTCGACGAGCAGAACAACATCGAGTGGGCACGAAAGCTCGAGCAGGCTGGTGTGCACGTCGTGTACGGCCTCGTTGGCTTGAAGACNCACAGCAAATTGTCNATGGTCGTTCGTGACGAGGGCGGTCAGCTTCGTCGCTACTGTCACATCGGCACCGGGAACTACCACCCCAAGACGGCTCGCTTGTACGAAGACTTCGGCTTGCTGACGTCNAAGCCGGACATTGGCGAAGACATCTCGAACCTGTTCAACGTTCTCTCCGGATATTCACGCAATACCGAGTACCAAAGATTGATCATCGCCCCNCATTCCGTGCGGTCCGGGCTTATCGAACGCATCAATCGGGAAATCGACCACCACATGGCAGGGCGGCNATCCGGCATCCGCATCAAGTGCAACTCAGTGGTGGACGAGGAGANCATCGATGCGCTGTATCGAGCGTCGGCGGTCGGGGTGCCGATCGANATTTGGGTGCGGGGGACGTGCGCTCTTCGCCCCGGGATGNCCGGTGTGAGTGAGACCATCCGCGTGCGCAGCATCGTCGGTCGTTTCCTCGAGCATTCGCGNGCCTACTGCTTCACGAACGGTGGCAACCACTCGGTNTGGATCGGGTCGGCAGATCTGATGCATCGAAACTTGGATCGACGGGTCGAGGCACTCGTGAGCCTCGAAGACCCNGAGCACGTCGCGGAGCTCTACGACCTCTTCGACCTNGCCTTCTCTCCCACTACCGCCGCATGGGATCTCGATGTTCACGGTTCATGGAATCGCCGACTCACCGACGAGTCGGGGTCTGCGCTCCAGGACCTCCAGGAGTACCTCATCCGCGAGAAGACCAAGCGCACCACCGCCCTGGGGAGCGCGTGAGAAGCACCACCGAACATCGAGAGATCGAGTTCAAGTTCCGGATCCCTNCAGATCTGACCATCAACATCGGCGACATNCTGGAGTCGACTCATCACACCGGTGAGCCCCTGGACCACCGGTCGATGGACGCGACGTACTACGACACCGCATCGCTTTCGCTNATTCGATGGGGGGTGACCCTTCGTCGCCGTTCGGGCGGAGGAGACGACGGCTGGCACATGAAATTGCCGCTTCGTTATTCCGAAGCGGGCGCACCTGAACACGGAATGGACGAGATCCACGTNGACGGCACCGCCTCGTTGATCCCGTCCCCACTCGTGTCTATCGCTTCGCCCCTGATTCGACGCCAAGAACTGGTGCCGGTAGCCCGCGTGGTGACCGAACGATCTCCCTTCCTCGTCCGTGATGACCAGGGCGANATCCTNGTCGAGGTGGTCGACGATTGGGTAGCCCTGAAGGGTTTTGGCGTCGACGGANCGCAGGCGACCCGCTTTCANGAGGTCGAAGTGGAGTTAGTCGCGGACTCNANANAGGCCCAGCGGGTAGCGCGAAGTATNGCGTCCGCCCTTCGTGATGCGGGTGCACAACCGAGCACGGTGAGCAAAGCCGCGTCCGCTCTGGGGAGACGGGCCGGGGACCCACCAGACGTGCCGATCATCTTGCCTCCTGCGGCCGACGCACCGGCGGTCGATGCNCTNCAATACATCTTTGCTCGGCACGTCAACGGCCTGCTCGAAGCAGACGTTGCTGTTCGGCGAGGACTTCCCGACTCAGCCCACCGATTGCACGTGGAATNTCGACGGCTGTTCAACATCCTCAAGACTTTCGCTCCNATCCTCGATCNAGACACCGTCNCTTTTCTGTNTGACGAGCTTTCCTGGGTGTCGGCAGAACTCGGCGAAGTTCGCAACGCCGAGATTCAGTCGGCCCGACTATNGGCAATGANTGAAGGATCCCGCTGCCNGNGNATTCATCGCACAGTCTCTNGACGCTCGTGCACAGGCGANGAGATCCGGCGCGCTCGCCGCCTTGCGCAGCGATCGACANGGATTTCTTCTGGAGGANTTGATCATCATGGTCGCCGAGCCGCCNGTGACNGCCGATGCCTTTGCGCCNGCGAAGANGATCCTTCGACGATGNGTTGGACGCTCCTGGCGGAAGTTGTCGTCCGCCGTCGGCGCCGCTGACGCACGTNGCNATGATGCCTCGNGGCACAAGATTCGACTNCGAGCNGAACGGGCGGNCTACGCCACGGANGCGGTGGCCCCGATTCTCGGNCANGCNTACTCCGAGCTGGCAGCCAGCCTGCGCGCNGCGTCCGATTCGTTACGTNACGAGCAGGATGCAGCGGTCTCGGTGGAGTGGCTGCGTGACATGTCCGCATCCGCGCCGGGCNCTATCGNGTTCTGCCTGGGTGCGCTGGCNTCGGAGATNTCTCNGGCTGATGCGNCACCCCGNANTGCCTTCACCGACGAATGGCCGTCTATTGATCGTCATGCTCGCTCGCTNAAACTGGNGNGGCNATGACCGGAANAGGGCAGGAAGCCTCCATCCGCGCCGCCGGGGTTGTGGTCTTCGATTCTNCCGGGGAGGCGACGGAGCGTCGCTTCCTCGCTGTCCATCGACCACACCGNCANGACTGGTCNCTTCCGAAGGGCNAGGTTGATCCAGGGGANACAACCCCGTGCACCGCGGTTCGAGAGTGCGACGAGGAGACGGGGTATCGCGTCGNTCTCGGTGCNCGTCTTCCNTCCACGCACTACGTNTCCGGCGATATGAANAAGTCCGTGGACTACTGGGTTGGCNATGTGCGAGAAGACGAAGGNTTTGCCCCAGACGAAGAGGTNGACGANATCCGTTGGGTGNCGGTTCCCGAAGCATCGGCGTTCTTGACGTANTCCGACGATGCGGCAATNGTNCGCCTCGCCGCTGGAGCACCCTCCACCACTCCNCTCATCATCCTTCGTCACGCAAAAGCAANGAAACGCGGCGATTTCGACGGCGACGACGCGGATCGTCCGCTGTCCGGTCGTGGTCGCGGAGAAGCGAAGACGCTCGTAGACATTCTGGATGCCTATGGAATTGAGCGCGTTCACTCGTCGCCGTTTAAGCGGTGCATCTCGACTGTTTCACGCTTTGCGAAGACGATCGATGCGGAGATTCACCACGAACCCGCGCTCAGCGAATCCGGTCACGAGTCCGATCCCGACGCAACGGCAGCGCGCGTTCGTGAACTGCTTGATTCCCCGGCGCGCACCGTGCTCTGCACGCACCGACCAGTGCTACCCACCGTGATTGATTCCCTGGCACGTTCTCTCGAACTCGCGGTAACCGCGATTCACGATGATCCGAGCTGGGACTCCCGTCTCGCGCCGGGCGCCATGATCGTTGTCCATCGGGAGTGGACCGACGCGGGCCCCCGGGCGCTCGCGGTGGAGCAGCATCAACTGCCCCGATAATCAGCCCACCGCTACGTAGGCGACCGACTTCTTCTTCGAACCCGACGGTCGGACAACGGTTACCCGGACAGCACAGAGGCCGGGTGTGCGACCCCGAACAAATCGTGGCTCCTTCTTCGATCCCCTCCGCTGGCACACCTCTGTCGACGCGGGGCGCACCTCCAGCCAGACATCGTCCTTTGCAGTCACCTTCAGGCCAGCCCACTGCGCCAGACGTTTGGGGCTGAGCCGCGTGCCGACCGATGTGACTCCATCGACGCTGACCACGGCGAGAGGGTTGGCGGAGGCTTCGGAACCCGATGCGTAGATCGCCGTGACGACAACCTCGTACAGGCGGCCTGCATCGACATCGTCGATCACACAGGCGCGCGCGGACCCATCGACAACACAGGAATGACTTCCCGGGGTCGTCACCGCGCGATAGCCCACCGGCAGTGGTGCCGCCACCGGGGCTTTCCAGTCAACGCGTAGACGTTCACCCGCGATCGCCGCGACCTGAACCTGCTGCGGGGCGTCGACGGGTCCACTCAGCGAAGGCACGTAGCCGCCCATCCACGAGACGAACGTCGTCAATCGCGTGAAGATCCCCGGGTACTCCGCCCGGCCACATTCGAATCCAACGCTCGTGACGCCCGCGAGCACCGGCGTTCCCTCCACGTCGACAACGAGTGGGCTTCCGCTATCTCCCTGGCACGCGTCGATTCCCCCGGTCGGTACCCCTGCGCAGATCTCGACAACGCGGTCGAAGCTCGATCCGTAACTGCCGCACTCCCCCCGGTCCGGGCTCCCGAGAATCTGAATCTGGGCTGCCCGCAATTGATTGGAGGGGTCGCCTTCGAACTCGGTAGAGCCCCAGCCGGAGATCGTCGCCGCCGTTCCCCCCGATGGCCACGCGTTCGGGTCCTGACTCACCGGGACTCGAATCGGCGCAACGCTCGTGCCGAACACCAAGGGCTCGGCGAGGCGCAGGAGTGCTACGTCGTTGCGGTAGGCGGATTCATCCCAATCCGGATGGACGATAACCTCCACCACCGTCGCTCGGTTTTCGGCAGAGCGGTCGCGCAACGTGCTGGTTCCAACGTGCACATCCACACCGTCAGGACCCGCCCCCACAACACAGTGAGCAGCCGTCACGATCCACTCACTGTCAATGATCGATCCGCCGCACAACCGGCTATCGGGCGCAACAATGAGGAGTGCCTGCCAGGGGTGCGCCTCGATAGTCGTCGGGGATCCGCCCACGACGGCGGAGGCATCTCGTGCAGGACTGACGATCGATGCGAGGAACACGGCGACGAGCAGCGCAAAGACGTGAGTTGCACGTCCACGTTGCCGCAAGCCGTTCATGTGGCGTTCACTCACCTTTCGCTCTCCGGTTCCACACTCGTTCTAGCGTCATGGAGNGTGCCGCTATAGACGTGCACATCACCGACACATCACCTACGAGAGGAGCGGCGAGCCTGTGCGCCAGGATCAACAGCAACCGTTACCTCGCGACACCATGATGCATCATGAGGTTCACGTGCGACATGTGCAGCGGCACTTCCTCCAATCCGTCTGCTCGTGCGGCTGGCTCGGCGCCGCCCGTCGATCCCCCNCGCTCGCANCAGAAGAAGGTCAAGATCACGCCATCCTCTTCNATGGGGCANTCACGGGTATTNCCNCCGAGGGTGGCGAGTAGTTCGGCGCTNNNGGGNNGTCCGTCATAGGTGCCGTCATAGGTGACGGCCGTCGTGTCAGTCGATGACTGATCNCTAGGCTTCGGTGCCATGCGAAGGGCACACCCGACCTGCGANGACGCCGCGGTCTGNCGCNGTTNCCGCCCGGCATGAGCGATCTCGTCNAGCCACTNCCCGGTGTTCCNTTGGCAGCTCGCCGTTCTNTGTGGGTGGGCTACACCCTCTACCTTCTCGGNGCNTTGACATTCGCNATNAACGGCTCCGTNTCGAAAGCNATCCTGCTCAGCGGGATCGACGCTGCTCGCCTTTCCCAACTACGCGTGACCGGGGCTTTCCTGATTCTTCTCGCCTTCATCGTTGTTTCTCGCCCACGGCGCCTCGTCATCCATCGCTCGGAGTGGCCGTTCCTGATCGCCTACGGGATTCTCGGCGTCGCAATGACGCAGTACCTGTTCTTCGTTGCGCTGCGTTACTTGCCNGTCGGCGTCGCGCTGTTGATCGAATTCACTGCGCCTGTCTTCGTCGCGCTGTGGTTNCGCTTCGTTCTNCGCGAGCCAACNCGACGGACCGTGTGGCTCGCCNTGACCGTCGCCCTNCTGGGACTCGCACTCGTGGCGGAGGTGTGGCGCGGTTTCTCTTTCGAGGTGATCGGCCTGTTGGCNGCNCTCGGGGCGGCGCTCGCGCTGAGCGCCCACTACTTGNTTACCGATCGNCAAATGCGACTACCGGANCCCCGCGACCCCGTCTCATTGACCATGTGGGGTTTCGGCTTCGCNTCGTTGTTCTGGGTCATCGTTCAACCGTGGTGGAGNTTNCCCTGGTCCNACNTGTCCGGCACCAGTTCGGGAGATCTCGGAGCACCTCTNGGCGANCAGCCNCTGTGGGGNCTGTCCTTGTGGATGATCGTGATGGGAACGGTGGTNCCGTTNTGGCTGGTCGTGGCATCGATGCGNCATCTCCGCGCNTCNCAAGCCTCCGTCGTNGGATTGACCGAACCGCTNCTCGCGATCCTTATCGCNTGGCTCGTTCTCTCGGAGTCCTTGGCCATCGTTCAACTCGTNGGTGGTGCACTCATCCTGACCGGNGTNGTCTTNGCGGAACGTTCGCGNCAGCAGCGCTGAGTATNCTGNCCTCGTGCCGAATCCACGTTCCCCCNATGCAGAGGGAGTGTGTTTTCCCCTCGGAGGGGACGGCCNACGCAGCACNTCNGCNACNGGTCGAGCGGTTTTCGCCGACTCCATCCGCGCCGTCGATCCNGCAATCGCGGCCCGCATNGAACACACCCGCGACTGGCGCAAGGGGTACATCGCTCCCTTGCGAGACATCGTTCTCGCCGCNGCGCAGTCNCCGGATAANGCGGTCTCGATTTCCCGGCACGGCCTGGCATCGGCNCANCAGCGCTTCACCTTTCGGCGCGATANGGAAGAAGTGTCCCTNCCCGAGGCAATGGAGAGTTTCNGCGAACGAGGTTTGGCTTCGGTCACGGTGCGCGGGCGAGCAGCCCCCGAGGAAGAGATTTCTGTCCCCTACAAGGGCACCCGGCTTTTCGGGAGTGAACTCCGCCGTCAGGTCGATTCATGGGTCGCCAATGGANTNNCCGAACCATCGTTCGCCGATGCNNTACACCTCGTNTTGGACAACCCGGACTGGATGGACTTACGAGACGTCGACATCGCNCTGCTCGGCGCNGGTGCGGAGATGGCNCCGACTCGCTCCTTATTGCGCTGGGGCGCCCGGGTTCACGCNATCGATCTTCCCCGTCCTGGGATCTGGGAACGACTGACAGCCATTACNCGNAGCACNGCCGGCAGCCTCCGCGTTCCCATCCCGCTCGACGCCCAGGGCCAGCCGCCTTTCGTCGTCGAGGGNGACGTGCACCCAGACGACGATGCGACGATCTGCAGCGCAGCGGGCGTCGACCTNGTCACCGCTGCGCCCGAGGTGCGGACATGGCTGGCAGAGATTGACCAGCCCTTTGTGCTCGGTACCTACGCGTACGCGGACGGTGCTCAACACGTCCANATCTCCGAGGCNAGCGANGCGATCGTCACCGACCTGCTGCAACACCGAGACGACATCACGCTGGCCTANTTGGCGACACCCACGGANGTGTTCGTCGTTCCNNTCGAGTGCGTNGANGANAGNCGTCGACGCTGGCAAGGCCGGGGGCTCGGTGGTCTCCTCCAGGCGCCTCTTCGCATTGCGNGGCAGTTCGAGCCGAACTACCCGCAGATNTATTCGACACCGAACGGTGANCANGTCGGCCTGAACGATTCGATCATCCCCCAGCAGGGCCCCAACTACATACTCGCGAAGCGGATTCAACGCTGGCGAGCTCTCGCCGCTCGGGCCGACGGCGTTTCTGTCTCCTTGAATCTTGCGCCCGCGACCCGAACCCGCTCCGTTGTTCGCAACCGGGCGCTCGCGGCGGCGTATGCCGGGGCCGACCGCTTCGGGGTCGAGGTATTCGATCCGTCGACATCNACNACGCTGATGGCNGCNATGTTGGTGCACGACCTTCGCAACCCGACGTCGAGCGCCCAACCCGCNACCCCGCTGTCCAACCCGATGAATCTCTTCACNGAGGGAGCGAACCACGGCGGACTGTGGCGGGCCGCCTACGCACCTCGATCGGTGCTGGGCGTCGCNGCTCTGCTGGGAATGTTCGAGTCCCGNGCCTGACGCGCANCAAAGACGGAACCCGCGCGGCTGGGGGGTTNACGCGCGGGCTCCTGGGGTATGCCGTGCATACCGATCGCCGCCGGGGGAGGCGGCGCTCTCATTCTGCTGAACTTNNAACCGCNGTGGGAGNCATTTCGCNCAAATTNCCGACTACGGCCCTCGTTGCCGNCGCCTCGACGACAAGACGCNTGCCGGACCGGCGGCAAANTCACGCGTACAGGGCNTCCCGCGCCTGCCGATACTGCTCCCGCACCTGGGCAACCGGNTGTGGATCGCGAGAGACCGTCTCGCCGGGACGNACGTCACTCCATGCNGGTTGTTNCCCGCCGCGCAGAATCCANGCCGCCTGCCGGGCCGCNCCGTCNGCAACGTACTCACCCGCGGGNGGTATCTGCACCGGGACNTCTACCAGCGTGGCTGCGACATCNGCNACCGCCGGATTCGACGCCGCGCCGCCGACCANGAGCACCCGGCTCGGCTGNACACCCACATCGACGAGCGCGTCGACCGCGTCGGCAAGTCCGCCGAGCATTCCCTCGACGGCCGCCCGCGCGAGATTCTGCGGTGTCAGATTCTCCCGACTGATGCCGTGAAGAGATCCGCGAGCATCGGGCAGATTGGGGGTTCGTTCCCCATCGAAGTACGGGAGCATGACGAGTCCGCCGGCACCGGGTTCGGCGGCGAGCGCCAACGCGGCGAAGGAGTCCATATCGACGCCGAGAAGTTCAGCGGTGCTGGTGAGGATGCGCGCAGCGTTCAGCGTGCACACAAGAGGCAGGAAGACACCGGAGGCATCAGCGAAGCCGGCGACTAGGCCGGTGGGGTCTTTGGTCGGTTGACTCGATCCCGCGAACGCGGTGCCTGACGTTCCGAGGGACACCACGACATCTCCGGGAGCGATTTCCAGAGCGAACGCTGCGCCCATGTTGTCGCCCGTTCCTGGACCGATGGCCATCGGTGACGATCCGTCGATTCCGAGGAATGACCGGGCGCGACCGCCCACTTCACCAACGGTTTCATCTGGCCCGGCAACGCGCGGGAGTTGCACGTCCTTTCCCAGAGCCAGCTGCATCAGGTCGCGCCGGTACTCGCCCTCGATCGGGGACCAGTAACCCGTACCACTGGCATCACCTCGGTCGGTGGTTGCCTCCTGGGGCTGATCGGCGAGCATCCATGTCAGGTAGTCGTGCGGGAGCATGATGGTCGACGTTCGTTCGGCGTTGTCCGGCTCGCTTCGAGCCATCCATCGCACTTTGCTCACCGTGAACGCCGCGACAGGGACGCTGCCTACCGCGTCGGCCCACATGGCCGGGCCACCGAGTTCGGTCACCAGGTCGCTCGCGTCGGGAGCTGATCGAGTGTCGTTCCACAACAAGGCGGGCCGAACAACATCACCACTCTCGTCCAAGGCGACCATTCCGTGCTGCTGCCCCGCGATCGAGATGGCCGAAACACCGTCGAGCAGTCCGCCCGAACAGGCCTCACCGAAAGCCGTCCACCATTCCTCGGGGGCGACTTCGGTGCCGTCTGGATGCGATGCACGCCCCTCGCGAATCCAGGCTCCGGTGTCGGCTTCCCGAACCACCACCTTCACCGACTGGGTCGAGGTGTCTACACCGGCTACGAGGGCTTGCTCCGTCACGGGGGAACCGTGCCACAGATCGCTCGTCACCGGGCGCGGTCCTGAGGAGTTCAAGGTGAAAAACTTGTAGGACGACTTATGACTTTGTAGCCTTGCGCCATGGCTTTCTCCGCGTCCCCAACAGCCGAACAGATTGCCCAAGGGATCCGCCAGCGGGTCCTCGCACACGTGCTCGCCAACAACGGCGGCTATCTCAGCCAGGCCTGCTCGTCGGCGGAACTACTCGCCTCGCTGTACGGGAACGTCCTGAACTTGGCTCCCACCGACGGGCCCTTGCACCCGGCGGACTTCGACGCTGTCCCAGGACCTGAGGCGCAGCGGATCTCTGGCGGCATCTTTCACGGGGAACCTGGTCCCGACCTCGACCGACTCATCATCTCCCCTGCACACTACGCACTGGTGGTCTACGCAGCGCTCATCGAAGCCGGTCGGCTAGACGAGGCCGCTCTCGATCAATTCAACAAGGACGGATCGACCGTCGAAATGATCGGCGCCGAGCACTCGCCCGGTTTCGAAACAACAACCGGTTCCCTCGCGCAAGCGCTGTCCACCGCGGGGGGAATCGCCCTCGGCAAGAGGTTGAAGGGTGAGACGGGACGCACCTTCGTCTTCATGAGCGACGGTGAGTTCCAAGAGGGCCAGACGTGGGAAGCGATCCAGGCACTCGCGTTTTACGGCTTGGATTCGGTTCGCGTCGTCGTCGACGTCAACAGAGGCCAGTGCGACGGCCCCATGGACTCGGTCATGAACATCGAACCTTTGGCCACGAAGATCAAGGCGTTCGGCGCGAGCGCCGATTCGGTTGATGGACACAACGTCGCCGCCCTGACCCACGCTTTGGAACGGCCCACCGAGCGCCCGCACTTTGTTCTGGCCTATACAGACCCCGTTCGTGGCGTGCCCTTGATGAACGAGCGCCGACCGGTGCTGCACTACCTGCGTTTCACTGGTTACGACGAGCGTGCGAAGTATTCGGAGTTCTACGAAACTCTCGTCTCCAGCGAGCAGGTCCTGTCGTTGGGGGGACAGGAATGAACACTCGTTCGAACATCGAGATCGTGACCCGTCCCCACGTGGACAACTTCATCAACTGGTCCGCCGACAAACCAGAGGTTCTCGTTCTCAGCGCAGACTTGACCAACTCCTGCGAAGTGGGCAAGTGGCGAGACACCTACCCCGACCGCTTCTTCTCCATGGGAATGGCGGAGCAGAACATGATCAGTTTCGCTGCGGGTCTAGCGCGGGAGGGCTTCGAGCCCTGGCTTCACACGTTCGCGGTGTTTCTCTATCGCCGCCCGCTGGATCAACTGCAAATGTCCGTGGCCTACCCCAACCTCAAGGTTCGACTTGTGGGCTTCCTTCCCGGAATCACCACTCCGGGGGGAGTCACCCATCAAGCCATCGATGATGTCGCGGTCATGCGCGCTATTCCCAACATGACGATCGTGGAAACCGGCGATGCGACCGAGGTCGAATCGGTTGTCGACGTCGCCCACGCCGTGGACGGGCCCGTTTACGTTCGCATGCTGCGCGGTGAGGTTCCACGGCTGTTCCCCGCAGATGAACCGATGCAGTTCAATCGGGCACGGGTCCTCAGTCTCGGAGGAGACGCTCTCGACACACCGGCCGAACTCGTCGTCCTCACCTCCGGAATCCTGACCGAGGAAGCCCTGAGGGCCATTCCGGCGCTCCGCGCAGCAGGCGTGTCCGTGTCCCATCTTCATGTGTCCACCCTGAAGCCCTTCACCGATCCGACCATCGTCACTGCGCTTCGCTCCGCGACTGCGGGGGTTATCACCATGGAGAACCACCTGACGACCGGCGGCCTCGGGTCGGCTGTGGCGGAGGTCATGGCGGAGAACTCGATCGCCACTCCTTTGCACCGCATGGGCCTGAGAGACACCTACGCGCATGGAGCGTCCCAGCCATACCTGCTCGCCGAGTACCACCTCGATGCCCTGTCGCTGGTGCGAGTCGCCGAGAACGTGCTCGATCGACCTCTCGGAGTCTCTGCTTCGGATCTCACCGAGGTACGCGTCGCCGCAGCACACAGCAACGCGAAAGTCGAAGCGCTGTGACCGCAGCTGCATCCGGCGACCTCATCGAAATCGACTACCGAATCACCACCGAGAACCCCCGCGCAATCGCCGACGCAATCCGCGTCGAGCAGACCATCGAGTTCCCCTTCGAGCTCGCACCGGAGTGGATTCAACAGGACGTGGTCGGTCAGGTACTCAACGATGACGGCAGCGACATCACCATCGGATACGACCCGGGGGTGGCCGGCGGTGGCCTGGTGCAAGTGCTCAACTTGTTGTGGGGCAACGTCTCGCTGTTCCCCGGGGTCCGAGTCCGTGGCCTGCGCTTACCCGACTCGATCCTCGATGAATTCCGTGGCCCCCGTTTCGGAATTCCGGGACTTCGATCCCTCTTCGGCGCTTCCGATCGCCCCCTGGTCTGTACCGCGGTGAAGCCGATGGGGTCCAGCCCGCAGACGCTGGCGGCCATGGCTCGGACCATCGCAACCGCCGGATTCGACATCATCAAAGACGATCACGGACTTGCTGATCAACCCTGGGCCACCTGGCGCGACCGCGTCACCACCATCGCTCAGGCGGTGAACGAAGCAGCGTCGGACATCGGCCATCCGTCCGCATACATGCCGAGCCTGAATGTCCCTGCGAACTCTCTGCGGGAGGCGGCCTTCTTCGCGAAGGGGGCGGGGGCCGGAGCGTTGCTGGTCTTGCCCGGCATCTCTGGTTTCGACGCGATGCGCTCTCTTGCCGATGATGACGACCTGGCTCTCCCCATCATGGCTCACCCCTCGTTCCTCGGATCCAATGTGGTGAATCCGGACCAGGGAATCGACCACGGGATCATGTTCGGGACATTGATGCGATTGGCGGGGGCCGACATCTCGATCTTCCCCAACCACCGGGGGCGCTTCAGTTTTTCACCCCAGGAATGCTCGACGATTCAGGCGGCATGCCTAGCTCCGCTCGGCTCGCTTGCGTCGGCCTGGCCAAGCCCCGGTGGCGGCATGACCCTGGATCGAATCAACGAACTCACCGACTTCTACGGCATCGACGTCGCACTCCTCGTCGGTGGAGCGCTTCATCGAGGCGACCTGGCCGAGAACGCTCGCCGACTCGTGCAGTCGGTGCAGATGGTCTAGTCGGTTCCGTCAGTTCCGTCGCTTCAGCCGGACTCGACGGCGTCGTTGATCTAGCGCGGGAAGGCTCCGGCCACTCCACCGTCGAC
>NZLD01000068.1 GCA_002694095.1 Micrococcales bacterium | reverse complement strand
GGTGGGCGATACTGGAATCGAACCAGTGACCTCTTCCGTGTCAAGGAAGCGCGCTAGCCCCTGCGCCAATCGCCCTCGGGGTCCTTCGTTCGAGCATTCAGTTGTCAGCGAGGTGGAGACGGGATTCGAACCCGTGTACGCGGCTTTGCAGGCCGCTGCCTCGCCTCTCGGCCACTCCACCATGAGGCCAGCTGCCGCTGCCCTCTGCGAGCGGACGACGGGATTCGAACCCGCGACCCTCACCTTGGCAAGGTGATGCGCTACCAGCTGCGCTACGTCCGCATTCCCCTTTGGGAGAGCCAAACCTTAGCCGACACACCCACCCTGGTCACGCCAGGCCTAGGCGAGAAGAGTCCACTCACGGCAGGATGAGTCTGTGCGAAGCGGAGCGGTCGCCCACCTCGGAAGTTTGTGGGCGTGGGACCCCACCGAGGTGACATCTGACCTGCGAGCCCTTGACTCCGGAGGTCGTTGGGGCGTCGTCCTCCCATACGCCGGGGCACCCGTCCTGGTCCGCTTCTCCCAATGGTCGATCACGCCACCGGAGGCCGATATCGGCCCCTGGACCGGGGTGCCGAAAGATCGATGGGCATCGAGTTTGTCGCAGGAGCAATACATCGCCGGCGTGCGCCGAATTCACGAACACATCGCCAGCGGTGAGGTGTATCAGGTAAACCTGTGCAGGGTGCTCGAAGCCGACATCGAACGCAGCGATGACATCGTCGCGCTCCACCGTGCGCTCGCTGTGGGGAATCCCGCGCCGTACTCCTCCATGATGTCGGTGCCCGATGTTGATCTGCACGTTGCTTGCGCCAGTCCGGAATTGTTCCTTCGACGTGAAGGTAACTTCCTGAGCAGCGGGCCGATAAAGGGAACGGCCGCCTCGTCGGGTTTGCTGCTTGACAAGGATCTGGCCGAGAACGTGATGATTGTTGACCTTGTCAGAAACGACCTTTCTCGCGTTGCGCGCACCGGCAGTGTTCGGGTTCCCGATCTACTCCGGATAGAAGAGCACCCGGGTCTGGTTCACCTTGTGTCCGATGTGCAGTGTGGCCTGGCGGAGGGAACACAGTGGAGCGACATCGTCGCCGCAACGTTCCCGCCGGGGTCGGTGACCGGAGCGCCCAAGTCATCAGCCCTTCGAATCATTGACGAATGCGAAACCGCCTCTCGGGACGTTTACTGCGGAGCCGTGGGTTGGATCGACGCCGACCGCCAAGCGGCCGAACTAGCCGTGGCAATTCGAACGTTCTGGATCCGAGACCACGTCCTACGGTTCGGAACCGGCGCCGGCATCACCTGGGGATCCGACCCGCACGGGGAGTGGCAGGAAACCGAACTTAAGGCCAGGAACTTGTGTGACATCGCATCACGCTCCGTGCCCACCCACCACGGCATCCCGATGCTGCGATCGGTGACGGGATAGTCGCGTGAGCGTCAAACTGTGAGCGTCTGGATCGCTGCCGGTGGTGACGGTGCCCTCGTCGAACCCGACGATGCCCGCGTGTCGGCCTTCGATCACGGAGTGACTGTCGGTGACGGCGTCTTCGAAACGATCAAGGTGGTGGATGGGACGCCACTAGCGCTTTCGCGGCATCTGCATCGATTGTCACGCTCATGCGATGTTCTAGGTCTCGCCACCCCCTACAACTCGTCCCTGACCGACGCGGTGTCGTCAGTCATCTCGTCCCAACCGGAGGCGGCGCGATTGGGACGTTTGCGCATCACGGTGACCGCGGGGCTGGGGCCATTAGGAAGTGATCGTGGAGCGGGGGAGGGCACAACGATCGTCGCCCTCGCGTCGATGAATCCGTGGCCGGCGACCACGAGTGCGATCGTCGTGCCGTGGGTGCGCAACGAGCGCTCCGCCGTGGTTGGTGCGAAGACAACCTCTTACGCAGAGAACGTGGTGGCACTGAGGTGGGCCCATGCACGCGGCTTCTCCGAAGGCTTGTTCATGAACTCGGCAGGGAACCTCAGTGAGGGAACAGGGACCAACGTGTTCGTCGTCATCGACGGCCAGGTCGTCACGCCCGGCCTTGATAGTGGGTGCTTGGCCGGAATCACCCGCGAACTCATTCTCGAATGGGGCATGGCAGTCGAGGGTGAACTTTCCCTGAGCGCTCTCGAGAATGCTGACGAGGTCTTCCTCACCTCCAGCACCCGTGACATCCACCCCGTCCTGAGCCTCGGTGACCGTCAGTGGGAAAAGGCCGGAGAGGTCAGCAGGGCGCTGTCAGCGCAGTACGTACGCCGCATCACGCAGGATGTGGATCCGTAGACGATCGGCGCCTGCTGGGCCGGCGTCCCTGCGATAGCATCCTGGGGCTCCGGGCGATTGGCTCAGTGGTAGAGCGCTCGCTTCACACGCGAGAGGTCACTGGTTCGAACCCAGTATCGCCCACTATTACGGTCGCTAGATGGCGCCGGAACTTCGTGCGGACGCCTCGCACAGACGGCTGCAGCGGCACCCGGGGACAGACGGATGGGCGCAAGTCGTAGCTGGGTCACCTTTTGATAACAAGAAGCTAGGTGCCTCTTCCTCGGCAGCGCTGAGTGCGGCATTCTGGGGGTACTGTGGTGCTTGGTGATTATGTGACGCTAGCGGCCGTAGAGAAAGTGGAGTCGAGTGGACCTCGTAACGTGCGTTGGGTGCGGGACCCGCGCTCCCGCGCATGCCATGCGCGCTGTCGCCGATAGCGACAGTCGCGAGGTGCAGTGGCTGCAGTGTCCTGATTGCGGGACCCAGAACCAAGTCATTCGAGTGATGAATGTGATGATTCCGAAAGCGACCGCCTAGCCTGACATCCAACTTCGTCGACACCTTGTCCGGCCTGCCGTTGCGGTAACGAGGATCCCAACGCGGCGTCGGCCCTCACTGATCGCGCCAGACCACCTGCTTGCGGCACACGAGCATCGACCCTTGCTGATCGCGTAGCCATCTCTCGATTAGACGAGCCCCCCAACAACCCGGTCGTACAGGAAGACGAGGGCTGCGCCAAGACATAAGAGGGCTACCCACGACAATTTGCGACGAAACTGCTTGGTATGCATCTTGAGATTTCGGACCATGCGGCTCTGGCCCCCCGTTGGCGGTATTTTCGGCGACGTGTGTCAAGAAGACACGGTAGGGGTTGCAGAAGTCGTCCGAGGACGGTGGCACGAATTATCGCGTCAGTGCAACTTCTCCGGAAATAGCAGGAGCAGCACAACGGTCGTCACCGTTGCCGCGGCGACATACACCCGCTGCCCCCAGCGACTGTTGAGAAGGAAAGAGCGCCGTTGCATGGGAAAGAAATTAGCCGTCAGGTCTGACATTCACTGGCGAGTAGGGGGAAACGCCGCCGAACCCCTGATGCCTGGGCTGTCGCTGATTAGTCAATGTTCCAGGCGGCTACCATGAGCGGGCGTTCCGCTGGCCCAAAAAGGGTTCTTTGTCTCCAACTGCACCGAGGGAGGTTGCGGTGTCCTCGACCGCGCTTGATGCTTTAGGCGCAGACCGGAACGTGGTTGCGGCGCGGATAAATGGGCGACTGATGGACCTTGCTACTCCGATAGCTGAGGCCGATGACGTCGAACCGGTATTGATCGATAGTGAAGAAGGGCTCTACATCCTGCGGCACTCCGCCGCACACGTGGCCGCGCAGGCGGTGCAGAAACTCTTTCCCGACGCCAAGCTCGGCATTGGACCGCCCATCACCGATGGCTTCTATTACGAGTTCGATGTGCCGGAACCGTTTACACCCGAGGATCTCAAGGCCATCGAGAAAGAGGCCATCGCCATTGCGAANTCNGGCCAAGAGTTCCGNCGNCGNGTCGTCACGGAGGATNANGCCGTTNCCGAACTNGCNNACGAGCCCTACAAGTTNCGACTGATNGGAAGNGACGGCGGCGNNGAGGTCATGGAAGTTGGTGGCNTCGAACTGACCGTGTANGACAANGTGGACCGAAAGACNGGTGAAGTGTGTTGGAGCGACCTNTGTCGCGGTCCACACGTGCCCAACACGTCNTACATCCCGCCGAACGCGATNAANATCATGCGNTCGTCGGCGTCCTANTGGCTCGGCGACCAAGCGAANGAGTCACTGCAACGGCTGTATGGCACCGCNTGGCCGTCGAAGGANGCACTCAAGGCNTACCTNACGTTTCTNGAAGANGCNGAAAGGCGNGACCATCGNCGANTGGGAGCNGAACTCGANCTGTTCTCCTTCCCNGAGGACATCGGCTCNGGCCTTGCNGTCTTCCACCCCAAAGGTGGNGTCGTGCGTCGCGTCATGGAGGACTACTCGCGCACCCGGCACGAAGAGGCCGGNTACGAGTTCGTGAACTCNCCGCACATCACCAANAGNCAACTNTTCGAAAAGTCCGGCCATCTCGACTGGTACGCCGAAGCCATGTATCCGCCNATGCACCTCGANGCTGTTNTNNATGCGGAAGGCNAGGTGCGGCGTCAGGGNGCCGACTACTACCTCAAGCCNATGAACTGCCCGATGCACAATCTCATCTTNAGCGCGCGCGGGCGTTCCTACCGTGANCTTCCNCTTCGNATGTTCGAATTCGGAACCGTCTACCGNTACGANAAGTCNGGNGTCGTTCAAGGGCTNACTCGNGCTCGCGGCTTCACCCAAGACGACGCCCANATTTANTGCACCCACGAGCAGATGCCCGGCGAGCTCGACAGCCTGCTNACCTTNGTGCTGAANCTGCTGCGCGACTACGGGCTTGAAGACTTCTACCTCGAGTTNTCNACCCGCAACCCNGANAAGTCNGTCGGCAGTGAAGACGAGTGGAACCAGGCAACCCAGGCNCTCCGCGAAGCAGCCACCAAACAGAATCTCGAATTGATCCTNGACGAGGGNGGCGCCGCNTTNTACGGACCCAAGATTTCGGTGCAAGCGAAGGACGCCATCGGTCGAACNTGGCAGATGAGCACCATCCAGGTGGACTTCCAACTGCCNCAGCGCTTNGATCTGGAGTATCAGGGTTCCGACGGCACCAAGCAGCGCCCNGTGATGATCCATCGGGCCCTCTTCGGATCCATNGAACGNTTCTTCGCTGTCCTNCTCGAGCACTANGCGGGAGCGTTCCCCCCATGGCTCGCNCCTGTNCAGGTGATCGGTATCCCCATCACCGATGATCACGTNNANTACCTCGAGGANGTCGCNNCNANGTTGCGCCAGCGGGGCGTTCGCGTGGAGGTCGACACCTCCGATGATCGNATGCAAAAGAAGATNCGCAACGCGCAACGNGCNAAGACNCCCTACATGCTGATCGCNGGCGANGATGACGTCGCNGCNGGGGCNGTTTCCTTCCGATACCGGGACGGCACACANAACAACGGCGTCGCNATCGATGCGGCCGTCGAGGAAATNGTCACCGCCATCAACGANCGCGTTCAGGTGTGACATGTCCGACGAATGGGAGCGGATNTACACGCCACACCGCNTGGTGTATNTGCGGGGAGGAAAGAAACCGAAAACCACCGACGCCGGCGATGANTGNCCCTTCTGNGTAGCGCCGGAGCTANCGCCGGACGAGGGTCTGGTGTTCGCCCGAGGGCAGGAGGTCTTCGGNGTGTTGAACCTCTACCCGTACAACTCCGGTCACGTCATGATCTGCCCGTACCGGCACGTCGCCGACTATCCCGACCTCACCCCGTCCGAAGTGGCCGAACTCGGNGCCTNCACCCAACGATCGATGCGCATCCTGCGTCAGGTCGCCACCGCGCAAGGGTTCAACCTCGGCATGAANCAGGGGGCCNTGTCGGGAGCCGGNATCGCCGGNCACCTNCACCAGCATGTGATCCCGCGATGGGGAGGCGACACGAACTTCATGCCCATCATCGGTCAAACCAAAGTCATTCCCCAGGTGTTGGAAGAGACNCGGAACCTGCTGAGNCAGGCCTGGGACGACGGGGTCGGTATCGCCCCGGAGGGCAGCGCCTAATGCTCAACAACCCGGCCGCCCGCAAGGTCGCTGCTGTCATCATCGATCCGCCCGCNAANCTNNTGGTNCGGATGAAGGTGAGCCCGGACGCGGTCACCTTGACCGGCACCATCGGTGGNTCGCTNAGCATGTTGATTTTGATCCCNCAGGGGGAGTTCATCTGGGCCTTCGTCCTGGGCGTCTTCTTCGGCCTGAGCGACCTGCTCGACGGGACCATGGCGCGGATGACCGGAAAGAGCGGACCGTGGGGAAACTTCCTGGACGCAACCCTCGATCGGATCACCGACGGTGCNGTCTTCGCGGCNCTGGTGCTGTGGGGAATGANTCAAGACAACTACTGGATCGTCGGCGGCGCGTTGCTGGCGCTGGTCAGCGGACAGGTCGTCTCCTACGCGAAGGCCCGAGCCGAAGCCGTCGGCGCCACGGCGAATGTTGGNATTGCCGAACGGGCAGAGCGACTCATCCTGACCGGCATCGCGGTGCTGCTCACCGGTTTCGGTGTGCCCTACGTGCTGGCGATCGCGTTGTGGATCATCGGTATTGCCGGTGTGGTCACCGTCTTCCAGCGAATGATCGAAGTGCGCCGGCAGTTGCGCTCGGCCACCTAAACGTCATGGCACCGCTTCCCGACGGCGCCTCCGATGCGCTCACCACGTGGATCTATGACATCGGTTGGAAGATCGCGCGCACGCTGCCCGAGCCTGTGGCAAACGCTACGTTCCGCCAGATCGCCGATGCTCTGTGGTTGCGCCGGGCGGGGGGAGTGGGTCAACTCGAACGAAATCTGCGGCGCGTCCATCCGGACGCCAGCGAGGCCGATATTCGAGACCTAAGCCGCGCCGGGATGCGCAGCTACATGCGCTATTGGTGCGAGGCCTTTCGGCTGCCGACCTGGTCGAGGGAGCGCATCACCGACACGTTCCTCCTCGGTCGTCAAGAGATCCTCGACACCGCGCTGGAATCCGGCGGGGCGCTGATGATCCCTGGACACATGGCCAACTGGGATCACGCCGGCGCGTGGGCGGCGGCGACCTACGGATCGGTGACGTCGGTAGCCGAACGGGTCAAGCCGGAGAAACTGTTCGACGCCTTTTTGGCCTACCGCACCAAACTCGGCATGGACATCTATCCCACCGGACACCCGAACGTTCTCGACGAGCTGGCCGGCAAACTTCGGCAAGGGAAACTCGTGGCGCTGGTGGGGGATCGAGACATCAGTCGACGCGGAGTACACGTGGACTTCTTCGGTGAGCCGGCGTCGTTCCCCGTGGGACCGGCCACCCTCGCCATCGAGACCGGTGTTCCCCTGCACCCGGTGACCATGTGGTTCGACGGTGACATCTGCCGGGGCTACGTGCATGATCGAGTGGAGGTCCCCACGCAGGGTGACCATGATGAGCGGGTAAGGGCGATCACTCAGCAGCTCGCCCTCGGCTGGGAAGCAGGAATAACCGAGCACAGTGCCGATTGGCACATGCTCCAAAAGGTATGGGTCTCNGACCTGACACCCCGGANGGAGGCANCGTGAGNCTGCGCGTCGGTCTGGTNTGCCCCTACGCATGGGATGTCCCCGGTGGAGTGCGATCGCACGTCGCNGATCTNGCCGTCACNTTGCGCGGACGCGGACACTCGGTCAACGTNCTCGCGCCGGTCGAAGAGGAATCGGTGCTTCCCGACTGGGTGACCGACGGGGGTCGGCCGGTAGCNGTTCCCTACAACGGCTCCGTCGCGCGGCTGAGTTTCGGAGTGAAGGCCACCCGTCGTGTGCGGGCCTGGATTCGAGAGGGAGACTTCGACATCGTCCACATCCATGAGCCCCTCGCACCGAGCCTNTCCCTACTCACCTGCTGGTCGGCACGAGGGCCACTGGTNGCCACGTGGCATTCCTCGCACGATCGATCGCGGGTCCTGTCGGCCGGGTANTACGTCGCGCAAACAGCCATGGAGAAGCTNCGCGGCAGCATCGCCGTGAGCGCAGAGGCCCGACGGACACTCGTTGGGCATGTGGGNGGTGACGCAGTACTGATCCCCAACGGCGTGCGCGTCAAGGATTTCGCGCCGGAAAGCCACGACCGGCAACGACGCCGCGAANTNTTGTTCCTGGGCCGAATCGAGGAGCCGCGCAAAGGACTGTCGGTATTGGTCGACGCCCTACCCGCNATCCTGCAGCAGGTACCCGATCTCGNCGTCAACGTCGCCGGCCCCGGCGACATCGAGGATGTGCGCAAGGAATTGCCGGCNGAGGTCGCCTCGTCCGTTCGCTTCCTCGGTGCGGTGACCGACGAAAGAAAGCAGGAACTCCTTCGCGAAGTGCAGGTGTATGTCGCCCCGCATACCGGCGGCGAATCCTTCGGCATTGTTTTGGTGGAAGCGATGGCTGCTGGTTCGTGCGTTGTCGCCTCCGACATACCCGCCTTCCGACACGTGCTGGAAGACGGCAAGTCCGGANGACTGTTCACGGCNANGGANCCGANNGCNCTCGCCGACGCCGTCCTGTCCGTGCTCGCCGATGACGCTGCGCGGCGGGCTTTGGTNTNCCGCGGATTTCCGCGCGCTGCNCAATACGACTGGGACACCGTCATCGACGACGTNCTGGCCGTCTACGAGAGNGTGCGGGTGGANGGCGAAANGGTNNGTGAAGATCTNCGNGGACANGCCTTGGGNAGGTTCGCCGTGCGTCCCTCCTTNGCNCGCAGCCGNCGCAACGGGGAGGACTCATGAGTTGGTGGTGGGTCGTCGCNGCCGTGGTCGCGATCGCANTGTTCGGNCTGTACTTGTCGATGACAGCGGGACGACTAGATGCTCTGCATAAGCGGATCGACACGTCGCGACTGTCGCTGGATGCCCAACTNCTCCGNCGATCCTCGGTTGCTCTCGAACTCGCCACGAGCGGTGTTCTCGACCCGGCCGGAGCGATAGTCGTCGCCGAGGCGGCACGGGATGCGCGTACGGCGGCCGACGAAGACAGTTCGGGGACCGACCGCGCCGACGCAGAAACCGCTCTCACCCAGGCACTGTCCGTCACCTTGGACGCAGAGGAGGTGGCCGAGGTTCGCAGCGCGCCGGGTGGCAGTGAACTGCTCGCGGAATTGGCCGCNTCGGCCCAACGGGTGCAACTGTCCCGCCGATTCCTCAACGACGCGGTTCGTGCCTGCGCCCAATTGCGCCGNCAACGNCTGGTCACCACNTTCCGGCTGGCCGGCCATACCGCGTGGCCCNACCCGGTGGAGTTCGATGACNCCGTNCCNNCGGCCCTCNCGGCTCCCTCCTCGTAGCCGCCACCGGATGCGTGCCACCGGATGCGTGCCACCGGATGCAGTACTCGGCNNCGGCTCTACGATGGNGGCCTACNACGTTACGAGTGAGGTCTAGGTGAACGAGCAAGTTGGTACCGACCGCGTCAAGCGCGGCATGGCGGAGATGCTCAAGGGCGGCGTCATCATGGATGTCGTCGACGCCGAGCAAGCGAAGATCGCCGAGGACGCGGGAGCCGTGGCAGTGATGGCCCTCGAGCGCGTCCCTGCTGATATTCGCGCGCAAGGTGGCGTGGCGCGCATGTCCGATCCGGAAATGATCACCGGCATCATGGAAGCCGTTTCGATCCCGGTGATGGCGAAAGCGCGCATCGGCCACTTCGGCGAGGCCCAGGTACTGCAGAGTCTCGGCGTCGACTACATCGANGAGTCCGANGTNCTTACTCCCGCCGACTACGCCAACCACATNGACAAGTCCGGCTTCACCGTGCCCTTCGTNTGCGGTGCCACAAACCTCGGGGAAGCGTTGCGCCGCATCACCGAGGGCGCNGCNATGATCCGGTCCAAAGGTGAGGCCGGAACCGGNGACGTNTCNAACGCGGTGACNCACATGCGCAAGATCCTCGGAGAGATCCGACGGCTGCGCTCGATGGCCGAGGACGAGCTCTTCGTCGCCGCCAAGGAACTTCAAGCCCCGTACGACCTCGTGGTCGAGGTGGCNNGAGANGGCAAGTTGCCCGTGGTGNTNTTCACCGCCGGNGGTATNGCCACACCCGCGGACGCCGCGATGATGATGCAGTTGGGTGCNGACGGCGTGTTCGTCGGTTCGGGAATCTTCAAGAGCGGCGACCCGAAGTCCCGGGCNGAGGCGATCGTCTCGGCCACNCGCAACTTCGACAAGCCAGAGATGGTGGCGGACGCGTCNNGAGGNCTCGGTGANGCGATGGTNGGATTGAACGTNGCNGATATTCCNGTTCATCACCGCCTCGAAGACCGNGGCTGGTGACCAGCNCCCCGACTATCGGGGTGCTCGCGCTTCAAGGTGACGTGCGTGAGCACGTCTCGGCATTGGANCGCGCCGGTGCGCGGGCGCGCACCGTTCGACANCAAGACGACATCGCTGTCTGTGACGCGCTGGTAATCCCNGGCGGGGAATCCACGACGATNTCGCGGCTGGCTGCCATCGAAGGTTGGTTCGAGCCGCTACGCCTCGCGCGGGCCGCGGGAATGCCGATGTTCGGAACATGCGCNGGCATGATCATGCTCGCGGACNCNGTCCTCGACGCGCGCGCAGATCANGAAACCGTGGGTGGTTTGGACGTNGTNGTGCGCCGCAACGCNTTCGGCCGACAGGTCGACTCCTTCGAGGCCGATCTCAGCGTTCCTGNCCTCGGTGACNAGCCNTTCCCGGCCGTCTTNATTCGCGCNCCCTGGGTGGAGAGCGTCGGATCNAGCATCGAAATCCTGGCGGAGATCACCGAGGGCACGCGCGCAGGTACCATCGTTGCTGTCCGGCACGCAGGTCTATTGGCGACCAGTTTCCACCCGGAATTGGGACCCGACGTTCGGTTCCATCAGATGTTCGTGGAAATCGTCCAAGGGTCACGGTGAGCCGGGTGCGGTCGGAGTCAGCCCACCAAGGGCGTTCGCGCAGAAGGCTCGGGCGAGGTGCCGGTCGGACAGGCAAGCGAGTTGTCGGGAAAGGTTTCGCATGAGCGGTCACTCCAAGTGGGCGACGACCAAACACAAGAAGGCCGTTATCGACGCCAAGCGCGGCAAATTGTTTGCCAAGCTGATCAAGAACATCGAGGTGGCCGCCCGCCAAGGTGGGGGAGACCCCGCCGGCAATCCGACGCTTTTTGACGCCATCCAAAAGGCTCGTAAATCGTCGGTGCCCTTGGACAACATCGAGCGTGCGGTCAAGCGTGGATCGGGTGCGGAAGGTGGCGGAGCCGACTGGCAAACGATCATGTATGAGGGGTACGGCCCCAACGGTGTCGCCGTCCTGATCGAATGCTTGACCGACAACCGCAACCGCGCGGCGGGCGAGGTGCGCGTGGCCATGACACGCAACGGAGGCTCGATGGCCGACCCGGGATCCGTCGCCTACATGTTCAACCGCAAAGGCGTCGTCATCGTCCCGAAGAGCGACAGCCTCAGCGAAGACGATCTCCTGATGGCGGTTCTCGAAGCCGGCGCAGAGGAAGTGAACGACCTGGGAGAGTCTTTCGAGGTCGTCAGCGAAGCCACCGACGTCGTCACGGTTCGCACCGCACTGCAGGACAGCGATATCGATTACGACTCCGCGGAGGCAACGTTTCTTCCGTCGGTGACCGTTCCGCTCGACGAGGACGGAGCCACCAAGGTCTTTCGTTTGATCGAAGCGCTGGAAGACAGCGATGACGTGCAATATGTGTATGCGAACTTTGACGTCAGCGATGACGTGATGGAGAAAGTGGGCTAACGGGTGTCCGAACAGGAGTCGGGCAAGCTCGGATCGCAACTACGTGGTTGGGACGCGGCCACCTTTCGGACTGCGTCCGGTGATCCTCGGCTGCGCAGCACGGTTCTCGCACTGGCCGTGCTGGAACGAGCGCCGGATTGGGAGCGGCTGCGGGCTCGGCTCGAGCGTCTGACGCACTTCGTTCCCACGCTGCGAATGCGGCCGCTGTACGGCATCTTCGGAATGTCTGCTCCGCGGTTGGCGCTCGATCCGGATTTCGACGTCGATGTGCATGTCCACCGGTACTCACTGCCCGAGGGGAGCGGCTGGAACGACTTGCTCAGCGACGCCCGGAGAATGTCGCTGACCGACTTCGATCGCAATCGTCCGCTGTGGGAAGCGGTCCTGATTGATGGGTTACCCAACGGCGAAGCCGCCTTCATCATGAAACTGCATCATTCGATCGCGGATGGTCAGGCAACCGTGATCATGGCGCTGTCGTTATTCGAACTCGGATCCGACCCGAACCCCGAGGACCCACCGACACCCGAGGTGCCCGACGGCGAAGACGTCGGCACCCTGGATATCGCCAAGGCCAATCTTGAGGACAACTTCCAGCGGGTCAAGGGCAGCGCCGAAGGCTTGCTGCGCGCCGGTGGACAGATGATGCGCCAAGCCATCAGCGACCCCACTGGCACACTCGACACGATGCGTTCGACCGTCGATTCGATCACCCGAGCCGTCGCCGTGCCCGACGCAGCACTGAGTCCGGTGTGGTCTGAGCGAGGAACGACATACCACTTCGGAGCATTCGAGTTTCCCTTCGACGGGTTGAAACAGGCGGCGAAGTCACGGGACTTCAGCGTGAACGACGCTTTCATGGCTGCCGTCGCTTCCGCCCTCGACCGCTACCACGAGCGGCACGGCTACGAAGTGCCCCAGTTGCGAGTGAACGTCCCGATCAGTCTGCGCGGCGACGCAGGTGATCGCAGCGCGCAAGCATCCAATGCAGTGTCCATCGCGCGATTGGAGATGCCGCTTGCCGGGTTGGGCATCGATGAGTTGATGGCCGCAGCGCATGAACTCGTGGACGAGTGGCGCGGCGCCCCCGCAACGCGCATGGCCGATCCGCTCGCGGATGTCAGCTGGTTCGTACCGGTACCAGTGCTCGCACAGGCGGCACGAGCATCGGACCTCACCACCAGCAACGTTCCCGGGCCGCCAATTCCTTTATATCTCGCCGGCGCGAAGATGGTTGCGGCGTTCCCCCTCGTGGCCACGATCGGAGCTGCGGTGAACGTGACCATGGTGACCTACGACGGTGCAGCGTGCATCGGAGTCTCGACCGACGATCGGTCGGTAACCGACCCAGCCGAGTTGATCGACGACCTGCGATGGGGATTCGAACAGGTCACCGGGGAAGGCGTCGAACCTGCTGATCGTTACGCGGCGCGTCAGCCGAAGGGTGACACACCCGCGGACTAGCGTGTGATGGTTCAGGCGAGGAGGCCACCGTGACGCATGCGACCCGAGTTCTCGGGGTGGATCCCGGACTCACGCGGTGCGGAGTGGCCGTCATCGAAGGCAGCGCAGGGCAGAAGGTCTCGCTGCTGCACATCGGCGTCTTCCGCACAGATCCCGGTGAGGCCATCGAGCAGCGCCTGATCTCCATCGAACGCGATATAGACGGCCTCGTCGACGAGTTAGAGCCCGACGTGGTTGCCGTGGAGCGAGTGTTCAGCCAGCACAACGTGCGGACGGCCATGGCTACCGCCCAGGCCGCAGCGGTCGCCCTTCTCGTCGCGGCCCGCCGAGGACTCCCGGTGGCCATGCACACGCCCACCGAGGTCAAAGCGGCCGTCACCGGTAACGGTCGCGCCAACAAAGCGCAGGTGACCGCCATGGTGACTCGGGTGCTGCGACTGGATACTCCACCGAAGCCGGCCGATGCGGCGGACGCTGCCGCGATTGCTATTTGTCATGCGTGGCGGGGAGTCGCCACACAGCGCCTGGAGCGTGCCCGCCGCGAGATGACATCCCAGCGTTCATCAGGGACTTCCACACAACAAGCAGCGGCAGCGCGTCGATGATCGATCGGGTTCGGGGCGTGGTCGTCGCGCGGGGCGCGGANTACCTCAGCGTCGATCTGGGTGCGGTTGCTGTGCGGGTCACCACGCCGCCACNGGTCGCTGCCGAAGCAACCGTGGGGCGAGAGGTCGACCTGCACACCGCCCTCGTTGTGCGAGAGGACTCCTGGACACTCTTCGGGTTCGCCGACGCCGAGCAATGTCGCATGTTCGAACAGGTGCAAACGGTCAGTGGAATTGGACCGCGGATAGCCCTGGGCTTGGTGAGCGTCCTCGGTGCCGACGATCTTCGGCGAGCGATCGACGCAGAAGATCTCGCCGCTTTGACGCAGGTCCCCGGTATCGGGAAAAAGGGTGCGCAGCGCATCGTTCTGGAGCTCAAAGACAAGATCGATCCGCTCAGCATCTCTCGCCCGGCAGCGCCGTCAGATGAGGGATGGCGCACCGCAGTGGCGGCGGGCCTGACGTCCCTTGGATGGAGCGCCAAGGAAGCAGATGCGGCCGTCGACGGTCTCGCGGGCCGCCTCGACGAGGTCACCNACGCGCAATCACCNGACATCGGNGTGNTGCTCAAAGAAGCNCTGCGNAGTTTGGACCGATCGTGACCGTCCTCGATCCGACNCCNGACGACGACGATTCGATCGTCGAAGGCGCNCTNCGTCCGACGACGCTGACCGAATTCGTNGGCCAGGACCGNGTGAAGAACCAACTCGGNCTGGTCCTGGAGGCAGCNCGGCGTCGTTCGGGTGTCTCCGACCACGTTCTGCTCAGCGGGCCACCGGGNCTGGGNAAGACAACCCTTGCGGCGATCATCGCCGCGGANCTCGACGCNCCCATGCGGATGACATCCGGGCCGGCNNTGCAGCACGNCGGCGANGTNGCGGCCGTNTTGTCNAGCCTGCAGCCCGGGGAGGTGCTGTTNATCGACGAAGTTCACCGAACNGCNCGAGCCTCCCAGGAAATGCTGTANGTGGCGATGGAGGACTTTCGTGTGGACGTCGTCNTCGGCAANGGCCCGGGCGCGACGGCCATTCCTTTGGANATCGAGCCCTTCACCCTTGTCGGAGCAACGACGCGGGCGGGANTGTTGCCTGGGCCGCTACGAGATCGATTCGGCTTCACCGCTCACCTCGACTTCTACGAGGTNGCCGATCTCGAACGCATCGTGCACCGGAGCGCNGGGCTGCTCGACGTCGACGTCACGGACGAGGGCAGCGCGGAAATNGCCGGCAGNTGTCGCGGCACCCCGAGGATCGCCAACCGNCTGCTGCGCAGGGTCCGGGATTGGGCCCAGGTGCACGGTGATGGCGTCGTCGACCTGGANGCAGCGCGGGCTGCNCTGGAGNTGTANGAGGTGGACGTGNTCGGCCTGGATCGGATCGATCGCGCTGTTCTCGAGGCGATCGTGGACCGCTTCGGTGGCGGTCCGGTGGGATTGAGCACCCTNGCCGTAGCGGTNGGNGAGGAACCCGAGACCATCGAAACNGTNGCNGAGCCGTTTCTGGTCCGCCTNGGTTTGCTGATGCGCACNCCGCGNGGGCGGGTGGCCACTGTNGCCGGGTGGCAGCACGTCGGTCGCTCGGCCCCGACAGATGCCCCCGGGTCCGGACAAGGGGTGTTGCCCTGGAGCGCTGACGACGGCGTGGACGACCGCAACAATGGAGGCGATCCTTAGGCCATCGCCAACGTCGCGAGAGCCTCTGGGTACCCTCGTCCCCGCTGGAGATTCCGGCCCTGTGTTTCGCAGAATNCCCCTCAGGAGCGCACCGTGGACATCGTCGCCTTAGCGCCCATCGTTCTACTCGTCGTCGCCTTCTACTTCCTNCTCATCCGACCGCAAAAGCAACGGCAGCGCCAGCAGGCCGAGATGGTGTCCGCACTGGCGCCGGGAGCCCAGGTGATGACAACNGCNGGGATGATGGGAACGGTCGCGGCTGTCGCGGAGGACGAGTTGAGTCTGGAAATCTCNCCTGGGGTNTTCGTGCGCATGGTCCCGGCGGCCGTCGCCAAGGTGATCGAGCCNGCCCCTAGNGTCGAGACNGCNCCGGAGGCAGACGAAGCGCCGTAGCGCTGCGCGATAGACGNCANCCTGCGGGCTNNAAGCCCNTTCGCATACGAGGAGACCTGTGGCACCACCTGCAACATCGAAGCCAGGGCGATCGCTGATCGCCCTGATCGTCTTGCTCATCGGTGGCGTCGTCTGGGCCTTTTGGCCTGGCACCGATTCCTCGGTCCGCCTCGGCCTNGACCTTCAAGGCGGCACCCAGGTGATCNTGGTGCCGCAGCCCGTCGTCGAAGGAACCGAGATCACTGACGAGCAACTCGCACANACGGTCGAGATCATTCGTGCCCGCGTGGACGGCCTNGGCGTCGCCGAGGCCGANGTGACCACCCAAGGTTCGGGAAATTCGGCGGCGATCGTCGTCTCGGTCCCGGGTCTGGGNCAAGACCGGGTCGTNGAGCTNGTNCAGCGNACNGCCTTGTTGAACTTCCGGCCGGTGTGGAANGTGCTCAGTCCGTTCCCGATCGACCCGGCGGANGCCGANGCNGCNGACGCCGATGCCGCGGAAGGNCGATGCGGCCGAAGGTGATGCAGCTGAAGGCGATGCTGCGGAGACCGAAGAGTCCGCTGACGAATCGGCGAGCGACGGCGGAGCTCAGAGTGCGGAGATCGTCCAAGCGCCCGACTACAGCCCTGAGTTCCAAGCCGAGGTCGACGCCCTNGATTGCNTCGACCCGGTCAACCTGGCCGGNGGCACACCCGANGACCCGACCGAATGGCTGGGNGCTTGCGATCAATCCGGCGGACAGAAGTACGTGATGGAGCCGGCNTTCATCGANGGTGTNAGNGTGACCGACGCCAACGCCCAACTNACNCAACAGGGCATCGGGTGGGTNGTNACNTTGGAGTTCGACTCCGAGGGAGCCGGTGCNCTCGCCGAGGCGTCCACCGAACTCAGTGCGCTNCCGGAGTGCGGNTCCGGNGCCACCCCCTGTAACGCGTTNGCGATCGTTCTCGACGGCGTGGTGGTGTCGGCTCCNCGGTTCAACGAGCCNATTCTCGGCGGNCAAGCNCANATCGAAGGTGACTTCAACGTCGAGGAAGCCCGNGACCTGGCGAACGTCCTNAAATACGGNGCGCTGCCGGTGACCCTCGACGTCGTNGACATNACCTCGGTGTCCGCGACCGTGGGTGGCGATCAACTGCGGGCCGGAATCATCGCAGGCCTCATCGGTTTGGCCNTGGTGAGCATCTACCTGCTCCTGTACTACCGNGTGCTCGGNCTGGTAGCCGTCATGTCCCTCGCNGTGGCAGGCGGCCTGCTCTACCTGTTCGTGGTGATCTTCTCCAAGACCATCGGACTCACCCTGACCCTNGCCGGCGTCGCCGGCGCGATCGTGGCCGTCGGCATCACCGCGGACTCCTTCATCGTGTACTTCGAACGNATGCGNGACGAACTTCGCGACGGACGATCCCTACGNCAGGCCTGCGANAGCGGNTGGGTGCGNGCCCGCCGCACCCTGTTGGCGGCAGACTTCGTCACGCTGCTCGCCGCCGTGGTGTTGTANTTCCTGTCCATCGGCAGCGTCCGCGGATTCGCCTTCATCNTGGGNCTGACGACGGTCATCGANCTGATCATNGCCTTCTGGTTCACCCACCCCGTGGTGGTTTTGATGGGACGTCGCAAGTTCATGCAGGGCGGATCCAAGTGGTCGGGGCTGGACCCGGAACGCCTCGGTGGTCACAGCGCCCTCAACACGCTCGCCGGACAATCACGACGCAAGCGCCGTGACGATTACCAGAGTTCAACAGCCGACGACACAGCCGGTGATTCAGCCGGCGAGACAGCCNGCGACGCAGCGGAGGTGCGGTCATGAGCAGCATCACCAACATCGGTCAACGGCTCTACCGCGGTGAGGTGTCCTACGACTTCGTCGGTCGGTGGAAGCGGTGGTACATCTTNTCNGCGATCATCCTGCTCGTNGCCGTNGNNTCNCTCGCTTTCCGNGGATTGAATCTCGGAATNGAGTTCCGCGGCGGTGCCGACTTCGCCATNCCCAACGCGACGTGCNCGGTGAGTGAGGCGCGAGANGTAGCNGAGGCCGANACGGGCGGGCAAACGATCGTGACGGTCGCNAGTTCGGGCACCATGCGNGTCCAGACGATTCCGTTNACCAGCGCGGAGTCCATCGAGTTGTCNGAGTCTCTCGGTGGNGTCTGCGGTGTCGCGGCATCGGAGATCACCGTTCAGGTCGTTGGGCCGACGTGGGGGGCGGAGATNTCGTCCAAGGCCCTGCAGGGGCTNGTNATCTTCTTGGTGTTGGTCACNATCTTCNTGAGCATCTACTTCGAATGGCGAATGGCCATCGGCGCACTCGTCGCCTTGGCTCATGACCTTGTCATCACCGTGGGCATNTATGCGCTCTTCGGGCTCGAAGTAACACCAGCGACCGCNATCGGTGTGCTGACGATCTTGGCCTACTCGCTCTACGACACCGTNGTCGTGTACGACAAGGTGAAGGAGAACACNCGAGGCATCGCTGGNCAGTCGGTNATGACCTACGACGAAGCCGCNAACCTGGCNGTGAACCAGACGGTCGTTCGATCCATCAANACCTCGCTGACATCCCTNCTGCCNGTCCTCGCCATCATCATNGTCGGCGCCGGACTNCTNGGCGCCGGCACACTGCTNGACCTCGCTGTCGCCCTGGCTGTTGGNATGGCGGCGGGAACGTACTCCTCGATCTTCATCGCNACGCCGGTCCTCGCCCAGCTCAAGCGNCAGCAGCCGGAAATGAANGCCCTCGNGGCTCGCGTTCAGGCTCGCCGCAAGCAAGCNGCGAANGCCACTACCACCGGCCAGGACAGCGCCGGNGANAGCGNNGGAGANNGCGCNGGGGANANTGCCGNANANGGNNCCGGTGCAGCAGCNGGNNCCACCACCACGGCATCGCCCGCATCTCCGGAGGAGCTTCGNGAACTCGCACGCGTGCAATCCGGCGAGCGACACCAACCCAAGCGCAAGAGCCGACGCAAACGACGCTAGTTCCCNCGCGCGTACACTGGTGTTCCGCGGCGAGGGGAGGTGGACATGGCGAAGAACATTCCCGCCACCACCGAGCCCGAGGTCGCCCGCGGATCGCAGGTAGGCGAATCCGGTGGTTTTCGTGGCCGCTTCGCGAGGCTCGCCGGGCCTCGTAACGCTCACCCCGAACTCGACCCCGTCATCAAGACGCTGCGTCGATACCACCCGAAGGCCGATACCCGCACGCTCGAGCGCGCCTATGAGATGGCGGAGTANCTGCANCGAGACCAAAAGCGCCGGTCGGGGGAGCCNTACATCACCCACCCGNTAGCGGTCGCATCCNTCCTGGCGGATCTNGGNATGCCGGNCTCGACACTGTCGGCCGCACTGNTGCACGACACNGTCGAGGACTGCGGGTACTCACTCGATGCACTCCGNGAAGACTTCGGGGACGANATCGCCTTGTTGGTGGACGGCGTGACCAANCTCGACAAGGTCACCTACGGAGAAGCCTCCGCGGCGGAAACNGTGCGGAAGATGGTCGTCGCNATGGCCCGNGATATTCGCGTGCTGGTCATCAAGCTCACCGACCGTCTCCACAACATGCGCACCCTCCGCTGGCTCCCGGAGGACAAACAGCAGAAGAAAGCCAAGGAAACTCTGGAAATTTATGCACCACTGGCGCACCGGCTNGGCATGAACGCCATCAAGTGGGAACTCGANGACCTGTCTTTCGCCACGCTGTATCCNAANATGTANGAGGAGATCGTGCGCCTNGTNGGGGAGCGGGCNCCNTCNCGNGACAAGTACCTNGCNGANGTNATCNGCGANATCGAAGCNCAANTGAANACNAGCCGCATNAAGGCCTCGGTCACCGGCCGTCCGAAGCACTATTACTCGGTGTATCAAAAGATGATCGTGCGCGGTCGCGACTTCAACGACATCTANGACTTGGTCGGNGTCCGNATCCTTGTCGACAGCATTCGNGAGTGCTANGCGGTNNTGGGAACGATCCACGCNCANTGGAGCCCNGTGCCGGGNCGNTTCAAGGACTTCATCGCGATGCCGAAGTTCAACATGTATCAGTCGCTGCANACGACTGTCATCGGGCCGGAAGGCAAAGTGGTGGAAGTGCAGATNCGCACCNACGACATGGACCAATCNGCNGAGCTNGGCGTCGCCGCACACTGGATGTATAAGCAGNGCGAGTCAGACAAGGCCGGNCCGGACGAGTTCGCATGGTTACGTCANCTGCTGGATTGGCAGCGCGANACCNCNGATCCCGGTGAGTTCATGGACTCNCTGCGCTACGACCTCGGAACAGCNGAGGTATACGTCTTTACGCCGAAGGGCGATGTGATGGCGCTTCCGGCNGGCGCGACNCCGGTCGATTTCGCCTACTCCGTCCACACCGAGATTGGNCACCGGTGCGTCGGTGCGCGAGTGAACGGAAAGCTNGTNCCGCTGGAGTCGGAACTNTCCAGCGGNGACGTCGTGGAGATCTTCACNTCNAAGGCTGAAGGTGCCGGGCCCAGTCGTGACTGGCTNGGNTTNGTGGCATCCGCNCGNGCNAANACCAAGATCAAGGCGTGGTTCTCCAAGGAGCGCCGCGAGGAAGCNATCGATAACGGCAAAGATCAGATCGCACGAGCGATGCGCAAGAAGGGCTTCCCGCTNCANAGATTGATGACCAATCAAGCGCTNTCGACGATCGCCGTTGATCTCAANCAAGCNGATGTTTCTGCGCTGTACGCNTCGGTNGGCGAAGGNCGCATCGCCGCTTCGACCATCGTCCANCGGCTGATNGATGCTGCGGGCGGCGTGGACGGGGCCGACGATGACGCCGCCGAGGCGGTNACCCCGACGCCGGGGCGACGAGAGAGTGCCTCGCGAGACGTGGGAGTNGTCGTCAANGGGGTCGACGATCTCTGGGTCAAGCTTGNGCGNTGCTGCACCCCGGTCCCGGGCGATGCCATCATGGGTTTTGTCACGCGAGCGTCGGGTGTTTCGGTGCATCGCGAANNTTGNGTCAACGTNCCGAGCCTGCGACAAAGCCCGGAGCGNGAAGTGGANGTGGAGTGGGCNCCGACACCATCCAGCGTNTTCCTNGTGAACATCCANGTCGAGGCGCTCGACCGTTCCCGGTTGCTGGCCGACATCACGCGCGCCCTGTCGGATACGCACGTGAACATCCTGAGTGCGTCGGTTACCACGACGCGGGACAGGATCGCGACCTCGAGGTTCACCTTCGAGATGGCCGACCCGAAACATTTGGGATCTGTATTGAAGACCGTGCGGACCGTCGAGGGTGTTTACGACGCGTACCGCGTCTAGGCCGGGCACAACTGTGGCGGGCACCTGACCGACGAGGACGTGTGGGGCTAGGCCGGTGTCTCTATTGGGCGATTCGTTGGGCTGCCTCAAGTAGCGCCCGGGTGCTCTCGATGGACTGCTCCAGTTTGCGCACTGCTCGCTCATCGCCGGCGGCGCGGGCTTGCTCGAGATCGGCTTCCTGCTTGGCCAGTGCATCCGTGAAAGCATTCGCGGTGGACTCTGCCCGGGCTCGCTTATCGGGGTCGTCGCGGTCCCAGGCGCTCGACTCCGCCTTGCGCACCGCATCCTCGACCTTCTTGAGCCGCGATTCCAATCGCGAACGATCGCTGCGCGGCAGGTCACCGGCTTTGTCCCACTGCTCTTGGATGGAGCGAAGTTGGCGCTTGACCTGGCCGAGGTCTGTCGATCCGTCCAGCGGGAGCAGTGCCTCCCCCTTGACGACTAGTGCTTCCTTCATTTCGACGTTCGGTGCAAGTTCGGCATCTTTCGCGGCGTCAGCGGCCTTCATTGCGGAATAGAAGGAATCCTGTGCGGCCTTGAACTTCTTCCACAGTTTGTCCTCGTCCGAGCGCGATCCCCGCGGGGCTCGCTTCCACTGGTCCATTAATGAGCGGAATGCGCGCGTGGTCGGCCCCCAATCCGTTGAGTCTGCCAAGGCCTCGGCCTTGGTGATCAGTTCACGCTTGGCCGCAACGGCTTCCTTGCGTTGTGAGTCGAGTTGCGCGAAGTGCGCACGGCGGCGCTTATCAAAGCTCGCACGAGCGGAACTAAGGCGCTTCCACAGGTCCTGTTCCAGGGAGCGATCAGAACGGGGGAGCGCCTTCCACTCCTCAACCATTGCGGAGTATCGCTCGGATGTTGACTTCCAGGAGGTGGAATCCGACAGCGCTTCGGCTTCGGTTATCAGCGCCTCGCGCGCCGCCTTCGTCTCCTCGCGCACTCGCTTGCGGTGCTCCGCCTGCCGTACTACCGCCGACTCCAGTTCGGCTTCCGCTGCATCGACCTTGGCGGACAGAGCGGACACGTCTCCCACGTACGAACGTTCCTCTAGGCATTGGCGAACGCGGGCGATAGCGGCCCGCGCCTGATCGGGCTTGGCGCGGCCGTCGGCCAGTCGCGTCGCGACGAGATCGATTTCCACGACAAGGTCGTCGTATTTGCGAGCGAAGAACGCCAGCCCTTCGTCAGGGGTGCCAGCGGCGTACTGTCCCACGGCCACCTCGCCGTCCGGAGCCAGCAGGTAGATCGTGCCGTCGGCCTCGGCCCGCCCGAAGGCCATGCTCGGGCTCGGAGCGTCCGCGACTGCGATGGTTGGAGCATCGGAGGTTGGCCGCGTCGGTCCCGTGGGGCGACGCAGGGCGGCCGGGGTAGGAACGGGCGACTGCGCACCCGTCGTGCCCTCGTCGTCAGTCGTCACGTCCACGTATCCCTCTAGATCCCTCTCGCACTGCCCTCGCCTGGTCCACTCGACGGCCCTACCGCCGCGGACAGACTGTCAGCGGCAGTCTTTCTCCGGCAGTCTGTCACTGACAGTCTGTCACCGAGGAGGGAAACTGCTACTAGGCCGCCCCAACTGTTGCCGTTTCGATAACAATCGGTTGGGCGGGGAGGCCGTCCCCACCGCCGTCGGCCACGCCTGCCTGCGCAATAGCGCGCACGATGTCCAGGCCGTCGGTGACCTGCCCCCAGATCGTGTAGCCCGAGGGGAGGGTGGTGTCCTCGTATACGAGGAAGAACTGCGAACCACCGGTGCCCGGTCCGGCGTTCGCCATAGCGACCGTCCCTGCCGGATAGTTCGCCTCACCCTCCGCCGGGAGGTTTTCGTCGGGAATCTGGTAGCCCGGCCCACCCGTGCCGTTGCCCGCCGGATCCCCGCATTGCAGAACGAAGATGCCGGCCGTGGTCAGTCGGTGACACGCGGTCCCGTCGAAGAACCCCTCATTGGCAAGAAAGGTCATCGAGGCGACCGTCGCGGGTGCGTCATCAGCGAACAGGTCGATGGAAATATCCCCGCAGTTGGTGGTCAAGGTCAGAATGCCGCTTGCTGTCGTCGCGGCGTCGGGCGGGGTATCGAAGGTGAGGTCATCGGCGCGCGTCGGCGCTGGTTCGGCGCAGATATCGACGACGGCAGCCCCCGGCTCGATCTCCTCGATGAGCTCCTCGATGAGCTCCTCGGCCTCGGACGCGGTGGACTCGGGTTCGTTCCCTCGATCGATGAGGGTGAAGATCGCCCATCCGCCGCCGGCGATGACCAAGGCACCGACAACGACGATGGCCACGACCCGTTGGCGCACCCGGGCCTTGTCCTCGCGTTCGACGCGTCGGGCTTGCTGCCGCTCGAACTTCGCCCGCGCGAGTTGGCGTTGCCGTCGGTTAGAGGAGGTCATGTCCGTCCCGGAAGTCGATGTCGGTGAGTACTCATTCGATGTTCGGCGTCCGAGTGTAGAGGTGAAGACACAGGCCGCGACGAGGCTAGGCTGACCTTGCTGGTCGGGGCCCCAGCCGGAGGAACGTCCGGAGGGTCGTCCCAGAACACCCGCACCCCGCACGACGCTGCACATCTCGCTCAGGAGGAGCCTTGTTCATTACCGGCTTCCCTGCTGGATCGTGGGCCACGAACTGTTATGTCGTGGCGACGGGTCCGGGCGAGCCGTGCGTGGTCATCGACCCCGGCCAGGAGTCGATCGACGGCGTGCACGAGATCATCGCCGAGCACCGCCTAGCGCCCGCCGCCGTCCTGCTCACGCACGGACACATGGATCACATTTGGAGTGTTGCGCCGCTGGCTCGTGAGTTTGAGATTCCAGCGCTGATCCACGCGGACGACCGTTATCGACTGGCCGACCCCGCCGGCAGCAGCATGGCGGCGGCCCGTGAACAACTCCTGGCGATGACGAAGAACTCCCTGGAGTTGACCGAACCAGACGATGTCCAACTGCTCCCACCGGGGCGAGATGCCGAGATTGAACTCGTGGGCATCCGGTTTGCCGTCCGACATGCCCCGGGGCACACCGAGGGGTCGGCGGTGTTCCAGGCCGAGCGCGGTGACGACGTCGATGTGCTGTTCTCCGGTGACGTGCTCTTCCAAGGGTCCATCGGTCGGACCGATCTTCCCGGCGGGAGTCCCGACCAGATGAACGAGAGCCTGCGCGACGTTATCTGGCCCATGACCGACGAGATCGTGGTTTTGCCCGGTCACGGCCCCCACACGACGATCGGGCAGGAGCGCGCGTCGAACCCGTTCCTGCAAGCCGCTGGTTCTGGACGCGATGCGCACGCCCCGAACAGAGGGTGGTGAGCGTGGCCGAATTTCAGGCACCCAAAGGAGTCCCGGAGTATTTCCCGCCGCGATCGTCGGCGTTTCTCGCGGTGCGGGAGGCGTTGGCGCATCCTGCGCGATGCGCCGGCTATGGATACATCGAATTGCCGGTGTTCGAAGACACGTCGCTGTTCGTGCGGGGTGTGGGCGAAAGCACGGACGTGGTCAGCAAGGAGATGTACACCTTCCTTGATCGCGGAGGACGGTCCTTGTCGCTGCGGCCGGAGGGGACGGCGGGAGTCATGCGGTCGATCGTCGAGAACCGACTCGACAAGGGCGCTTTGCCGGTCAAGCTCTGGTACGCCGGGCCGTTCTTTCGCGCTGAGCGACCTCAGCATGGCCGCTACCGGCAACTGCAACAGGTCGGACTTGAGGCGGTGGGGAGCGATGACCCTGCGTTGGACGCGGAAGTCATCGCTGTCGCGGACGAGGCTTATCGACGCCTGGGCCTGAGCGCGTATCGCCTCGATCTCACGAGCCTGGGGTGTGCTGAGTGTCGTCCGGCGTACCGAGAGCAACTGATGGCGTTCCTCGAGCGGTGCGATCTGGACGCCGCGACGCGCGAGCGTGCGGCGAGCAACCCGCTGCGTGTTCTGGACGACAAGCGGGAGTCCGTCCAAGCGCAGTTGGTCGACGTGCCGGTAATGGTGGACGCGCTATGCGAGGCATGCAGCACGCACTACGACGCGGTCCGGGAGTTTCTGCGTGATGCGTCCGTGGAGTGGTCCGAGGCTCCGCGCCTGGTGCGGGGACTCGACTACTACACCCGGACGACGTTTGAGTTCACCCACGAGATGCTCGGCGCCCAGTCGGGAATCGGCGGCGGCGGTCGATACGACGGCTTGATGGAGTCTCTCGGCGGCGCGTCGCTGTCGGGGATCGGGTTCGGCCTGGGCACCGATCGCACACTGCTGGCGTGCGAGGCGGAGGGCCTCGACGTGGCCGCCGACGGACTCGTTGACGTATTCGTCGTACCGATCGGGCCAGCGGCCCGGCGCGTGGCCGTGGGCGTGGCGACGCAATTGCGTGGTGCCGGGATTCGGGTGGACATGGCCTACGGTGACCGCGGACTCAAGGGTTCGATGAAGGCCGCCGATCGGTCGGGGGCGCCGCTGGTGGTCGTCATCGGAGATGATGAGGTGCAATCGTCGAGCGCTCAAATCAAGAACATGGCCGACGGGGCCCAAGAGACCGTCACCTTGGAGTCCTTGGTAGCCGACGTGGGAGCACGTTTGTCACAGAAGGGAACGTTGTGATCAGAACCGACGACGCCGGCGATATCCGCGAGAGCGACGCTGGTCGCATCGTCACCCTGGCCGGATGGATTGCGTCACGGCGTGACCATGGCGGGGTCGCGTTCTTGGATCTGCGTGACGCATCTGGTCGGGCCCAGGTCGTGGTGCGTGAGTCCGCAGTCGCGCACCCGCTTCGCGATGAGTTCTGCATCCAGGTGACCGGGGAGGTGGCTATCCGGCCCGAAGGAAACGAGAATCCGGATCTGCCGACGGGTGCCGTGGAAGTCATCTCTCACGACCTGGTCGTCCTGTCGACGAGCGCCCCGCTGCCATTTCCCATCGATGATCGAGTCACCATCAGTGATGAAGTCAGGCTCAAGCACCGCTACCTCGATCTGCGCAGGACCAAACCGAGCGACGCGATTCGAATGCGTTCGCGCGTCAATCAGGTAGCCCGCACGGTGCTCCTGGATCGCGACTTCGTGGAGGTTGAAACCCCCACGCTCACCCGATCCACCCCCGAGGGAGCGCGAGACTTCCTCGTGCCCGTGCGCCTGCAGCCCGGCCACTGGTATGCGCTCCCGCAATCTCCCCAGTTGTTCAAGCAACTGCTCATGGTCGGCGGAATCGAGCGGTATTTCCAGATCGCCCGGTGTTACCGCGATGAAGATTTTCGCGCCGACCGCCAACCGGAATTCACCCAACTCGACATCGAGATGAGTTTCGTCGAGCAGCAGGACGTCATTGATGTCGGGGAAGCGGTCGTGCGCGCGCTGTGGTCCGAGGTCGGCCGATACAGCATCGCGGAGATTCCCCGTCTGACGTACGCCGATGCGATGCGTCGATTCGGAACCGACAAACCAGATCTGCGTTTCGGTCTCGAGCTCGTGGAGCTCACCGAGTATTTCGCCCACACGCCGTTCCGTGTCTTCCAGGCCGATTACGTCGGCTGCGTCGTGATGCCGGGTGGAGCCGACCAGCCTCGTCGTCAATTCGACGCCTGGCAGGAATGGGCCAAGCAGCGCGGCGCCAAGGGTTTGGCCTATGTCACCGTTGGCGACGACGGCACCCTCGGCGGACCGGTGGCCAAGAACCTGAGCGACGGAGAACGAGACGGCCTCGTTGCCGCTGCCGGGGCTTCTGCGGGGGACGCCATCTTCTTCGCGGCCGGTCGCACCAGCGAGGCTCGAGCGTTGCTGGGAGCCGCACGGGTAGAGATCGCAGATCGGTTGTCCTTGATCGACACTAACCAGTGGTCCTTCGTCTGGGTAGTCGATGCACCCATGTTCGAGCAGGTGCAAGCAGACGATGGAACGTGGGTATGGACGGCGGTGCACCACCCCTTCACATCCCCGAACGCCGAGTGGATCGAGACGTTTGACTCGCAGCCGGGCGAGGCCCTCGCCTGGGCGTATGACCTGGTCTGCAACGGCAATGAAATCGGTGGCGGAAGTATCCGTATTCACAACGCGGATGTGCAACGGCGCGTGTTCGACGTACTCGGCCTCGGGGAGGAAGAAGCCCGAGAGAAGTTCGGCTTCCTGCTGGATGCTTTCGCGTACGGACCGCCACCCCACGGAGGCATCGCCTTCGGCTGGGATCGCATTTGCATGTTGCTCGCCGATGCCGATTCGCTACGCGATGTCATCGCATTCCCTAAGACCGGTGGCGGGCACGACCCACTCACTGGGGCACCGACTCCGATCACAACGGAACAGCGCTCCGAAGCCGGTATCGATGTGGACCCTGAGCTAGCCGAGGCGTCACCAGCCGGTGACGCGTAGGCGGCGACAGCCATGACGCTGTTCGACGATCGGGATCGTGCTGATCGGCCGGACGCACCACTCGCCGTCCGCATGCGACCGCGCACCGTCGACGAGGTGGTCGGCCAAGAAGCGGCTCTGGCGGATGGGTCGCCACTGCGTTCACTGGTGACCGGGGGAGTCCGCGGAGCTGTGTCCGTCGTGCTGTGGGGCCCTCCGGGAACGGGAAAGACCACCCTCGCGACCTTGGTCTCGCGGGAGTCCGGACGGGTGTTCACCGAACTGTCTGCGGTGACCGCGGGCGTGAAGGATGTGCGGGCGGTTATCGACGACGCTCGAGAGCGACTGCGGCTGCACGAACTCGGCACGGTTCTCTTCGTCGACGAGGTGCACCGTTTCAGCAAGAGCCAACAAGACGCCCTGTTGCCAGCTGTGGAGAACGGATGGGTCACGCTCATCGCCGCGACCACCGAGAACCCCAGTTTCTCGGTGATCGCGCCCTTGCTGTCCCGAAGCATCGTGGTGACGTTGCAACCGTTGACCGATGGGGGCCTCGAGACGGTTATTCGACGAGCGATCTCGCACGAACGAGGCTTGGCCGACGAAGTTTCGGTCACCGACGAGGCGATCGCGTACCTGGTTCGCATCAGTGCCGGCGATGCCCGGCGCGGCCTCACCGCGCTCGACGCGGCATGTGCCGCGGCCGTGGGCCCTGACGCGAGCATCGACCTCGCTGCAGTCGAAGCCGCCGTCCAACATGCGGCCGTCCGGTACGACAAGGACGGCGATCAGCACTACGACGTCGTCAGCGCGTTCATCAAGAGCGTGCGCGGCAGCGATCCTGATGCTGCCCTGCATTACCTCGCCCGCATGCTCGAAGCCGGTGAGGATCCACGCTTTATCGCACGCCGGCTGATGATTCTGGCGAGCGAAGACGTCGGATTGGCCGACCCGACCGTGCTGGTGACAACAACAGCCGCCGCGCAGTCGGTGGCGATGATTGGAATGCCGGAAGCCCGAATAGTCCTGGCCCACGCGACCGTTCACGCGGCGCTCGCGCCCAAGTCCAACGCGGTCTACCGCGGAATCGAGTCCGCGATAGCCGACGTGAAGAACGCGAATATCGGCACGGTCCCGGCGCACCTACGGGACGCTCACTACCCGCAGGCGGCATCGCTGGGGCACGGCAACGACTACGTCTATCCCCACGATGTCCCCGGAGGTGTCGCCGAGGCGCAGTACCTGCCGCCGGAGTTGCGTGGAGCCCGGTACTACGAACCGACCGACCACGGAGCCGAGGCGAAGTGGGGGGAGATCGCTCGGCGCCTTCACCAGCGTCGGGAGGGTGGATCGGTCGACGCATAGGCTGTGGCACGTGCGACGACTTGTATGGACGGCGATCGGTGCAGCCGGGGGAATCTGGGCGTACCGCAAGGGCAGCGAGTGGCTCGACCAGGCCCGTGAGCAGGGCGTGGCGCTCACGATCCAGCAGGCGGCGCTCAATACGACGCAGGCCGCGCATCGACTCTCTGCCGTGATTGCTGAACGCGGGCAACGATCAGACCGGGGGCAGAAGGCAGACCGGGGGCAACAGCTTGGTCGGTCGGATGGCATCGATCCCGGGGGCCATGGCTGATGGAGTCCGCGGAGATTCGGACGCGATTTTTGAACTTCTTCGCCGACAACGGTCACGAGATCGTGCCCTCGGCGTCGCTACTGCTGGATGATCCGACGCTGCTGTTCGTCAACGCCGGCATGGTGCCCTTCAAGCCGTATTTCCTCGGAGAAGCGCCGCCGCCGTATCCCCGCGCGACCAGCGCGCAGAAGGTCGTGCGCACCTTGGACATCGAAGAGGTCGGCAAGACTACGCGTCACGCGTCGTTCTTCCAGATGGCGGGCAACTTTTCGTTCGGTGACTACTTCAAGGAAGGGGCGATTCCCTTCGCGTGGGAGCTGCTCACCAAGCCGGTCGCCGACGGTGGCTACGGATTCGATGAGTCTCGACTGTGGGTCACGGTGTATCTCGACGACGACGAGGCCATCGATATTTGGCACCGGGATGTGGGTCTTCCGTTGGATCGCATTCAGCGACGCGGGCAGGCCGACAACTACTGGTCTATGGGGGTGCCAGGGCCGTGCGGACCCTGTTCGGAGATCTACTACGACCGAGGACCCGACTACGGCATCGAGGGAGGTCCTATTGCCGACGAGAACCGCTACCTCGAAGTGTGGAACCTGGTTTTCATGCAATTCGAGCGAGGTGCCGGTCCGGCAAAAGAGGACTACCCCATCTTGAACGAGCTTCCGAACAAGAACATCGATACCGGAATGGGACTCGAACGAATGGCGGCCCTGCTGCAGGGCGTCGACAACATCTACGAGATCGACACGACACGGAGCATCCTGGACACCGCGAGCGAATTGACCGGTGCCCGGTATGGAAAGTCCGAACGCGATGATGTTGCGCTTAGAGTGGTGGCCGATCACGCTCGAACCTGCACGTTCCTGATCGGTGACGGCGTAGTGCCCGGTAACGAGGGTCGGGGGTACGTGCTTCGACGCTTGATGCGACGGGTGATTCGCAACATGCGCATCCTGGGAGCAGGAGAGCCGACGGTGTCGCAACTGATCGACGCGACGGTCCACGCCATGGCGCCCCAGTACCCGGAGTTGAACGACGAAGCTGAGCGGATCCGCAGCGTCGCCATCGGGGAGGAATCCACCTTCGAGACGACGCTGCGCACCGGAACCGTGTTGTTCGAGACAGCGGTCGCCGAGGCTAAGCAGTCCGGGTCGACCGTGTTGCCCGGTGAGCAGGCGTTCTCCCTGCACGACACCTATGGCTTCCCGATCGACCTCACCCTCGAGATGGCCTCAGAGCAAGGCCTGGAGGTCGATGAAGAGGGGTTCCGCACCCTGATGGCGCAACAGCGGGAGCGAGCGAAAGCCGACGCCGCCGCCCGCAAGAGCGGTTTCGCCGCAACCACCGCGTACCGGGATGTTCTCGAACGCGACGGATCGACATCGTTCGTCGGGTACAACGAGGTCACGACCGAATCGGTCGTAGTGGGCATCGTGACCGACGGAGAGTCCACACCCAGTGTGTCAGCGGGCCAACACGCGGAACTCATCGTGGATCGGACCCCGTTCTACGCCGAAGCCGGTGGGCAACTCGGCGACCACGGT
>NZLD01000067.1 GCA_002694095.1 Micrococcales bacterium | reverse complement strand
CTGAGTGCCAACGAGAAACAGACACCGTGCTGATGAGGGTCGAGGTGGACGGTTCACCATCAGTCATCATGATCTATCGGCTCGTCCTCGAAGATGACGGCTGGTTCATCGATGGAGCGTCCATCGCGGGAACCCGCGAAGACGTTGATATCTGAGGCAATCCAGCCACGCTGCGCCGGCGCAGGCTCAGGAGCTTAGGTCTGCAGCGTTGATTCGATCGCCCGATGTGCTTGACGTAGTGCGGCTCGTTCATCATCGGCGACCTCGGTGCTCACCGTCTGCGACCAACCGGCNGGGCTGAGTAACACGGGGACNGCCAACGGNCCTCGAAGGTCGTCGAACTCACCATCGAGGATTACCTGAGCGGGGATGGCCGNCTGCTCTCCATGCACGAGAAAGCCCACGACGTCGACCACNGCGTGCGCCGTGGCGAGTTCTGTCGTGCGACCGGCGGTGAAGTGGGTGAAGAACGGCTTGACGGCTGCCCGAATGTCCGGAGGTTGCCCCTGGATGAACTCGAAGGCTCCGTGCACGTCGTGAGCATTCACNAACTCCAGTGCGCGCGATCGGACCTCGGGTATTTCACTACTCAAGTCCGCAAGTGATCGNCCTTCGCGCGCCCGCCCNANGATGTCGGCCANCTTCTGCTCGCTCACCCCGCGGGCATGGATGCCCGACCAGATCGGNACCAGGTGGTCCCCATGCTGCCCCCACATCTGGGCGGACACCATGGGCCGACGTACCCCCAGNTCNGNGGCAAGCTCNCGCCGGAAGCGNAGGGAATCAGACCANGCCGCNGCGCCGATCAATCGATGNCGAGGAACGACNGATGCNAANGACTGCACGGCGAGTTCGACNGGGTTCGATTGCACNACGACGGTGACGTCNCCCGTCATTCGCCCAACACCGGTNGCGACGTCGTCGAANATCCGATGATTCGTCGCCGCCAAGGCAGCACGNTCGGTGGTCTCACGTGTNACCGTGGCGCCAGCCATCATGACGACAACATCAGCACCCGTATNNCCGACATCGGTGCCCACGTGAATCGTCGGAGCCGCNTCGGCGAACGCGTCGTACAGGTCCGCCCGCAATCCCCACAGTTCCGACTCGTGGGCGCCACCCGCNTGACCCACGAGGTGGAGGTTCGCGTCNTCGGACAGCAAGGAACGCTCGACCATCTGGGCAGCGACCTGGCGACCGCAACTNCCTGTCGCACCAACGATGGCGACGTTCATACGCGCAGACTAAAGGTGCGTCGTCGGGCGGAGCGGAAGTCCAGCGGCGGTGTAGCAAGCGTCGATGAATTCCGCCTGCACAACTGCGTCGTCCGCGTCGCTGAAGATGGGCGTCCCGTTTCGGAGGTAATCGGCGAAGGCTTCGAGTTGATAGGTGTAGCTCGTCTTCGTCCCCAACTCCTCGACACGCTGGACTCCATCGACGGTGACCGTGATGCGGTCATCGAAGGAGGCGACGCAGAAGTTGTGGGCGAACGCCTCACCTGAGGTGCCGGTGATTCTCATGGTGAAGTCCATCTCCGNAACGACGAAGCTCGNCTCNAACCGCGCCGTNAGACCTGAGGGANACCTNATGGTGGCTTCTAGTTGCTCGTCCACGCCACCGGAGCCGGAGCGCTCGACAGCCGTCGCCGACNCCAGTGATGGCTCTCCGCCACCCACGTCACGCAGGCTTCTGAGCCCGTGGATCGCGTAACAGCCCACGTCCATCGTCGCCCCTCCGGCGAGGGCGAAATCCCAGCGAGGGTCGGTGGGATCGGTGTTCGGGAAGGACATGTGAACGTCGATGTTCGTCAGCTCACCCAATTCACCCGAGCTAGCCAACTCGAGCATGCGCTTCATGACGGGGTGGTANCGGTAGTGGAATGCCTCCATGAACTTCACACCGGAGGCGTTCACAGCNNCTCGAACATCACGGGCCTCGGCAGCATTGCTGGCCGAGGGNTTTTCGCTCAAGACATGCTTGCCGNCAGCGATCGCTCGAAGGTTCCACGGCCCATGCAGGCCGTTCGGAAGCGGGTTGTANATCGCCTCGACCTCCGGGTCGTCGATCACTTCCTGATACGAGTCCAGGACCCGTTCGATATTTCCGTCCTGGGCGAANTGCTCGGCTCGGCTCCGATCGCGGGCGGCGACCGCCACCAATCGATGTCCGGTGTTGCGTGCGGGTTCGATGATGGCCTNGTCGCTGATTCGCGCGGCTCCCAGAACTCCGATTCGNAGTGGCTCCATGGGGTGAACCCTAAACTTGCCGCCACAGNCCANGATCGCGGGAGTTGTNATGTCGAACTACCGAGGCAGNTTTGCCAGCCTCATTCGATTCGACCTCTCCAAGGCCGATTGGCCCGATGCTCTGCGCGCCGCGGCAGTCATCACCATCGTGACGGCCATTCCCATTGTCAACGGCGACTGGACTCTCGCCATCCCCTTGCATATTGGGGCTGTTTTTGTTGCGGTGAGCGAAGCGGGGCAACCGTTCGGCCAGCGGTGGCGGACGATGCTGTGGACCACCGCGGCGCTGATGGTGGCTGCTTTCGTCGGCCATGCCGTCTCCGATTGGGCCATCGTCGCCATCGCTCTGACCGCCCCCATCGCATTCGCTTGCGGGGCCATCGGCACCAAGAGCGCACGAGCCGCCCTCGGTGGCATGTTTACCCTGGTGACCTTCACCATCTACATCGGAATGCCNGTTCCCGTCCAGGACTCGGGAGCTACGGTCCTCTTGATCGGTTTGGGTGGTTTTGCTCAGACCGTTGCCGCGGTGGCAATGGGTATCGCTCGCGGCCAACATCGGGGAACATGGACTATTGAGCGATGGCCAGNGGNGTGGGACCGAGCCTTTGTTGTCCATGGGGTTCGCCTCGCGATCGTCATGGTCATCGCCACTGCGNTATCAGAGGCGGCAGCGCTTCCCCATCCGTACTGGTTACCCATGACGGTCGCCTTCATGTGCAAGCCGGACCGCGACGGCACCGTGGACCGGGTCATCCACCGACTCGCCGGAACATGCGTCGGCCTTGTCATCATGTGGNCTTTCGACGTTGCCCTGTCGCCGAGTTTCGGAGTATTCCTGTTCGCCAGCCTGCTCGGGGCCACCATTTTCGTCGCCTTCGTCCGAGTCAACTACGCGGTCGCCGTCATCGGCGTGACGATCTGGATCGTCGGCGTGCTTGGCGCTGTGGGGGACCCAGTCGCCAGCACGATGGACCTCCGGCTTCTCGCCACGGCGATGGCGGCCGTTCTCGTGCTGGCGGCCTTCTTCGCTCCATCANTTGTGTCGAACTCACGGGCTNGCCGAGTCNATCGNTAGCACCGATCGGTGCAGNCNCTCGGTATTTCATCCACCAACCTGAAGACGTNGNACACCGGTNGCNGTGACAATAAAGGCGGAGTTTCGTGAAGCGGCGATAGCTTCCGCCGCGCCCACAGATCCGGCCTGCTGCCACTTGCGACCGTCAAGTGTTCGATGAACGGAGCCNTCCGGATCCACCCGCCACATGGCCGATCCGTCATCGGCCGTAGCAAGCAGAACGCCTTCCTCCCCCACGGGCTCGATCGCATTCGCGTCGCGATTCCACATGGCGAGCCCCACGTCNGGAATGGCCAACCACAACTGCTCCATGAACAAGGNCACCGAATACGCAGTCGTCACCGGACCGGGCAGCCAACTGTCTCCCTCGTCCTCCGACCACAACAGTGCGCCCGTAGTTGCCCACCCCGCAATAGCCGTCCCGTCCGCAGCCAAGGAGTGGAAATCNGCCTCTCCACCGAGTGATANNTCNGACCAGGCACGNCCAGCGTCGTCACTTCGAATGAGCCCCATCGGCTCGCTGAAAGGCGATCCGGGTCCCGCGTGACCGCTTGCGAACAAGGCTCCCGTCGGGTCCTGAGCAAAAGCCATCAGATCATCGCGTGAGTCCCCCACCGACTCAGTTACCCCCGTGACAACGTCCACACTCGTCAAGCCGTCGTGGGTAGCAACGAGGAGACTCCGGTCGCGTAGCACTGCCCCGTGCACATGCGCCACAGCGGATTCGAGGGTCAGTGTGTCCGGCAGATCCACGGTCCAGTCCATCCCGTTTGGGGTGTCTGCAGTCTCTTGCGACGACAACGGCTCGCTCGACTCGACAGACTCGGACGAGTTAGCGACTTCCTCGGCGACGTCCGCCGGGGACTCACTGCTTGAGGGAGCATCAGCGGGTTGGGCTGCAGCACCGTCTTCCGTGTTTCCCGACGAGCAACCGACCAGGAAGGCCGCGGCAAGGACCGTCATCGCTGTGACGCAGGGGGACTTTCGCACGAATGCGCACCTTGCCTTTCCGCTTCACAGGCTGCAGTAACGAGTGCACGCAATCAGCCAGGCCATCTGACTACCAGCTTGTGCGTGCAGCGCCAATTGGTGGAGGTGCCGGGAATCGAACCCGGGTCCGTGCAGGATCTTTCCGTTCTTCTACGTGCGTAGCCGTGCTGTCGCTGTCTCGGCCCCCGCGCTTTGTACGGCACTTCGCGGTGGCGGCCCAGTCACTGTTTGGTTTTCCGCCCGCTCCCGTGACCGGAGCGATTGGTGAGTCCCCTANCGACGTCAGGCCCCAANTCGGGGACGCATNGGGCTGACGGCAGATTTAAANCTTAGGCCGCGAGGGCGTAAGCGTCTGCAGACTGCGTCTTTTTGGCAGTTATTTGTTTCCCAGGATGTTTAACGAGATNACCTGAGCTTCTCGGCACGCTTCTCCGGGCAGAGCGACTGTCCGTCGAAACCTGTCACCCCCTGTTGAGTTGTNNCCCCATTGTACGCGGTTTGCCACGCGCTCTTTCCTACGCCTTGTTCACCACATGGGACTCACCGNAAGCGTCCGGTTCACTGTGCTGCGGNAACCGGACGATGAAGGTCGCGACCATGACCGCCGCCGGAACGATGATGCTGACCACCAGAACCGTCGTGTAGTTGCCCGTGATGTCGTGAATCACAGAGAAGGCCAGGGGTCCGATGGCAGCACCGGCGATACCCACCGATGTCACCACGCCCCGGATTGCTCCGATGTGCAAGGTGCCGAAATAGCGGGGAAGTTCGGTTGCCTCGACTACCCGCATGGCCCCACCCGCGGCGCCGATNAGCATGCCGAAGGAGATCGCAACGAAACCTGGAGTTACNGCTGTGCCCAGGGCCAATCCCCCCGCCAACATGACCATGGACGTCGCCAAGACGACGCGGGGAGAGAACCGATCTGCCAGAGCGCCTATCCCNAGCGTGGCGATCAGGGTTGCAACGGTTTGTGGGATGAAGTTCGCCGCGGCTTCGGTCGGCGTCAGACCTCGACTTCCCAGCAGGTCNATTTGGTGAAACACCACGGCGGTGATGATCGCCGAGATGGTGGCGACCGCCGCGGTGACCAACCAGAAGAAGCCCGTCCGAAGAGCCTCACTGCGCTTGACGCCCCAGACATCGTCACTCCCGTCGACCGGGGCCGGGTCGCCGTCGACGTATTGACCCACATCACTCGGGCGATTGCGNATGCCGAAGATGGCTATCGGTAGAACCAGCGCCCACACNACGAGACCTTCGATCACCCATGTTTGACGCCAGCCGTAGTCGGCGATCAGGGATTCACCGAGNAGCGGCACCAGGGTCATGCCCACNGCNCCGACGGCGGTGACGATGCCCATCGCCAGNCCGCGCTTGCGGNTGAACCACAANGCCACCGATGTTGTCGCCGTCAGATTCAGAGCGCCCTGCCCCATCATGCGAATGCCGATGAAGCCTGCGGTCAGNCCGACNATGCCGGACACGAAGGACATAGCGATCAAGAAGGCNCCGAAAAGCGCACCGACGATGATCATGACGCGACGCACTCCGTACCGATCGATCGCCTGCCCGATCCATGGCAACGCAAGCGCGCCCACCAGGGTGCCGATCAGGTACGACGTCGTCATCGNNGTTCGCGAGATGCCGAGATCGTCGATCATCGGATTCACAAAGACCGAGACGCCGAACGTTTGGCCGGGTCCGGTCAGGGCGAGAGCGATGGTGGCGTACAGAACCACGCGCCAGCCGTAGAAACCTTGATGAGGGGCGGGAATGAACCCGGTCCCCGACAGTCGTTTCACCCCCTACTCGATTCCCTTGTCTCGACGACCGATGGCTCGCTGCGCTTCACGCTTGGCTTCACGTTCGGCAATNGCCTGACGCTTGTCGTGNCTCTTCCGACCACGAGCAACAGCCAACTCGACTTTCGCAAAGCCATCCTTGAAATACAGCGACAGCGGCACGAGTGTGATTCCGGTGTCCTTGACCTTCCCTGCGATGCGACGGATCTCTTCTTTGTGCAGGAGGAGTTTGCGCGACCGACGCGGCTCGTGNTTGGTCCAGGTNCCGAGGTCGTATTCGGGAATGTGCACTCCCTTCAACCACAACTCGGTCCCATCGAANTANCCGTACCCGTCCGTNATGGTGGCTCGNCCCGCCCGCAGGCTCTTCACCTCGGTTCCCGTCAACTGGATTCCCGCCTCGTACACNTCNTCGATCGANTAGTCGTGNCGAGCTTTCCGGTTTTGGGCTATGACNTTCTTCCCTGTTTCNCGAGGCACGTCACGCGCCCNNGCTCTGGACACACGNGNTGTCAGCANNGANTACTGNNGTAGGGANGCTTCGCATCGTCGCATCCCTTCTGTGAAGCCACCGCGGCAGCCGATGGGTTCTCTAGCAATACACCCGTGTTCGCGAGCCGCCGAACCAGCCGCGAGGATCATACGGCGCGCCATCNATNCTNACTTCGAAGTGCAGATGCGGTCCGGTCGACCATCCTGTGGAGCCGACCCCACCGACGGTCTGGCCNTTGGTCACGACNTGGCCGANCGAGACGTTCACCGANGACANGTGGGCGTAGAANGTNACCATGCCNCCGCCGTGCGCGAGCATCACGGCGTTNCCNTANGCCCCNCCTCTACTGATGGTGGCCACGGATCCGTTATCTGCCGCAACNACGGGGGTNCCCGTCGGAGCCGCCAGGTCCCAGCCGGTGTGGCAGGACTTGCGCTTGAAAATCGGGTGGATTCGCGGCCCGGGGTTNGACGATGGCCTCCCGGCGACGGGCATCATCAACGATCCTGTCGCCGTNAAGGTCGGTGAGGCCGGNGGAGGGGGCTCTTCTCCTCGNTGGCGGGCCTCCTCGGCAGCCTTGCGGGCTGCCTCTTCCGCCGCTTTACGNCGTCGCTCTTCCTCGGCCGCCGCCTTTCGNGCNGCCGCCGCCAGACGTTGCTGCTCGGCCANCAGATTGTCATAGCGCTTCTTNACCTTCGACTTNAACGCNTGCGCCTGACCGAGCGCNGCGCGTCGTTCCTTNCGAAGGGCGCTGACCTTCTCTTGCTTGTCCCGAGCCTTGCGCAGCGCGACGCGCGCCTCGGCGAGGGCTNGCTCAGCTTTTGCGTCTTCGGCCTCAGCCTCCAGACGAAGNGCCTCCAGGCGCACGCCTTGCATCACGAGGTCGGCTTCGGTCTGNGTCAGCGATTGCTGCACCCCNGCCTGCATGCGGCTCACGGTGTCGACGCTGGCCANTCGCGCCTGGAAGTCGCCCGGACTNCTCGCGTCGAGGATGACCTCTATCTCNGCGAGAGGGCCACGGGTGTAGACGGCACGCGCCATGTCGTCCATCTGTCCGTGGATNTCGTCGAGCTTCCNTTCGACGANGACCTTCTGCTCCTGCGCGACTCTCAACGCCTGACGGGCGCGCATGGCCCGAGCTTCGGCTGCTTGCGCTTCTTCGCGAGCCGCGCGAGCCTCGTCCAGGGCTGCTCGTCGCGCCTCTTTCGCTGCTTCCCACCGAGCGTTGACCTCTTCGAAGGTGGCGACGGCCTTCTTGACCTTTTTGCCCGCCTTGGCGAGCGCATCCTCGGTCGCCTCGATGTCGCTCTCGACATCCCGCTTCTCGGCCCTGAGCTCAGANCTCGACTTTCCATGGTTNTCATCAGCCGGNAGGACNGCCTGNNCTGGACCCCAGGGGCCGGCNAGCACGGATGCGACAACACCANANCCNGCCACGATGAGGGCAGGGGTCATCACACGGCGGGGAAGCACCCCTTCAGGATANCCCCANAAACCCCAGAAACCTCAGTTGTCACACGCGGAGGTACTTGCGCAGCGTAAAGAAGGCTGCCACGGAGGCCAGGGCGATACCGGTCACCAGCAGGATCGGGGCGATGGCTACGACGGCATCCCAGCCCACGAAGGCCGTGAATTGGAAGGACGGAGCCAAGACACGGTCGATGACGAAGCTCTTGACCGCCACCAGGCCGACTACGGCGAGACCCGCGCCGAGCGCGGCCGCGACCGCCGCCTCGAGCAGGAACGGCAGCTGGATGTAGAAGTTCGAGGCTCCGACCAGCCTCATAATGCCCGTTTCTCGACGGCGGCTGAACGCCGCGACTCGCATCGTGTTGACGATCAGCAGCACCGTCACCACCAGCATCACAACGGCGATGATCAACGCGACCGCCTGCAACCCGTTCAGAAGAGCGAAGAATTTGTCGAGAATCTGACGTTGATCGTTGACTTGCTCGATGCCTGGACGACCGGCAAAGGCAGAGGCGACCACGTCATACTGCGTGGGATCGGCGAGCTTGACGCGGAACGACTCAGGCAACGCCTCGGCTGTCACGTTCTCGACGATTGCTGAATTGGCGAACTGTTCCCGAAACCGTTCGTACGCCTCTTCTTTCGATTCGTAGTAGACGTCTTCCACCAGCGGGCGAAGCGACTCGAGATCGGCTCGTATCTGGTCCCGTTGTGCGGCAGTCACGGCTCCGCTGGCGCACGATGCTGCGTCACTCCCCCGTGCACACAGGAAGATGGACACCTCAACTTTGTCGTACCAGAAGTCCTGCATCGTGGTGACCTGCGCCCGAACGAGCAGGCTCACCCCGAAGAGTGCGAGCGACACGGCAACGGTGATGATCACCGCAAAGGTCATGGTCAGGTTGCGACGAAGGCCCGCGCCAACCTCACTGGTGACGAATGTGGCGCGCATCAGCGAGCGTATCCGTACACGCCACGGGACTGATCACGCACGAGATGGCCGGTCTCGAGTTCGATCACACGGCGGCGCATCTGATCCACGATCTGAGCGTCGTGGGTGGACATGATCACCGTTGTTCCCAACCTGTTGATGCGGTCGAGCAACTTCATGATGCCGACCGATGTGTTGGGGTCCAAGTTTCCGGTCGGCTCGTCGGCGATGAGCAGCATCGGGCGATTGACGAACGCGCGGGCGATGGCAACGCGCTGTTGCTCGCCACCGGACAACTCATCAGGCCGCCGCTCCATCTTGTCCTCGAGGCCGACGACTTCGAGGACTTCCGGTACGACTTTCCTGATGTGTGATCGCGGCTTTCCGATCACCTCGAGTGCGAAAGCGACATTCTCAAAAACACTCTTGTTGGGCAGTAGTCGAAAGTCCTGGAAGACCGTTCCGATCTGTCGGCGTAGCGTTGGGATCTTCCAGTTCGACAGGCGATTGAGTTCCTTGCCCAGCACCCAGACCTGCCCGGAGTTCGGCCGCTCTTCTCGCAGCACCAACCGCAGAAAAGTGGATTTCCCGGAGCCGGATGGGCCCACCAGGAAGACGAACTCGCCCTTTTCGATTTCCAGGGACACATCATCCAATGCCGGCCGGTTCTGGCTGGCGTAGGTCTTGCTGACGTGGTCGAAGAGAATCACGGTTGCCTCGGGGTCGGCGGTGGGCTTTCTGGGGTCGTCAGCAGTCTAAGCACACGCCCCCGCGAAGACGGTTAGGACGGGGCCGCCTGTTGCCGACGCCACCGGATTCCCGATGCGATGAAGTCGTCGATCTCGCCATCAAGGACCGCCTGGGTGTTTCCCGTCTCGAACTCGGTTCGAAGATCTTTGACCATTTGATAAGGGTGCAGAACATACGAGCGCATTTGGTTACCCCAGGAGCCAAGAGAATCACCCTTCAGAGCATCGATCTTCGCCTGCTCCTCTTGCCGCCGCCGCTCGAGTAGTTTCGCTTGCAAGATTCCCATGGCCGTCGCCTTGTTCTGCAGCTGCGACCGCTCGTTTTGACACGACACCACGATGCCGGTGGGCACGTGCGTGAGTCGGACCGCAGAGTCCGTTGTGTTCACGCCTTGCCCGCCCGGGCCACTCGATCGATACACATCCACCCGAAGGTCGTCCTCGGGGATGTCGATGCTTTCCGTCTGCTCAACGACGGGAATCACTTCGACGCCGGCGAAAGATGTTTGCCGGCGCCCTTGGTTGTCGAACGGTGAAATGCGAACCAAGCGGTGGGTCCCCTGCTCGACGGACAGAGTTCCGTACGCGTAGGGAGCCTTCACCGCGAAAGTAGCGGACTTGATACCCGCTTCCTCCGCATAGGACGTGTCATACATCTCCACTGCCCATCCATGCCTCTCGCAGTACCTGAGATACATGCGCATCAGCATCTCCGCCCAATCGGCTGCGTCGACTCCGCCCGCTTCCGATCGAATGGTGACAAGCGCCTCCCGATCGTCGTACTCCCCCGATAGCAACGTGCGCACTTCGAGATCGTTGATGTCCCGCTCGAGAGCATCGAGTTCCGCCAGCGCTTCGTCCTGCGCGCTCTGATCGTTCTCCGCCTCGGCTAACTCGAAAAGGACGGGCAGGTCATCGGCGCGGGATCTCAGTTCTGTCATTCGTCGCAGCTCTCCTTGCAAGAATGACAATCGGGATGTCACCTTTTGGGCATTCGCCTGGTCGTCCCACAAGTTGGGCGCCGATGCCGCTATTTCCAATTCGCCGATTTCGGCCTGCGTCGATTCGATGTCGAAGACCTTCTCCACATTGGCGAGTGTCGCCACGACCGTGGAGATCCGTTCATCGGTTTCAAGAGAGGCCACGAGGTGAAAGACTACGGCTCAGCCGCGTTCCTAGCCGAAGTAGTCCAATCGGCCAGAGAGTTCCACTGTGCAGAGGGCCGGACTTACGGCCACTAACCGTTGAGAGTCGGCGCGATGAAGCGATCCCACGCTGCTTCGACGA
>NZLD01000066.1 GCA_002694095.1 Micrococcales bacterium | reverse complement strand
GGCCAATATCGCGACGAATCCGGGGTGAGTACCTCGTCTGCGAGCACGTAGTCCCCTGCGTATTTGCCCGAGCGACCTAATCCAATCTCGAACTTCGTATCCGCGAGAATCAGGCCTTGTTCGCGGGCGATCTCATCGGCTCGCTCGTAGACGGCCAATGAGATGCGGCGCAATTGCTGCGCTTCCTCCTGCCCGATTGCGGTCACCACCTCGTCGAAGGTGATGTTCATGTCGTGCTCACCGATCTCGGCCTTGGTCGCCGGAGTAAAGATGGGCTTCGGTAGCCGCGAGCCGTCCTTCAAGCCGGGGGGTAGTCCCTGCCCGCAGATCTTCTGCGTGGCCCGGTAGTCCGCGAGCCCCGACCCTGCCAGGTAGCCGCGCACCACACACTCCACCGGGAACATGTCGAGTCGCTCACACACCATCGCGCGTTCTCGAACCGAGGCTGGAGCCGAAGCCCGCGACACGTGACTCGGGACGATATCCGCAAGTTGTTCGAACCACCACAGGGACAGCTGGGTCAGGATCTTGCCCTTATCCGGAATGAGAGTGGGGAGCACCCAGTCGTACGCGGAGATCCGGTCACTCGCGATGAAGAGCAGCCGATCATCGGGAGTGGAGAAGAGGTCGCGGACCTTCCCGCTGTAGACGTGCTCGTACTCGGCCGGCAGACCGTAGACCACCACCGGTGCTGTCATCACAGGATGTCCTCCGGCCGGTAACCCGCCGCATCAGGGAACCGCTCAGTAAGGAGTTCGATGCGCTCGGCAATAACGCGAACCTGATCTGTGGCTGCGCCGGTGAAGTCCAATGGCGCAGCGATGATCTCGGTGATCTCTTCCCGAGATAAGCCGATGCGTTCATCTCCCGCCAGCATGGCGAGCAGATCGGTGTCCTCGCCGTCTCTCATCTGCAACGCCGCCGCAACCGCGTGCTCCTTGATCGCCTCGTGCGCACTCTCTCGACCCTTGCCCGATCGCACGGCGGCCATCAACACCTTGGTAGTGGCAAGGAACGGCAAGTAGCGTTCGAGTTCGGCATCTATCACAGCCGGGAACGCCCCGAAACCGTCGAGCACCGTCAGGAACGTTTCCAACAGGCCGTCCATCGCGTAGCAGGCGTCCGGCAGCGCGACTCGGCGAACCACCGAACACGAGACGTCCCCTTCGTTCCACTGCTGACCCGCAAGGTCCGCGGTCATCGTCGCGTAGCCGCGCAGAAGTACGTGCATACCGTTGATGCGCTCGCACGAGCGAGCGTTCATCTTGTGCGGCATCGCCGACGAGCCGACCTGCCCTGGNCGGAAACCCTCGGTGGCGAGNTCATGACCNGCCATCAATCGCACAGNNGTGGCGAGGTTCGAAGGNGCNGACGCNAGTTGCACCAGCGCGCTCAGGACGTCNTAGTCCAGNGACCGCGGATACACCTGGCCNACGCTCANCAANGCCGNGTCGAANCCGAGGTGTTCGGCCACACCGCNCTCGAGTTGCGCGAGCTTGTCGCTGTCNCCGTCGAGAAGATCGAGCATNTCCTGCGCAGTCCCGACCGGTCCCTTNATGCCACGCNTCGGATACCGATCGATGAGCGCTTCGAGACGNTCCAGCCCGAGAAGCATCTCCTNCGCNANNGTGGCAAAGCGTTTGCCCAACGTGGTGACTTGAGCGNCNACGTTGTGNGAGCGACCAGCCATGGCGGTTTCGGAGTACGCGACAGCNAANCCGGCNAGACGGTCGAGNGACGCNACCGACTTNTCGCGGANCAATTCCATCGATTGCCGCAGTTGCATCTGCTCNACGTTCTCGGTCAGATCGCGCGAAGTCATGCCGAGGTGAATGGACTCGTGCCCNGCGAGCGCATTGAACTCCTCGATGCGCGCCTTGACGTCGTGCTTGGTCACCCGCTCGCGCCCGGCGATAGACGCNAGATCCACATCGCCCGCCCGCGCCTCGTAGTCAGCGATGGTCGCGTCGGGGATGTCGAGNCCGGCTGCGGCCTGNGCCCGCATCACCGCGATCCACAGCCGCCGNTCNGCGATGATCTTTGATTCGGGTGCCCAGATAGCNCGCATGGCCGGGGACGCATAGCGCTCGGCGAGCACGTTTGGCACGCTCACGCCGACATTCTTCCACGTTGCCCGTGACACCGTGCCGACGAGCCGATGAGGGGTGTTATTCCTGGGTGGCGGCCGCCAGCGCGATGTCGCGGCGGTGGTGCGAGCCCTCGAGGATGATGAGGTCGACAGCCGTGTACGCGCGCTCCCGGGCCTGATGCAACGTGTCGCCGACCGCCGTGACNGACAGCACCCGNCCNCCTGANGCGGCTATCGANCCGTCGTCCTGCACCCTNGTCCCCGCGTGCAGGATGTCCACTCCGGCGCTGGCGGCGGCATCACCCANACCGGCGATCACGTCACCCNTTCGTGGACTCTCCGGGTACCCCTGGGCGGCGATCACGACGGTGACGGCGGCATCGCTCGACCAGACCGGAGCAGGATGGGTCTCCAGATGGCCCGTGGCCGCGGCCATCATCAGGCCGCCGAGCCCAGACTGCAGTCGGGCGAGCACAACCTGCGTCTCCGGGTCACCGAAACGCGCGTTGAACTCAACGACGCGAATGCCACGCGATGTCAGCGCCAGTCCGGCGTACAGAAGTCCGACGAACGGAGTTCCTCGGGCGGCCATTGCGTCGATCATCGGTTGCAACACCCGCGCCGTCACATCGTCGACCACGTCGGCCGGCGCCCACGNCAGCGGCGAGTACGCACCCATGCCGCCGGTGTTCGGGCCGGCGTCATCGTCGTGGGCACGCTTGAAATCCTGCGCGGGCTGCAACGGCACNACGNATGTTCCGTCGGTGATCGCGAAGAGAGAGACCTCCGGACCGTCGAGGAACTCCTCAATCACCACCGCACTCCCTCCGGCAAGGCACGCTCGCGCGTGGGCGGCGGCGGCAGCATGATCGTCAGTGACCACAACACCCTTACCGCCGGCCAAACCATCGTCCTTCACGACGTACGGGGTTCCGGGCCGAGTGAAGGTGTCGAGGGCACCGTCGATCTGATCCTCATCGGTACACACCAACGCCATGGCCGTCGGTACACCCGCCTCGGCCATCACTTCCTTGGCGAACGCCTTGCTGCCTTCTAATTGGGCCGCCTGCGCGGATGGACCGAAGCACGCGATTCCCTCCGCGCGAACAGCGTCGGCTGCACCTGCGACCAGCGGAGCCTCGGGACCGATGACAACTAGATCGATACCGCGCTCGAGTGCGAGCGCAGCGATCGCTTGGGTGTCGGTCACATCGAGTGGGAGCGTGGTCACGTCACCAGCGATGCCCGCATTCCCCGGAGCACATTCGATCCCCGTGACGTTCTCGTCCCGCAGGAGCGCTCGAACGATGGCGTGTTCGCGGGCACCCGAGCCGACGATCAGGAGCTTCACGCGCTCGAACCTACCGGCTTCGTTCTGTCACCAGCCCAGACGCTGATGCGATCGTCAGGCTCCCGTGTAGTGGGCGTCGATGATGCCGAAGACGTCATCCAGGATCGCCAGACCTTCTGTGACCTCGGCTTCGCTGACCGTGGCGGGTGGGACAACGTGCATTCGATTGAAGTTAGTGAAGGGGATCAAGAACCGCTTCTTGCACTCGGCTACCAGTTCCGTCATCGCCGGTGATGTGCCGGCGTACGGCGCCAACGGCTCCCGGGTGGCTCGGTCTGTCACCAGGTCGAGCGCCCAGAAGACGCCGAGGCCGCGCACTTCACCGATGACCTTGTGCTTGTCCATCAGGTCGCGCAGGCCGGGGCCGATGACCTTTTCACCGATCTCGGCGGCGTGCTCATTGACTTTCTCTTCGCGCATCGCATCGATGGATCCGACGATGGAGGCGGTGGCGAGTGGGTGCCCGGAGTAGGTGAGGCCACCGGGGAACACGCGGTCGTCGAACGTGGCGGCGATGTCCGCGGAGATGACGACACCGCCCACCGGAACGTAGCCGGAGTTGGAGCCTTTCGCGAACACGATGAGGTCTGGCTGGGCATCCCAGTTTTGGAAGGCAAACCACTTACCGGTACGCGCGAAACCGGACATGGTCTCGTCGGCAATCCACATGATCTCGTACTTGTCGGCCAGCGCCCGCACACCTTCGAGATATCCCGGCGGCGGCACCAGGATGCCGGCGGTTCCGACGACGGATTCCAGAATGATCGCGCCGACGGTGTTCGGGCCTTCGAACTGGATGACCTGCTCGAGGTGTTGCAGCGCACGTTCGGTCTCTTGCTCGGGACTGTCCGACCAGAACGGTGAGCGATACGGGTACGGGCCGAAGAAATGCACGTGTTGGCTCGCGTACTCATTCGGCCAGCGCCGCGGATCACCGGTCGCAGTGATCGCCGCGCCTGTGTTGCCGTGGTAGGAGCGGTAGGTCGACAGCACCTTGTGCTTGTGCGTATGGATCCGCGCCATGCGGATCGCGTTCTCCACCGCATCGGCGCCGCCATTGGTGAAGAAGACCTTCGCCATATTCAGCCCAGCGAGTTCAACGATGCGCTTGGCAGCTTCACCACGCTTGTCGTTCGCGTGCTGCGGAGCGATCGTCGACAACTTCCCGGCCTGCTCTTGGATCGCGGCAATCACCTTCGGGTGCTGGTGGCCGATATTCACGTTCACCAGTTGAGAGGAGAAGTCCAGCCACTTGTTGCCGTCGTAGTCCCAGACGTACGAACCCTCGGCCTCCGCGATGCACATCGGGTTCAAAGCACCCTGGGCGCTCCACGAATGGAAAACGTACTGACGGTCCAGGTCGAAGACGTGCTTGCCCTGGGCGGGATCGGGGGAAAACGACATGCCAACTCCTCGTTGTACCAAGTGGTGAACGAAGCGTAGAACCGAACTCATGTTCAGGACAATACGGGCGGCAATCGACCCGAAAGTCGGTCCAAGAAGCCGTTCCCGGTGCCCGGCCACATGGGCGCCGAGAACCGAATCAGTCGATCAAATCGTGGATGGAGATAGTGGCGTTTCTGTCCTGCCCGACACCGATCGCACTAATGCGACAATTCGAGACGCTCTCAAGGAACTCCACATAGCTGCGGGCATTCGCCGGCAGGTCGTCGACCGAGCGAGCCTGCGAGATGTCTTCTTGCCAGCCAGGAAGGTATTCGTAGATCGGCTTCGCGTGATGGAACGCCGTCTGAGACTCCGGCAATTCATCCATCCGCGTGCCCTCAACGTCGTACGCCACACACACGGGGACCTTCTCGAAACCCGTAAGCACATCGAGTTTGGTCAGGAAGATGTCGGTCAGACCATTGACTCGCGTTGCATATCGAGCAATAGGCGCATCGAACCAGCCGCATCGACGATCTCGTCCCGTGGTCACACCACGCTCCCCACCGATGGTGCGCAGACGCTCGCCATCGTCGTCGAACAGTTCGGTTGGAAATGGTCCGGACCCCACACGGGTGGTGTACGCCTTCAAAATTCCAATCACACGCGTGATTCGAGTGGGTCCGATCCCACTTCCCGTGCACGCGCCTCCCGATGTCGGGTTGCTCGATGTCACGAACGGATACGTTCCGTGGTCGACATCCAGAAGGGTCCCTTGACCACCCTCGAGGAGAACGACCTTGTCAGCATCGAGTGCTTCGTTGAGAAGCATCGATGTGTCCCGGACCATCGGCCGTAACGCATCGGCGTACGTCAGTAGCCCTTCGACAATCGAATCTGTTTCAATCGCTCGCCGATTAAAGACTTTGACGAGTACCTGATTCTTGTTGGCTAGCGCCCCCTCGACCTTTTGCCGCAGAATCGACTCGTCGAAGAGGTCTTGCACCCGGATCCCGATGCGCGCGATCTTGTCGCTGTAGGTCGGCCCGATACCTCGCCCCGTCGTGCCGATCTTGCTTTTGCCTAAGAATCGCTCGGTGACCTTGTCGAGTGTCACGTGGTACGGCGTAATCAGGTGCGCGTTTGAGCTGATCACAAGCTTAGAGGTGTCGACGCCTTGTTGGCGCAACCCTTCGATCTCTTCGAAGAGCACCTCGGGGTCAACGACAACTCCGTTGCCGATCACCGGTGTCACATCGGGCGTGAGGATCCCGCTTGGGAGAAGGTGGAGGGCGAACGTTCGATCGCCGACGACAACGGTGTGCCCTGCGTTGTTCCCGCCTTGGTACCGAACCACGAAGTCGACACGACCACCGAGCAGGTCGGTTGCTTTTCCTTTGCCCTCGTCACCCCACTGGGCGCCGACGAGCACGAGCGCAGGCACGAGTGAAGAGGTTATCGGATGACTATGAGGAGTGCCCCACCGCAAGGGCTCGGCCGAGAGCTCGGCCAGAAAGCCACGCCGCCTCCACCCGTGGCCCGCCTGCCCAGGCGTCGCCGGCAAGGCCGACCGGGAGTTCCGGGTGCAGCCAGCAGTCCTCATCGAGGGCGGCGATCGGTTTCGCGAGAGACCACCGATGCGCCCACGTCCAGACGGGCAATGGGTCGATGTCCAGTATGCGGCGAACGGCCGCGATGGCTTGTGGCAGAACACCGCTGGGGTCGTCGAGGTGCCCCGCGGCGAAGACCGGATTCACGTGTGCCACAAGCACGGGCGCAGCATCAGCTCGCCGACTGCCGTCGTCGGCGATCCACGTGATGATCGGATCATCATTGACGAAGACGCCATCGATGTCGATCCACTCCTGCTGTTCGAAGATCATCGTCACCGCGATCACGGGCTCCCACGTGATACCGACATCCGGCAGCACGCCGGGCGGAACGATTCGCTCCGCCTGCGGTTGCGGCGTACACAGTGCAAGGGACGAAGCACTTTGGCCCTCGACGGACACTGCGTGAGCCGCGATCTCCACCCGATCGACGTGACGGTCGCACTCGAGGTGGGTCACGTCTTCGGCGAGTGTTTCCACCACTGTTCGCAATCCGCCCGATGCCGCGTATCGCATCGGGCCTGTGCGCACGCCGGACATTGCCCCTTCGCTGTAGACATGAAAGGTGTCGGTCCACGGGCGCACAATTCCTCGGTCGATCAGTGAGTTGACCACCTCCGTGAAGTCCGCGTCACGAACAGTGAAGTAACTCGCCCCGTGGTCGACAACGCGACCATCGAAATCCGTTCCCGTCTCGCGCAGCCGCCGGGATGCCATGCGACCGCCCGGGCGTCGTCCCCGATCAACGACCCGCACATCGAGCCCCGCATTTTGGGCCGCGACGGCCGCTGCCACACCCGCGAGCCCCGCCCCGATAACGAGAACATCCGAATCGGCACCCACGTCCACAGGTTAGTGCCACCATGCGTGAATGACGTCCGCTACCGAGTCTGCCGAAATCGGTGAAGTGATTCTTGCGGGCGGAATCGAGACGAATGTTCACATCCGGCGCCACTCGACATTGTCGGACACGGTGCTCTTGCTGCACGGCTCCGGTCCAGGAGTGTCCGCATTCGCCAATTGGCGGTTGACGATTCCCCATCTCGAACAAGAAATGACGGTGATCGCTCCCGACATCGTCGGCTTCGGCTTCACCGAGCGGCCCGCGGATGTTTCCTACGATCTCAAGACGTGGACCGCGCACGCGGTCGACGTTCTCGATGCACTGGGAGTCGCGCGCGCGCACGTCGTCGGCAACTCTTTCGGTGGCGCCCTGGCTCTCTCGTTAGCCGCACATCACCCGCACCGAGTCGACCGAATGGTTCTCATGGGTGCCGTCGGCGTTTCATTCGGCATCACGCGCGGCCTGGATGCTGTGTGGGGCTACGAGCCGTCCGTGGAGAACATGCGCGCGATCATGGAATTTTTCGCGTACGACAAGTCTTTGCTCGGCGACGACCTGGCAGCATTGCGCTACCACGCCAGCATCCGCCCCGGCGTTCAAGAAGCGTTCCACGCGATGTTCCCCGAGCCGCGGCAAGCCGCACTCGACGCCCTGTGCCTGCCGGAGGATCAGGTGAGAAGAATTGCGACGCCCACACTGCTTGTTCACGGGCGCGACGATCAGGTGATCCCTCTAGAAACCTCTCTTCGTCTGCTCGATTTGATCGATAACTCTCAATTGCACGTATTCGGACGATGTGGCCATTGGACTCAGATCGAGCGCAGCGAGGAGTTCGCTGCGCTCATCTCCGACTTCTTGCGGCGCTAGCCTCGCTGGCTTCGGTCGACGATCGGACAAGTGGACTGGCACGCGGGCTGACACGCCGGCCAGGACTCGGGCTAACACTCAGCCCAACATGCGAAGACGTCGCCACCAATGGTCGAGTCCACCGGCGGTATCACCGGTGGACTCGACGGAGCTGTTCCTTATTGACCGCGCGTTAGGTAATCGAGGCCGCGTAGATCTCGGCGATCGCGGCGTCGAGAGTGGCAGTGAACTCCTCTTCGCTCATCTGAGCTGTGAGGCCTTCACTCAACGCACGCGAGAAGCTCGCAATCATTCCGTGGTTGGCCGCCAGCATGGTGCAGGCCTCGTCCCGGGAATATCCACCCGAGAGAGCAACGACACGCATCACCTTGGGATGGTCGATGAGCGGCGCGTAGAAGTTCGCTTGGCTCGGCAATGACAGTTTGAAGACGACTTGCTTGCCCTCGGGAACACTGTCGAGAGACGCAGCGAGTTTGTCCCGGAGTGATTCTTCGATCTCCGCCTTCGTGGCGCTGTGGATGTCCACCTCCGGCTCGATGATGGGAACGAGCCCTGCGTCGAGAATCTGCAACCCGATATCGAACTGCTGGTTCACGACGGCAGCAACGCCAGCGTCGTTGTTGTCCTTGATGACCGAGCGCATCTTCGTACCGAAGACACCCTTCTCGCGGGCTCTCGAGAGGAGCGCGTCGAGTTCCGGCATCGGCTTCATTACTTGCGCGCCGTTCTCCTCGTCAGCAAGCCCCTTATCTACCTTGACGACCGGAACGATGTTCTTGGAATTCCACAGGTACTCGGCGGACCCGACACCGTCGATGTCGCGATCCATCGTGCCTTCGAACAGGATCGCCGCGAGCACCCGATCTCCGTTAAACGCGGAGTTCTTGATGATGCGGGTGCGCATCTGGTGCACGAGATCGAACATCTGGTCGTCGCCGGAGTACTCGCTCTCCTCGATTCCATAGAGCTTGAGGGCCTTGGGCGTGCTACCGCCGCTCTGGTCGAGAGCTGCGATAAATCCCTGGGCCGAGCGGAACTTTTCCGCCATCTCCTGGTTCATTGAGATCCTTCCTGGATGTATTGCCAGTGAGCCTCAATCCTACTGATCGCCAGACCAGCCATTGACCAACGGAGGAGAGCTCTCGACTACTGCTTCTCGGTCGGCGCCTGCCCGAATGTGTGGCGTCGAATCCAGGCATGCATGGCGATAGCGGCTGCCGCACCGACGTTGATCGAACGGGTCGATCCGAACTGCGCGATGGACACCGTCGCACTGCAGGCGCGCTGCGCAGCCTCGGACAATCCCTGTCCTTCCTGCCCGAAGAACAGCACACACGACCGCGGCATATCGAACGTCTCCAGCGAGATCGCGCCCGGAACGTTGTCGAGACCGACGATGGGAACCTCGTTCTCTTTCGCCCAGGCCGATAGTGCGTCGACCGACTCATGGTGGCGGATGTTCTGATAGCGATCGGTCACCATGGCGCCACGACGGTTCCATCGCTTCCGCCCCACGATGTGGACTTCCCGTGCGAGAAACGCGTTGGCGGTGCGCACGATGGACCCGATATTGAAATCGTGCTCGAGGTTTTCGATCGCTACGTGCATCGGGTGACGCTTGCTATCCAGGTCCTCGACTATCGCTTCTACTTTCCAGAATCGATACTGATTCACCACATTGCGGTGGTCTCCGTGCTTCAGCAGATCGGGGTCGAGCCGCGGGTCATCCGGCCACGGCCCCACCCATGGTCCTTGTCCAGGTCCGATGCTCTGCTCATCCAAGACCGAGGTCACCCAGAGAGTAGGCCGCCCGGTACTCCAGACCGCGCTCCTCAATAGCCGGTCCAGCGCCTCGATCGACGATCACCGCCACCCCGGTAACGATCGCCCCCACCTCAAGGAGAGCGTCGACCGCCGTGAGTACCGATCCGCCGGTCGTCGAGGTGTCCTCAACGGCCAGCACGCGGCGTCCCGACACATCCGGACCTTCGATTCGTCGCTGGAGGCCATGGGTCTTTTCGCTCTTACGGACCACGAAAGCGTCCAGTTCGCGCCCAGCCCGCGCGGCCGAATGCAACATTGCTGTCGCTACCGGGTCGGCACCGAGGGTCAATCCGCCGACGGCTTCGTACTCCCAATCGCTCGTCACCTCACGCATGACGTCTCCCACCAACGGGGCGGCGACGGCATCCAGCGTCACCCGGCGCAGGTCGACGTAATAGTCGGCCTCGCGACCGCTCGAGAGTATGACCTTTCCGTGCACCACCGCCTTATCAACGATCTGCTGCCTAAGAGAGGTCCATGCGACTGTCGACGACATGCCTTCACCCTAGACAGCCGGGCCTACTGTTAACGGCATGTTCGATGCGGGCGGCGGTGTCATCGTCTTGCCCGAGGCGTCGTGGCGTGGACGAAGCGACCTCACCCGAACTCTGCGCACTGCTTTCGACGAGTCAGACGCTCCAGATCTCCAGCTCGTGGATCTCGCTATCGCGGAGAACGGTGGTGCGGATCAAGACGTCGCGCATCAGAACGTCGCGCATCTCCACACACCCATCTACGCCCAACGACTGTGCGCTGCCCTGATGAGCGTGCACTGCCCGGAGCCCGTCACCTTCGTCGCCTACGGCCCCACGTGCCTCGCACTTCCTGCAGTTGCGTTGTCCATGCGTAGTCAACATCGACGGGTCCGCTCCTATGTGCTCATCGATCCTCATCTGCCGGCGTCCTCGGACACCTGGCCCGACTGCCCGGTCTCGGTTGTGTACGCGAACTCCACGGACGTGTCCTCGGTTGTCCGCCTCTCCGGTTGGGAGTGGGTGGTGTCACAACGACCCGAGGATGAGGTTCTACGAATTCTCAACGGTGGCTAAAGGACCGCACCGCAACTACCGATCGCGGCCGAACCGAGCCGCGATCTGACCGGACTGACCCACGAGCCGAATGACTGGGCGAGGCAGGACACCCAACAGGACGCTCAGTGCCTTGTATTGCCATCCCGCCACACTCACGACGCGACCGGCACGGGCATCGCGCAGGGCCTGCGAGACCACATCGTCGGCATCAAGCCACAGGGCATCAGAAATCGACCCCATGTTGATTCCGGCACGGGCGTGAAATTCCGTTCGGGTGTAGCCGGGGCACACCGCAACAGCTCGCACTCCGGTTCCTGCGAGATCCGCTTGGAGGCCTTCGGTGAACACCGTCGCCCACGCCTTCGCCGCCGAGTAGGTCCCTCCTGCGATCCATCCCGCAACACTGCTCACCGTGAAGACGTACCCGCGGCGCCGTTCGACCATTCCCGGAAGTGCTGCCCTCGTCAGTCGCATCACCGCAACCACCATCACCTCGAGCAGTTGCTGTTCCACATCCACGTCATTCGCCAGGAAGCCACCGCGAATCCCGAACCCGGCGTTGTTGACCAGTACGTCCACACGATGCTCCGAAACGAACTCTTCGACCCGTGTGAGATCTGCCGCGATCGAAAGATCCGCCGCGATGACTGTTGTTGCCACACCGAACTGCGCTTCGAGTTCTCGCGCCACGGTCTGCAATCGACTCTCGTCTCTGCTGACCAAGACAAGGTCATGGCCCTGCCGTGCGAGTTCGGTGGCGAATGCTCGGCCGATTCCTGCCGTCGGACCCGTCACCAGAGCGACGGGTGACGAATGAATCGCTTCGGCAGGCTCAACCATCCGCACAGCATGACGGATTCAGCATCGTCGCGCAGACAGGGTGTCGCTGGACGGTGGCCGCTCTACATCTGTCCTTCGATCAGCGCGAGCGATGCGTACCGCGTCGCCGCCGTCTGCGCTTGCACCTGCAAGAACATCGCTTCGCGAAGTCGTCGCTCCGCGGTGCAGCCGCGCTGCATGGAGGCTCCAGCCTTCGCAGTGATCACCGCGGTCGCCGCTCGGGTTGCGAGATCCAACGACTCCGCACGCAAGGCGAGCCGGGCTTGATCGGCACCATCAGCCTCGACAGCGGCGTAAACGTCACGACGGAGTCGGATAGTTTTCGATCGCATGGTGGCGACCAGGTCACGCATCTGAGAGTCATTGCGACGCTCAGCGATCGCATGCAGTTCCGACACCGCACCCCGCACGATGCCGAAGGTGGCCGGATTCGCGTCGAGCGTCTTCTTCGCATCCACCTTGACCCACTCGTGGAAATCCTTCACGGCGGCGACGTTCGTATCCGGGACCATGACGCCCTCGAGGGTCATCGGGCGGGTGTGTGTTCCGGACATGGCTAGCAGCTCCAACGGCTCATGGACATGGAGCCCCTCGAGGTAGGCAGGATCTCGTCCCGCCGCCAGATACATGCAGATAATCGAATCGGCGTAGTCCCCCGCTCCGCGCACCATCAACAACATCACGTCGGCGATATCCCACGACGTCACCCAGTCGAGAGTCCCCGTGATCGACCACCCACCGTGCACCCGCTCAGCAACGGGGTTGGCAGGTCCGGGCCGCCGGAGGTGAGCGAAAGCAACCGCGCCCACATTCGATCCATCCGAGAGCCCCGCTAACCAGCGTGCCTTGATCTCATCGACCAGGGGTGCATGGTCTGCCGGCTCAGCGGCAGCCAACGTCCTCAAGGGTGATTGGTGCTGCGCCCAGCAGAACCACACCGACGCGTCCACCATCGCTATGCGTTCGGCTACTTCTCGCTGACGCGCGGGAGGGTCGAGAGCCGTGCCCACCAGGCCCACGGCCGCGAGCGCATCGATCTGTGCGCGGTCAATGCCACGGGCGTCGTTCTCGGCGGCGCGGTTAGCGATATCGGCGAGGACCTCGTCAGCGGCAGCACCGAGCCGCCACTCACCTACCCCTTCATCGGGTCCAACGACGTCCACGTACTCCACACCCCCACGGTAAGGCCACTAGCGTTCGGAAGGTGCAGGGACAGCCACCGCTCCTCGTCGCGCGAATGCGCGAACACGCGACCAGCATCTTCGCGGAAATGTCGGACCTCGCTCGACGGACCGGGTCGATCAACCTCGGCCAAGGATTTCCCGATACCGACGGTCCCGCGGAGGTCGCAGAGGTCGCGCGGGCATGCATCGCGGATGGTCGTGGGAACCAATACCCTCCCGCGCCCGGTGTTCCCGATCTTCGACAGGCAATTGCCGAGCACTCGGCACGCTTCTACAGGTTGTCAGTGGACTCTGATTCCGGAGTCGTTGTGACGACCGGTGCATCTGAGGCGCTGCAGTCAACCCTGCTCGCCTTCGTCGAGCGCGGCGACGAAGTTGTCATGTTCGAGCCGCGCTTCGACATATACGCGGCCGGGGTATCGCTGGCCGGTGGCGTGCGTGTGGGAGTGCCCCTGTCCGGCCGGGGGTTGCGTCCGGACATCGACAAGCTTCGCGCGGCGATTACTCCTCGCACCAAGGTGCTATTGCTGAACTCACCCCACAACCCCACGGGTGTCGTTTTCACCCGTGACGAACTCGAAGCGGTAGCCGAGGTGGCCATGGAGCATGACCTGCTCGTCATCAGCGACGAGGCCTACGAGCACCTGTGGTTCGAGGATCATCACCACATCCCCATCGCCACGCTGCCAGGAATGTGGGAACGGACGGTCACCATCGGATCGGGTGGAAAGTCGTTCTCGTTCACCGGGTGGAAAGTGGGTTGGGCCTACGGTCCTCACGAGCTCATTCGTGCCGTGTCCGCTGTGCGGCAGCACCTCTCGTTTGTTTCGGGGGGACCGTTTCAGTACGCGATCGCTCACGGTCTTCGCCTTCCGGACACCTACTTCACCGAGTTTCGCCAGGACCTCGCCCACAAGCGGGACTTACTCAGCGACGGGCTTGCTCGTTGTGGCCTCGGTGTCGTCCCCTCCCAAGGCACCTATTTCGTTACCACCGATGTGCGGCCACTCGGATACGACGATGGTGCAACGTTCTGTCGCGACACTGCGCATCGAGCCAAGGTCATTGCGATCCCGCACCAACTCCTGTGCGACGACTCGACCGTCGGACTGCCCTATGTGCGGTGGGCCTTCTGCAAGCAGCCCGCGGTCCTCGAACAAGCACTCGATCAACTGTCGACAGGTTTGGCCTCATGACGATCCTGGTTGACTCCGCGGTGTGGCCCTGGCGCGGTCGGCTGTGGGCGCACTTGATCAGCGACGCCTCTCTCGATGAGCTTCACGCATTCGCTGCTCGTCTGGCGCTACCCGAGCGCTCCTTCGGTGGCGACCATTACGACATCACCGACGAGCTGCGGGATTGCGCCATCGCAGAGGGAGCGCAGCCGGTGGACTCTCGGGCAATCGTGCAAGCCCTGCACGCTGCGGGTCTGCGCAAACGCCCAGCCCACCGCCATCAACCCTGACACCGCTGTTGCTTGTGGTGCAGAAACATTGCCCTCGGCACAGAAACATTGCCCTCGGCCGCAAAGAGGTGTCCCTAGGTTTGCAGCATCAGGCCCGACCCATCGGGGTCAGCCCCAACGGTCACAGAATCACCGTCTTTGACGTCACCTGACAAGATTGCCACCGCCAACTTGTCGCCGACCGCCGTTTGCACCAGCCGTCGAAGGGGTCGTGCGCCGTAGATCGGGTCGAATCCGGTGTTGACCAACCACTGTTGGGCTTCCTCGGTCAACACGATCGAAATGCGGCGCTCATCAAGGCGTCGCTGGAGCTGCTCGATTTGGATCCGAGCGATACGCATTAACTCTTGACGATCCAGCGGATTGAACATGACCATCGCGTCGAGTCGGTTCAAGAACTCCGGCCGGAACTGCTGCCGGACAACAGCGAGCACTTGATCCTTGCGTTCATCGAACGGCACGTCGGTGTCAATCAAGAACTGCGAACCCATGTTGGACGTGAGGATCATGATCGAATTGCGGAAGTCCACCGTGCGACCCTGCCCATCGGTGAGACGGCCGTCATCGAGAACCTGCAGCAGCACATCGAAGACTTCCGGGTGAGCCTTCTCCACTTCGTCAAGCAGAATCACCGAATAGGGACGGCGACGCACGGCCTCCGTAAGTTGCCCACCCTCTTCGTAACCGACGTACCCCGGAGGGGCGCCGACGAGCCGAGCAACCGAGTGCTTTTCGGAGTACTCGCTCATATCGACGCGCACCATCGCGCGCTCGTCATCGAACAGGAACTCCGCAAGGGCCTTGGCTAGTTCGGTCTTCCCCACACCCGTAGGACCGAGGAAGAGGAAGGAGCCGGTGGGTCGATTCGGATCGGCGATGCCGGCCCGCGAGCGCCGCACGGCATCGGATACTTCCCTAACTGCTTCGGACTGACCGACCACGCGGCGTCCGAGTTCTTCCTCCATCCGCAGAAGTTTCTGCGTCTCGCCTTCCAGGAGGCGACCTGCGGGAATCCCCGTCCACGCGGCCACCACCTCAGCTATGTCGTCGGCGGTGACCTCTTCCTTCACCATGGTGGCTTCACGCTCATTCGTCTCCCGAGTGACCTTCTCGAGTTCCTCTTCGAACGTTGGGATCTCCGCGTACAAGATTCGTGAGGCCTGCTCGAAGTCACCTTCGCGCTGCGCCTTATTCGCGACGGCTCGCAGATCATCGATGAGGACCTTGATTTCGCCGATTCGATCGAGGCCTTGCTTCTCGGCATCCCATCGGACACGCATGCCGAGCAGCACCTCCTCCTTGTCGGCGATCTCCGCGCGAATCTTTTCGAGTCGCTCCTTTGATGCCTCGTCTGTCTCTTGCGAAATCGCGAGTTCTTCCATGCGAAGTCGATCGACCTGCCGTTGCAGTACGTCGATTTCTACAGGAGAGGAGTCGATTTCCATGCGCAGGCGACTCGCGGCCTCGTCCATAAGGTCGATCGCTTTGTCTGGCAGAAAGCGTGAGGTGATGTAGCGATCGGACAGGGTGGCCGATGCGACGAGTGCTGAATCGGAGATGACCACCTTGTGATGAGCTTCGTACTTCTCCTTGATCCCACGAAGGATCGTGACGGTGTCCTCCACGGACGGCTGGTCGACGAGCACTTGCTGAAACCGGCGTTCGAGTGCCGCGTCCTTCTCTACGTACTCGCGGTACTCGTCGAGCGTTGTCGCACCGATCATGCGCAGTTCCCCTCGAGCTAGCATGGGCTTGAGCATGTTTCCGGCATCCATCGCCGAGTCACCGCCGGTGCCCGCACCGACAACGGTGTGAAGTTCGTCGATGAACGTGATTACTTGACCGTCGGATTGCTTGATCTCATCGAGGACCGCCTTTAGTCGTTCTTCGAACTCTCCGCGGTACTTCGCTCCAGCAACCATCGCCCCCAGGTCCAGCGCAATGAGAGTCTTGCCTGCCAGGGATGTGGGGACATCGCCTTCGACAATGCGCCGTGCCAAGCCTTCGGCAACAGCGGTCTTTCCGACTCCGGGATCACCGATCAACACGGGGTTGTTCTTCGTCCGACGCGAGAGAACTTGAATCGTTCGCCGAATTTCGTTGTCGCGGCCGATGACGGGATCGATCTTGCCCTCACGTGCACGAGCAGTCAGGTCGACGCCGTACTTCTCCAGCGCCNGGAACGTGCTCTCTGGGTCCTGGCTNGTNACGCGCGCAGNCCCACGAATCTCNTGNAGAGCCTCCAAGAGTGCGGGACCCGNCGCGCCCGCCGCGGCGAGCANGTCNCTCACTCCGGGGCCACCTTNNTGGGCGANGCTGATNAGCAGGTGCTCCGTGCTGACGTANTCGTCGCCGCGCTCNGTNGCCAGACTNTGCGCCGNGTTCAGCACCTTCAAGGCCGACTGATTCAANGTCGGCTGCGCNACGGAACTGCCCTGAGCGGACGGNAGTGCNTGGACGGCGTTTCGTGCATCACGGGTNAGGGCANNCGTNTCTGCCCCCACNGCTTCCAGNANCGCGGTCGCGATTCCCGGTCCCATCTGCAGAAGNGAGTCGAGCAGATGAATCGGTTCGACCTGCGGGTTGCCGTTNCCAGCCGCGATGCGCACGGAGGCNCCGAGNGCGTCCTGGGCTTTCGTGGTGAATTGAATNTCCATGGTNGTGTCCTTTCTGTGGTTCGAGTGGCGCAGAGCGACTAGCGGCGACGCTGTCGTCTATGCGGCTGCCAGACGACGAGGGCGCGTGACGAAGCATCTGCGCGGAACTCCTCGAGTCGGCGGCGTAGTTCGCGAACTTCTTCTTCGAGCGCGAGCACTCGTCGAATGCCTTCGAGGGGTAGGCCCTCGGCAGACAGTTGAGCGATCTCGCGCAGTCGGANAATGTCTTGCCCGCTATACAAGCGGTTGCGTCCGCCCACCCNGGTCGGGCTNACAAGGCCTNCNCGGTCGTACTGACGCAGGGTNTGCGGNTGGAGCCCCGCCAATTCCGCNGCGATGGAGATCGCNTATACGGGAGCGTCNCTTGCGACCGAGAACGNCTCTCGTTGCTCAGNCATTGGNNTTTCCCGCCAGTGCGCTCAAGTCNNTGCGGGGGTCCTCACCNGNCACNAGATCCGCNTACGTCTGCAGGGCGTCGCGCTGCTCGTCGGTCATGTTCTGCGGCACGGCNACGTTCACGGTGACCAGAAGATCGCCNTTCTTTCCGTCTTTCCCCCGAACACCCTTNCCGCGCACTCGGAAAACCCGACCCGTGGACGTTCCCGCGGGGATCTTCAGTGTCACCGAATTGCCACGCGGTGTGGGCACGGTGATCTGGCTNCCGAGTGCNGCCTCNCTNAAGGTGATCGGTGCCGTCAGCGTGACGTTGTTNCCTTTGCGTCCNAAGATCGCGTGGTCGTCCACGTGCACGACGACGAAGAGGTCTCCGGCCGGNCCNCCGCGCTCTCCGGGACCNCCCTTGCCCTTCAGTCGGATTCGCGANCCGTCCTTNACGCCTGCGGGNATGCGNGCGTGCACCGTTCGCGNGCTGACTCCNCGCCCCGANCCNCGGCACGAGGTGCAGGGATCGTCGACGAAGAGNCCTCGACCNCGACACGANGGGCATGGCTCGGCGAAAGCGAAGCCGCCAGCGTTCCGCGNCGTCTGTCCGGTTCCATCGCACGTAGGGCATACGCGCGGAACCGTCCCCGCCTTCGCACCAGTCCCGTTACATNTNGAGCACGGTGCATCGCTACTCAAGCGAAGAGGNACGGTCACCCCATCGAGNGCATCGTCGAAGGAGAGAGTCANTTCNCTCTCGAGGTCCTGTCCGCGCCGCGGCTGACGATTACGCCCNCCACCCCCNCGGTTGAACAATCCACCGAGGAAGTCGCCGAATCCACCNCCGCTGTCACCGAAGAGGTCCTCAACGTTGACGTTGTATTGGCCGCCNCCGAAACCTCCGGGGCCGCCGGCACCGCCGAAGCCTCCACCGGGGAATCCTCCTCCGGCGAAAAGGGTACGAGCTTCGTCGTATTCCTTGCGCTTCGCAGGGTCGGACAAAACGTCGTAGGCCTCAGAGACATCTTTGAAGCGGGACTCGGCTGCGGCGTCTCCGGGGTTNTTATCCGGATGGTTCTCGCGAGCGAGGGTTCGGTACTTCTTCTTCAGCTCGTCGGCACTGGCATCTTTGGACACACCCAAAGTTGCGTAAAAGTCCTTCTCCAGCCAGTCCTTGTTCATGGTCCTTCGCTCAAACCCCTACTTCTTGATTCTTGATCTCTGAACAATCAGGCGCCAGCNACGGCGACGCGCGCCGGCCGCAGGATGCGTTCACCAAGTCGGTAGCCCGGCTGGTAGACGGTGGTCACCGTNGGCGTGGAAACNTCGCCGCTGTCTTCACTCGTCAGTGCTTCGTGCACCGTTGGATCGAATTCCTCGCCCNAGGCTCCGAACTTCTCGAGCCCAAGCTTGGTCAGAACCGACTCCAGTCCCTCGCCAACCGTGCGAAAGGCACCGTCCAATTCGTTGTGTTCCCGTGCTCGCTCGATGTCATCGAGTACCGGAAGCAGTTCCAAGAGGGCCGATGCAACGGCCATCTGTTGCATTACTTCTCGATCACGGTCGATCCGCTTGCGGTAGTTGGCGTACTCCGCATGCACGCGCTGCAGATCGGCCGTTAGCTCGGCGACCTTNGCTTCGNTGCCGACCACATCACCTTCGATGGCACTGGCCGCGGCTTCTTCCGCGGCCAGTGCATCNTCNGTGAGGGACGTTGGGGCGACACCTTCCCGGACTTCGTAGGTCTCCGGGTCGATACGGCGCTTGTCGCTGACGCGCACGCCCTCGCCGGCGTTCTCCTCTTCCGAATGTCCGGGGTCGGTCACTTCGCTTCTTCCTCGTCCACGATCTCCGCGTCGATGACCTCTTCCTCTGCGGAGTCGGCGGCGTCCTCTGCGGCACCTTCCGCTGCGGCGGCGCCGTCCTGGCCTTCTTGCTGCGCCATGGTGTACATCGCGGCACCGAGCGCCTGGCTCGCTTGAGCGACCTTGTCTGTCGCCGCCTTCATGGCCGCGAGGTCACCTGCTTCGATCGCTGCCTTGAGCTCACCGAGGGGCTCTTCGACATTGGACTTCGCGTCCTCCGGAACGCTGTCAGCGTTGTCCGCGAGGAACTTCTCCGTCTGGTAGACGAGGGCTTCGGCGTTGTTGCGCACCTCTGCTTCCTCGCGGCGCTCCTTGTCTTCCTCGGCATGCTGCTCGGCGTCGCGCATCATGCGATCGATGTCTTCCTTAGACAGCGAACTGCCACCAGAGATAGTCATCGACTGCTCTTTGCCCGTCGCGGTGTCCTTTGCGGACACATGCACGATTCCATTGGCATCGATATCGAAGGCGACCTCGATCTGCGGAATACCCCGGGGAGCCGGCGGCAGACCAGTCAGTTCGAAGGTGCCGAGCTGCTTGTTGTACGCAGCCATCTCCCGCTCACCTTGATAGACCTGAATCAACACCGACGGTTGGTTGTCCTCAGCTGTCGTAAAGATCTCGCTGCGCCTAGTCGGGATTGTGGTGTTGCGCTCGATGAGCTTGGTCATCACGCCGCCCTTGGTCTCAATACCCAGCGACAGCGGCGTCACGTCCAGCAACAGCACATCTTTGACGTCGCCGCGTAGGACACCTGCCTGCAGGGCAGCTCCGATCGCGACGACCTCATCCGGGTTCACACCCTTGTTGGCTTCCTTGCCGGTGACCTCCTTCACGAGATCCGCGACAGCAGGCATGCGGGTCGAACCGCCGACGAGGACGATCTGATCGATGGAGTCGACGTTGATGCCGGCATCCTTGATCACGGCCTCCACGGGAGCCTTGGTCCGCTTGAGGAGATCGGCTGTCATCGACTCGAATTGAGCCCGGCTCAGCGACTCTTCGAGGTGCAAGGGCCCTTCGGCGCTTGCCGTGATGTACGGGAGGTTGATCGACGACTGCATGGACGACGACAATTCGATCTTCGCCTTCTCGGCAGCTTCCTGAAGGCGCTGCATCGCCATCTTGTCCTTGGACAAGTCGACTCCGTGCGCGTTCTTGAACTGCGTGACCATCCACTCAACTACGGCGTCGTCCCAGTCGTCGCCGCCGAGGTGGTTGTCACCACTGGTGGCCTTGACTTCAACTACTCCGTCACCGATTTCCAGCAGCGAAACGTCGAAGGTTCCGCCACCAAGGTCGAATACCAAAATCGTCTGCTCGGTCTCACCCTTATCGAGCCCGTACGCCAGCGCCGCTGACGTCGGCTCGTTGATGATGCGCAGGACGTTGAGTCCGGCGATCTCGCCCGCTTCTTTCGTAGCCTGCCGTTGCGCGTCGGAGAAATACGCGGGCACGGTGATGACGGCGTCGGTCACCGCGTCACCGAGATAGGACTCCGCGTCTCGCTTCAACTTCATCAGGGTTCGCGCGCTGATCTCTTGCGCGGTGTACTTCTTATCGTCGATCTCGACGGCCCAGTCCGTTCCCATGTGGCGTTTGACGGACCGGATGGTGCGGTCAACATTCGTGACGGCCTGGCGCTTGGCAACCTCGCCGACGAGCACCTCGCCGTTCTTGGCGAAGGCAACGACGGACGGCGTGGTCCGAGAACCTTCGGCATTGGCAATGACGACGGGGTCTCCGCCTTCGAGGACCGAGACGACCGAGTTGGTCGTTCCCAGGTCGATACCTACTGCTCGAGCCATGGTGGCTTCACTCCTTGCTCTCTTCTTCTCCGGCCAGGGTCGGGGCGGGAGTGCTCCCGCCGCTCTCCCCTCCGGGTGGTCTTGAGACTCCAGTGTGACTCATCCTGACCCCAAATTGCAAATTGAGGCGCACAATATTTGAGTCTGGTGCACTCATATAAGAAAACCCCTGAGTGGCGGGGAAAATTCCCCATGCCGGGCCCGATCAGCGTGATGTAGATCACCCGCCCACGGGGCTTGGATCAATATGCGTCCCCTGCTGCAATCGCTCGCCCCTAGTAGCGTGTTTGCGT